>CAZIDS010000103.1:0-10121 GCA_964537945.1 uncultured Gemmatimonas sp. | reverse complement strand
TGTTGGGGCAGAGCTCCTCGTTGCTGACGCCGCCGTAGATGATCAGGTCCACGTCCTTCGCGTCGAGGCCGGCGCACGCGAGGGCCCGCTTGGCGGCGACGGTGCTCATCTCGACGGCCGTCACGTGCGAGACGCGGCGTTCCTTCATCCCGGTGCGCGTGGTGATCCACTCGTCCGAGGTCTCGAGGAACGTGGACAGGTCGTCATTCGTGAGGACCGCCGGGGGCATGCAGGCGCCCCAGCCGGTGATGGCGGCGTAGGTCATGGCTGACAAGATGGCGGGCCCCCTCCTTCGCGGATAGGCTCAAGTCCTGGCGTCTCGCGCCGAAACTGAGGGACGCCAGTCCTGCCCGCCCACGTCCGGTCCGCCATCGTGAACGTCATCCTCGCCCTCTCGACCGTCTCCCTCGCGCTGCAGGTCGCCGCGTGCCTCATCGCACTCGCGATCGCCCAGGCGCCGGGATGGCGGCGAGCGCGGATCGTCGCCGCGCTCGCGGGGACCGCGGGGCTCTACAGCTTCTTCAACGTCCTCGGCAACGCCTTCACGGATACCGCGCTGGGGATCGCGATCTTCTCCAGCGCGAACCTCACGGTCGCCGCGGCGCACGTCGGCATCTGGCTCTGGTTCTCGTTCTCCGACGCGGAGGGACGCTGGCGCTCGGTGCCGCGGACGCTCCGGTGGGTCGCGGCCGGCCAGCTCGCGTGGACGTTCGTGCTGGCCGTCACGGGGAACGCGGTCGACCCGACGCGCACGGGCCGCGTGTTCGTGCCCTGGCTCAGTGCGTCGTTCAACCAGCCGAACCTCACGCCGCTCGCCACGCTCTCGGCGGTGATCACGCTCGCGATCCTCGGCCTGAGCTTCGTCGAGCAGCTGCGGCAGGCGCGCCGCGGCGTGCAGGGGGCCGTGGGCAATGCGCTCGGGTTCATCTTCTTCGGCGCCTGCGCCGTCGAGGAAGTGCTGGTGGCGATGGGGATGCTCAACTTCATCTACTTGGCCGAGGTCGGGTACCTCGGGCTCATCGCGCCGATCGTCGCGCAGTTCGTGCGCCGGTTCCTCGACGACGCCGAGCGCCTGCAGGCGCTCACGCAGCGGCTCGAGACCGAGGTCACACTCGCGACCGGCGAGCGCGACGCCGCGCGTGAACAGCTCGCCGCGCAGGCCCGCTTCGCCGCCCTCGGCCGCATGGCCGGCGGCGTCGGCCACGAGATCAACAACCCGCTGCAGGTCCTCACCCTCGCGCTCGAGGAGCTGCACGAGAGGGCGCGCGGCAGCGGCGACGCGGAGACCACCGAGGCGATCGAGGCGTCGCTCGCCGCGGCGGAACGGATCGGCCGCATCGTCGCCGGGATGCGCGCGTACGCCCGCCCGTCGAGCAGTGTGCCCGAGCGCGTCGCGCCGCACGACCTCGTGCGCCGCGCGATCGAGGGACGTCCCGACGAGCTCGGCAGCGCGGTCCTGCTGAGCGACCTGAGGCCCTGTCCTGATGTCGTCTGCGACCGCGACCGCATCGTGCAGGCGCTGCAGCACGCGATCTCGAACTCCGGGATCGCGCTCGGCCGGTCCGGCGCGGCGGATGGCCGCGTCACGGTCTCGACCCACGCGCGGGATGGCCACGCGGTGATCGAGGTGCGCGACAACGGGCCCGGATTCCCCGTCGAGCTGCTCCCGCGGCTCGGCGAACCGTTCGTCACGAGCTTCCCCGCACGCGGCAGCGCGGGCCTCGGGCTCTTCATCGTGCGCGGGGTCGTCGACGCGCACGGCGGCATGCTCGAGCTGGAGAACCATGCCGAGGGCGGCGCCGTCGTGCGCCTGCTGCTCCCCGCCGTGCCGCCGGCGAAGCGCGCCTGAGCGCGCGCTACCTCGACGACATCGCCTTCCGGGCGACGGTCGCGAGCTCCTTCACCATCGCGCCGATCGTCGCCTCGCCGTTGCGCGCGTAGCCGAGGATCAGCGAGCCGTAGCGCCGGCGCTTCACGATCTCGTACGCGCCGAGCACGGTGAAGGCGATCCCGGCGCGCTCGGCCGCCTCCTGGATCCGCTTCTCGTTGTAGCCGAACGGCAGGCGCACCACGGCGTGCAGGCCGGCCGCCACGCCGCACACGGTCGCCTCGGGCATCCACCGCTGCACGGCGGCCACGAGCGCATCGCGCCGCCCGTGATAGCGCGTGCGCATCCGCCGGAGATGCCGGTCGAGGTCGCCGCGCTGGATGAACTCGGCGAACGCGTGCTGCTCGATGCGTGGTCCGCCGAAGTCCGAGACGACCTGCTCCTCCTTCACCGCGTCGACGAGGCGCGGTGGCACGACGAGCCAGCCGAGCCGCAGCCCCGGCGCGAGCGTCTTGCTCGCCGTGCCCGCGTAGACGATGCGCCGCGGGTCGAGCCCCTGCAGCGCGCCCACCGGTGCGCGGTCGTAACGGTACTCGGCGTCGTAGTCGTCCTCGACGACGAGCTTGTCGCTGCGCCGCAGCCACTCGAGCAGCGCGGCGCGCCGCTCGCCGGAGAGCACGGCGCCGCTCGGATACTGGTGCGCCGGCGTGACGACCACCGCGTCGGGACGCGCGCGTTCGATCGCCTCCACCTGCACGCCCTGGTCGTCCACCGGCAGCGGCACGAGCTCGAGCCCGATGCGACGCACCGACTCCCACGCGTCCACGAAGCACGGGTCCTCGATGCCGATGCGCTTCGCGCCCGACTCCTTGAGTGCGCGCAGCAGCAGCGTGCGGCCCTGCGCCCAGCCGCTCGTGACGAGCACGCGCGAGGGATCGGCCTCCACGCCGCGCACACGGGCGAGGTAGTCGCGCAGCGCGACCCGCAGGACGGCGGCGCCGTGCGGGTCCACGTAGCCGAGGGCGCGGTCGGGCATGCGGCGCAGCGCGTCGCGCGTGGCGCGGAGCCATGCATTCCGCGGGAAGGCCGAGAGGTCCGGGACGCCGGGCCGGAAGTCCACGCGCGGCTCCGGCGCGTGCGGCTCCAGCGCCGATGTCGCGACCGACGACGGTCCGACGCAATCCGCCACACGGGGCCGCGAGCCCTGCCGCACGACGAGGAATCCCTCGGCCGAGAGCTGCGCATACGCGTCGACCACCACCGGGCGCGAGACGCCGAGCTCGCTCGCGAGGTCGCGGGTGGACGGCAGCCGCGCACCGCGGCGCAGCGTGCCGTCGCGGATCCGGGCCCGCAGCTGGTCCTCGATCTGGCGCCCGAGCGTGCGGCCGCTCCCGCGGCTCAGCGGCACCAGCAGGTCGACGGGAACACTGGTCAAGAAAATCGCTCCATAACTGGAACTACTTCCCTTACCAGTCTGTTCCTAGTCTTCGCGTACGTCAAGCGCCGCAAGAATCGGGTTGGCCGCAGGCGGTGGTGCACCGAGCTTCCTCGCGCACCGGCCTGCGCCGCATCAGGAGATGAGAATCGTGTCGCGTTCGATCGAGTTCCCCCCGTCCCGTCCGTCGTCCGCCGCCGCGGACTGGTCCCTCATCGCCATCCCGGGCGTCATCTGGGGCGCGTCGTTCCTCTTCATCGCCGAAGGACTGCGGTCCGTCGGTCCGTTCGGCGTCACGCTCCTGCGGATCGCGATCGGCTTCGCCGCGCTCGCCTTCTTCCGCGGCGCCTGGAAGCCGATCGACCGCGCCGACTGGCCGAAGGTCGTCGCGCTCGGCGTGCTCTGGCTCGCGTTCCCGATGGCGATGTTCCCGTTCGCGGAGCAGCGCATCTCGTCGGCGATCGCCGGGATGCTGAACGGCGCGGTGCCGCTGAGCGCGACGATCATCGCGACGGTGATCGCGAAGGCGCTGCCGCCGCGCGGCGTGCTCCTCGGCCTGGGCGTCGGCCTCGCCGGCGTCGTGCTGATGGCGATCCCCGATCTTGGCGACCCGAGCAGCGCCGCCGGCGTCGCGATGGTCGCGATCGCCTGCGTCTCGTACGGCTTCGCGCCGAACATCGCGCGGCCGCTGCAGCTGAGGTACGGCGCGCTGCCGGTGATCTGGCGGGCGCAGGCCGTCGCGGCGCTGCTCCTCCTGCCGTTCGGCGCGCGTGACGTCGTCAACTTCGAGTTCCACCTCTGGCCCGTGCTCTCGCTGGTCGCGCTCGGCGCGCTCGGCACCGGCGTCGCGCACGTCGTGATGACGACGGCGTCCGGCCGCCTTGGCGCGACGAAGGCGTCGGCGAGCGCGTTCCTCATCCCGCCGGTGGCGCTGCTGCTCGGCGTCGTCGCGCGCGGCGAGCAGGTCGCCGCGGTCGCGGTCGCGGGCGGTGCGCTCTGCGTGGCCGGCGCGTGGGTGATGCGTCGCGCGAACGCGGCGCCGGCGCCGGCGGTCGCGCCGCTCATGAAGCAGGCGGCCGCGGTCGCCCTGCTGCTCGCGGTCGCGGGCAGCGGCCGTGCCGCCGAGGCGCAGCAGCCGGTCACCGCGCTCCAGCGCCTCGGCGGCACGATCAAGGTGGACGGCCGCTCCGACGACGCGGCCTGGCAGGCGATCACACCGCTCGACCTCACCGTGCACCTTCCGACCTTCGGGTCGGCGCCGAGCGAACGCACCGTCGCGCGCGTCGCGTACGACGACGAGGCGCTCTACCTCGTCGTGGATGCGTACGAGTCGCACCGCGACGGCGTGCGCGTGAGCTCGATGCTGCGCGACGACGACGCGCCTGGCGATTTCATCAACCTCATCCTCGACACCTTCGGTGACCGCCAGAACGCGGTGTCGTTCTCGACGACGCCGGGTGGCCAGCGCAACGACTGGACGATCAGCGACGACGCGCTCTCGTGGAGCTCGCTGAGTCCCGCGTGGAACGGCGTCTGGGAGCTCGCCACCACGCGCGGCGACGACGGCTGGCACGCCGAGTTCCGCGTGCCGTTCTCGACGCTGCGCTTCACGACGAAGGACGGGCGCGTCGAGTTCGGGCTCAGCGTGAACCGGCTCACCGCGCACCTCAACGAGCGCGTGTCATTCCCGGCGATCGAGCCGTCGGCGCCGCTCGCGGTCTGGAAGCCCTCGCGCTATGCGCGCGTGTCGGTCGAGGGGATCTCGCCGCCGCGCAACGTGCGCTTCACGCCGTACGTGCTGGCGGGGCTCGACGGCACGCGCGCGCCGGATCCCGGCGTGTCGCCGTGGACGCGGCACGAGACGAGCGAGCTGGGCGCCGACTTCAAGGTCGCGCTCACGCCGAACCTCACGCTCGACCTCACCGCGAACACCGACTTCGCCGAGACGGAGGTGGACGCGCAGCAGGTGAACCTGACGCGCTTCCCGCTGCTCTTCCCGGAGCAACGCCCCTTCTTCCTCGAGCGCGCCGGGGTGTTCACGATGCGCTCGGGCGAGACCGACCTGCTCTTCAACAGCCGGCGCGTGGGTCTCACGCCCGACGGCCGCCCGGTGCGGCTGCTCGGCGGCGCGCGGGTCGTCGGCCGCGTGGCCGGATGGGACGTCGGGTTCTTCGATGCGCAGACCGATGCCTCGGCGCTCTCGGCGCGCGAGAACCTCGGCGTGCTCCGTGTGCGGCGAGCCGTGCTCAACCCGCGGTCGTGGATGGGCGTGATGATGACCTCGCGCATCGCGCCCGACTCGGCGCAGGCCGCTTTCGCGGCCGACGGTGAGGTCTATCTCGGCGGCGACGACTACGTGAGCTTCGGCGCCGCGCTGCTCGCGGGCGACGCCGGCGCGGCCGTCGCGGGGGATCGCGGCGTGCTCCCGCGCGGCGCGATGCGGTTCCTCGTCGAGCGCCGCCGCGACCGCGATCTCTGGTTTCGCGCCGGCGTCTCGACCACGGGCGTGGAGTACGCTCCCGCGCTCGGCTACGTCGAGCGCGGCAACGCGATCCGTCCGCTCGGCGAGGTCGGCTACGGCAGGCAGGTGAGCGCGCGCGGGCACGTCGTGCGTGCGGGGACGTCGTGGACCGGCGCGTACCGCAACGCGGCGGGGACCTTCGAGGGCGCGATCTCGAACGCGGCCGTCTCGCTCGAGCGTCCGACGGGGGAGATGTGGATGGTCACTCTCGCGCGCCAGGAGGACGACCTCGTCACGCCCTTCACGCCGACGCCGGGCACCACGGTGCCAGTCGGACGCCATTCGGCGGACTATGCCGAGCTCGAGCTGAAGCCCGCGACCGGCCCGAAGTTCGTCGTCGGCGGGCTCGTGCGGGCCGGGGAGTACTTCGACGGCACGCTGCGCTCGCTGACCGTCTCGCCCGAGTGGCGCGCGTCGGCCTTCCTGCGCGTGACGGCGGAGGTGCGCGTGGACCGGATCGAGTTCGCCGCGCGCGACGAGGCGGAATGGTCGAGGCTCGGCCGGCTCCGCATCACCGCCGCGGCGAGTCCGCGGCTCACGCTGAGCACGGTGCTGCAGTCGAACTCGCTCGCACACGCCGCCACCGCGAACGTGCGGCTCCGCTACAACGCGGGCGAGGGGAACGACCTGTGGATCGTGTACGGGCACCTCGCGAACCTCGACCGCGACCGCGTCGCGCCGCAGCTGCCGGGGACGGCGGGGGCGGGGCTCGTGGTGAAGGTGACGCGCGGGTTCGGCCGCTGAGCGCCGTCGGCGCTCAGGGTACCACCGCCGTCGCCTCGATCTCGACCACCGCGCCCGGCTCCGCCAGCGCGGTGATCGCGACGGCGGTCATCGCCGGGAAGTGCTTCCCCATCACCTGCCGGTAGGCGACGCCGAGTGCGAGACCCGACGCGCGGTAGTCCGCGATGTCGGTGAGGTACCAGGTGAGGCGCACGATGTGCTCGACCTTCGCGCCGTCACACGCCAGCACCGCGGCGATGTTCTCGAGGGCCTTCCGCGCCTGCGGCACGAGGCCGCCGGGCGCGAGCGCCCCGTGTTCGTCCCATCCGATCTGCCCCGAGACGACGATCGTGCGGCCGTTCGCGACCGAGATGCCGTTCGCATACCCGCGAGGGCGCGGCCATCCCTCGGGCTGCAGCACCCTGTGGTTCCCGTGCGTCACGTCGCCTCCTTGAGCCGGAAGCGCTGGAGCTTCCCGGTGTCGGTCTTGGGGAGCGCGGCCACGAACTCGACGAGCCGCGGATACTTGTAGGGTGCGATGGTCGCCTTCACGAAGTCCTGGATCGCGTGCGCGAGCGCGTCGCTGCCTTCGACGCCCGCTTTGAGCACGATGAACGCCTTCACCGCCTGGCCGCGGTCGGGGTCGGGCACGCCGACCACCGCGCACTCGGCGACGTCGGTGTGCTGCAATACGGCCGCCTCGACCTCCGGCGCGCCGATGTTGTAGCCGGACGAGAGGATGAGGTCGTCGGTGCGCGCCTTGAAGAAGACGTAGCCGTCGGCGTCCATCGTGGCCGCGTCGCCGGTGAGGTTCCAGCCGCCGCGCACGTAGTCGCGCTGGCGCGCGTCGTTCATGTAGCGGCAGCCGGTGGGACCGCGCACCGCGAGCCGGCCGACCTCCCCGCGCGGGAGCTCGTGGAGCTCGTCGTCGAGGATCGCGATGGTGTAGCCCGGCACCGCCCGGCCGATGGCGCCGGGCCGCACGTCCTTGCCTGCGGCGGCGATGAAGATGTGGATCATCTCGGTCGCGCCGATGCCATCGAGCATCTCGATGCCGGTCGCCTCGCGCCAGAGCATGCGCGTCGCGTCGGGCAGGGCCTCGCCGGCCGAGACCGACGCGCGCAGCGACGCCGTCTGGAAGCGCGCAGGCTCCTTCCTCATCGCGAGCGCCATCGCACGGTAGAAGGTCGGCGCGGTCCATGTGATCGTCGCCTTCGTCGCGGCGATCGCCTCGAGCAGCGACTCGGGCGTCGCCTTCTCGACCAGCACCGTGCTCGCGCGCGCGGCGAGCGGGAAGGTGAGCAGTCCGCCGAGCCCGAAGGTGAACGCGAGCGGCGGCGTACCGATGCAGCGGTCGGCCGGCGCGAGCCGCGCGACCTGCGCCGAGAAGCCGTCGCACATCGCCATCACGTCGCGGTGGAAGTGCATGCAGCCCTTCGGCACGCCGGTCGTGCCCGACGTGAACGCGATGAGGCAGACGTCGTCGCTCGAGGTCGCGACGGCCGTGAACGGGCCAGGCGCGCGCGCCATCCGCGCCTCGAGGCCGTCGGCGGCATCGGTCCCCCAGCACGTGATCCGCTCGGCCGGCATCGGCCCACGCGCGGCCTGCCGGAGTTCATCCAGCAGCCGCGCGTCGCACAACGCCGCCGAGCACTGCGCGCGCTCGATGATCACGCCGAGTTCCTTCGCGCGCAGCAGGGGCATCGTCGTCACGGCGACGAGACCCGCCTTCATCGCCGCGAGCCAGGCCGCCGCCATCCACCGCCCATTGAACCCGCGCAGCAGGATCCGGTTGCCCGGCACCAGCCCGAGGTCGCGCACCAGCACCTGCGCGATCGCGTCCACCTCGCGCTGCAGTGCGGCGTAGCGCACCTCGGTCCAGCCGCCGGCGCCGTCGGGCACGACGAGCGCGACGCGCTCCCCGTGGCCCTCGTTCACGGCATCGTCGAGCAGGTGCGTCGCACAGTTGAGGGTCGCCGGGTACGCGTACGGACCGGTCAGCGTGAGCACCGGCCACTCGGCCACTGGCGGCAGCTGCTCGCGCGGCCAGTGGTCGCGGTGCGCGCTCGGGTGCAGCGCGACGCTCATCGCCCGCCCTCCGCGGCGGCGGCCTTCAGCGCCTCGCGCCCGACGAGCAGCCGCTGCACCTCGGTCGCGCCCTCGTAGATGCGCAGCGAACGGATCTCGCGGTAGAGCCGCTCCACCACGCTCCCCGCCTGCACCCCCTTGCCGCCGTGCAGCTGCACGGCCTGGTCGATCACGCGCTGCGCGAGCTCGGTCGCGCCGAGCTTCGCCATCGCGGCGACCATCGTCGTGCGCCCGTCCTGCGTGTCGCGCTGCCAGGCGGCGCGATAGGTGAGCAGCGCCGCCGCGTCCACGTCGGTCGCCATGTCGCCGAGCATCGCCTGCGCGAGCGGCTGCTGGCCGAGCGTCGCGCCGAACATCGCGCGGCCCTGCGCCCGCGCGAGCGTCTCCGCGAGCGCGCGCCGCGCGAAGCCCACCGCCGCCGCCGCGACCGAGGTGCGGAAGATGTCGAGCGTCCGCATCGCGAGCGCGAAGCCGTGGCCCTCCTCGCCGAGCAGGTGGCCGTGCGGCACCACGCAGCCGTCGAACCGCAGCGTCGCGAGCGGATGCGGCGCGATGACCTCGATCCGTGCGCTCGTGTCGAGTCCCCTGGTGGTGGCGGGCACGAGGAAGGCGCTGATCCCCTTCGACCCGGCGGCCGACGCGTCGCTCCGGGCGAACACGCAGTAGAAGTCGGCGATGCCGCCGTTCGAGATCCAGGTCTTCGTCCCGTCGAGCCGCCAGCCATCGGCGGTGCGCGTCGCGCGGCACAGGATCGCGCCGGCGTCGGAGCCCGCGTCCGGCTCCGAGAGTGCGAAGGCCGCGATCGCCGCTCCGCTCGCGACGCGCGGGAGCCACTCGGCCCTGATCGCCTCGCTCCCGCCGAGCGAGACCGGGCCGGAGCCGAGTCCCTGCATCGCGAAGGCGAAGTCGGCGAGTCCATCGTGCGCGGCGAGCGTCTCGCGGGCGATGCAGAGCGCGCGCGACTCGATCGCGGCGTGGCGGCCCCACGGCTCCGGCACGCAGAGCCTGAGCAGTCCGGCGCCGCCGAGCGCTTTCACCCAGGCGCGGCAGGCGGCGTCGGTGTCGCCGTGCGGGATGGCGGTGCGCGCCGCGAGGGCCGCGACCTCTGCGGCGAGCGCGCGATGCGCCGGGTCGAAGAAGGGCCAGTCGAGGTGCGGCGGATGCGCGCGCGCGTCGGTCGCCATCTCAGTCCCCCTGGAAGACGGGCTGCTGCTTCGCCGCGAACGCGTCGAAGGCGCGCTTGAAGTCCTTCGTGCCCATGCAGATCGCCTGCGCCTGCGCCTCCATCTCCAGCGCCTCCTCGACCGAGACGTCCCACTCCTGCTCGAGCATGCGCTTGGTCATCGCGTGCGCGAAGGTGGGGCCGTCGGCGAGCGCGGCCGCGCGCTTCGTCGCCTCGGCGAGCAGCGTGTCGGGTTCGACGAGCGCGTTGTAGAAGCCCCAGCGCTCACCCTCGTCCGCCGACATCGCGCGGCCGGTGTAGAGCAGCTCCGCCGCGCGCCCCTGCCCGATGATGCGCGGCAGGA
>CAZIDS010000102.1:0-10219 GCA_964537945.1 uncultured Gemmatimonas sp. | reverse complement strand
CGCGACCGTCTCCCCGCGCTCGATGACGGTGGACTGCAGCAGCCGCGTCCCGTCCGCCGCGACGACGGTGAGGAAGATCTCCACGCCCGTCGGGATGTCGCAGATCGCGTAGCGACCGTCGATCGTCGTCCGCGCGCGCGCCGTGCGCGCCTCATCGAGGTTCGAGGTCGCCCCGCGCGGGATGCGCGCCGTGACCCCCGCCCCGATCACGACATCGTTGTTCCGCACCACGCTCCCCATCAGCACCGCGTGCCCCGGGTTCTCCCCGCACGCGTCCTTCGCGAGCTCCTGCAGCGTCCGCACCCGCACCCGGTGCGTCGCGACGCGCGGTTCGATCGGGAACGACACCACGAACCGCTCCGGCTCGATGTCGAACGCCGCGTAGAACGGATTGCTCACCTCCACCGCGTACTCGCCGGCGACGAGCCCCGAGAAGCGCGTCTCGCCGTTCATGCCGGTCACTTCCTGCTCCGTCGACCCCGCGAACGCCACCGCGACGCCCGGGAACGGCTCCACCTGCGCGCCGTTCCGCTGCACCGCCTGCACCACCAGCGTGCTCGTCGGCCGGCTCCACAGCGTCGTCGTGTCGCTCCCCTGTCGCACGATGAGCAGGTCGCCGCCGGTGACGCGGATGCGCTGCGTCGTCGGCACGATCCGGTAGTCGCTCCGCCACGTGTTCACCGCCGTCCCCGCCTGGCGGACCGTGTCCCCCAGCGCCGAACGCACCGGGATCGGCGCGCGGATCAGCCACCGCGGGAGGATCCACGCGCCCGTGGTCAGCTGCGAGAACTCGATCTCGCCGCCGGCGAGCGTGTCGGCCACCGTCTGCGGCAGGTTCACGTAGGCGAACGTCACCGAGCGCAGCGCGCGCGTCGTCGCGTCGAACTCGAGCAGGCCCTTGATCTCGCTGCGCCGGATCGTCGAGAGCGGCCAGAACTCGAGCGCGATCCGCTGCGCGGGCGTCGACGCCGAGTCGCGCATCCGGAAGCAGTGCGTGCGCGTGAAGTAGGGCGAGAGCAGCACGGCGAGGTCGGGCGCGATGTAGCGCAGCCCGGAATCCGTCGGCGTGACGTAGCCGCGCGCCTCGAGCGTGTCGGGCGGGAAGCTCGTCCACGGCTGGATCCCCTCGTGCCGCACGCGCCCGAACACCGACTCGAGCAGCTGCGGCGGCGGCCGCGTGTCGATCTTGCGGCTGTGCAGCATCATGTCGAAGCGATAATCGAGGTCGCGGATCGTGATGTCCGCCGCGAGGATCGCCGTGCGCGCCTCGCTCCACAGGATCGCCGTCGCCAGTCCGCCGGTGCCCGTCTCGCGGCACTCGGCCTTCTCCTCGGCCGTCACCGCCGGGAGCCGCACGGGGATCTGGTCGAGCACGAGGCGCACGGTCGTGTCGGCGCGGAGCTGGAACGTCGCACCCGTCGTCGCCGTGAAGCCGATGCGCAGCGTGCGCAGCCGGTAGCGGCCGCGCGCCGGAGCGCGGAGCACGAAGCTCCCCGTGCCGTCGGACAGGCTGCGGGCGCGCGCGACGTCGGCGCTGTCGAGGAGCAGCACCACGACGCCGACGATCGGCGCCTGGTCGGTGCTGCGGACCACCGAGCCGCGGATCGATTGCGCGGCGAGCGTCGCACGCGCCACGGAGGGCGCCGCGGGCGCCAGCGCGAGCATCGCCAAGGTGGCCGATGCGAACGCGATCGGCCTGACGGACGAACGAAGGAACGGCGTGCGCGATCGCATTCGGTTCTGGTGGTCGTGAACTCCTGATTCTACCCGTCCGACGGGCGTGAACGTCATACGGACCAGATTCCCTAGCATTTCTATCGGGAATGATTTAGCGTTCGCTCCACTACTTGAGATTCGTTCTCATCTTCCTGAATCGCCGAGGGGCGTCGTGCCGAACGCGATCCGCCGGATCCGCCCGTTCTTCTTCTGGCTGCACCTGTCGATCGGCGTCGCCGCCGGAACGCTGATCCTCCTGATGTCGGTCACGGGTGTGCTCCTCGGCTTCGAGCGGCAGACGATCGCCTGGTGGGACGGGGCGCCGGCGGTCGCGACGGGGCCGGCGGGCGCGACGCAGGCGATGGAGCTCGACGCCGCGCTGTCGAGCGCGAACGTCGACCCGGCCTCGCTCGCGTCCGTCGCGCTGCGCAACGAACCGACCGCACCGGTCACGCTGCGCTTCCGCGATCGCGAGCGCGCCGCGGAGCTGCTCGATCCGTACACGGGCGCGCTCCTCCCGCCGCGCGCGCCGGGCCAGGCGCAGGCCTTCTTCTCCGCGATCCGCCGCTGGCATCGCTGGGTAGGCGCGACCGGCGCCGAGCTCCGCGCGACGATGCGCGCCGCGACCGGCGCGTCGAACCTCGCCTTCGTGGTGCTGATCCTCTCCGGCATCTCGATCTGGTGGCCGCGCCGCTGGACACGCGCGCGCATCCGCGCGACGACGCTGCCCTCCCTCACCGCGAAGGGCCGCGGGCGCGACCACAACTGGCACCACGCGCTCGGCATCTGGATGGCGATCCCGCTGCTCGTGATCGCGGTGACGGGCGTGTTCATCTCGTACCAGTGGCCGGGGCGCACGCTCGACCGGTGGCTCGGTTCGCCGGAGGAGCGGGCCGCAGCGCGTGCACCGATCGCGCCGCCGACCGTCCCTCGAGATGAACGACCTTCGCTGACTGCCGCCGCACCCGTGCGAGTCGACGCGCTCCTTCGCGCCGCGGTCGGCGAGCATCCTGCCTGGCGCACGATCACGATCACGCTCCCCGAGCGGGCCGGCGCCGACGCGCGCGTCGCCATCGCCGACGGGAACGGTTACCGCCCCGACCTCCGCACCACGCTCACGATCGACGCCGCCACCGCGACGATCGTGACGCGCGCCGGCTACGACGACCTCTCGGCCAGTCGCCGCATCCGCTCATGGATGCGCTTCGGCCATACCGGCGAGGTGTTCGGCATCCCCGGGCAGCTGCTCGCGACGCTCGCGTCGCTCGCGGCGGTCGTCCTCACGTGGACCGGACTCGCGCTCTCGTGGCGGCGGGCCATATTGTGGAAGGGATCGCGCGCGCGATCCGCCGCCCCGGAGGCCCCATGCGCACCCGCACCCGTCTCGCCGTCCTGACGCTCGCCTTCGCCGCGGCCGCGCCCGCCGTCGCCGCGCAGGAGACGAAGGCGCCGCAGGATTCCTCGCAGCAGAAGGCCGCGCGTCCGCGCCGCGGCGACCGCAATCGCCTCACGCAGGACGACATCGCCACGGCCGGCGGCGGCGCGACCGCGCTCGACGTGATCCGTCGCCTGCGCCCGCAGTGGCTCAACCCGCCGCCGGGCCGGATGGCGAGCTCGAACGTCGGCGCGACCGGCGGCGGCTCGACCGCCATCGTCCTCTACGTGGATGACGTGCGGCAGCCGGAGCTCGAGATGGGGCTGCAGCAGGTGCCGCTCGCGAAGGTCTTCGAGATCCGCTACCTCGACCAGAACCGCGCGGTGCAGATGCGCGGGCCGGGCCACGAGGCCGGCGTGATCGAGGTGACGACGACCACCCGGCGGCGGTAGCGGACGGCTTCGCTGCTCCGAAGACTCCTTCGCCCGGTCTACCGCGCGCTCGTCGGCGAGGGCACGCGCGAGCGGCTTCGGCCGCTCATGTACCCGCTCGACACCTTCTTCCGCGCCGCGCTCTGGCGTGCGGCGCACGGGCGCGTGCACACCGGGCCGTTCGCCGGCCTCCTCCTCGCGCCGAAGCCGTTCCTCCCCCACCTGCTCGGGAGCTACGAGAAGGAACTGCATCCGGCGATCGAGCGGCTCTGCGCCATGCGGTGGCGGACGATCGTCAACGTCGGCGGCGGGAACGGCTTCTACATCGCTGGACTGGGGCGACGCATCCCCGACGCGAGACTCGTCGTGTTCGAGCTCACCGCCGAGGCGCGCGACGTGATCGCGGCGACCGTCGCGCGGAACGGGCTCGCCGCGCGCACGACGATCCTTGGCGCCGCGGAGCCGGCGAACTTCGAGCCCGCGCTCGCGGGGGAGCAGCCGGTGCTGGTGGTGATGGATGTCGAGGGCGCGGAACTCGACCTCACCGATCCGGCAACGGCGCCGTCACTTCGCCGGGCGACGATGCTGGTCGAGACGCACGATGTGCTGCGGGCGGGATGCCGGGACGCGATCGTCGCGCGGTACTCGGGGACGCATCGGATCACGGAGATCGCGACGGCGGCGCGGACGCTCGCTGACTTCCCGGCCGACCTCGCGCCTTCATTGCAGAAGGCGATGCGGAAGAAGTGCTGGGAGGCGGTGCAGGAGTGGAGGGGCGGGGCTCAGGTCTGGTTGCTGCTCGAGCCCAATGGCTGACGGCGTTGCCGGCGCCTCCGGGTCACCCCTTCTTCACTTCCTTCGCCCACGAATCCCTGAGCCCCACGATCCGGTTGAACACCAGCTTCCCGGGCGTGGACGACTCCGGCTCCGAGTAGAAGTACCCGGTCCGCTCGAACTGGTACCGCGACCCCACCGGGTCCGCCGCGACGCCCGGCTCCACCTTCGCATCCGTGATCACCACGAGCGAAGCAGGATTGAGCGTCGAGAGGAAGTCCTTCCCCTCCTCCACCGCATCCGGATCCGCCTGCGAGAAGAGCCGGTCATAGAGCCGCACCTCGCATGACAGCGCGTGCGCGGCACTCACCCAGTGGATCGTCCCCTTCACCTTCCGGTCGGCGGCCGCGCCGCCCGACTTCGTCTCGGCGTCGTAGGTGCAGCGCAGCTCCGTGATCCTCCCCGAGGCATCCTTCACGACCGACTCGCACTTGATGATGTAGCCGAACCGCAGCCGCACCTCGTTCCCCGGCGAGAGCCGGAAGAACTTCTTGACCGGCTCCTCCATGAAGTCGTCGCGGTCGATCCAGAGTTCGCGCGAGAAGGGGATCGTCCGCGACCCCGTCTTCGGTACGTCGTGCGGATAGTCCTGCGCCTCGAGCTGCTCGACTTTCCCTTCCGGATAGTTCGTCAGCACGACCTTCACCGGATTGAGCACCGCGAGCCGCCGCGGCACCTCCATGTTCAGGTCGTCGCGCACCGCGTGCTCGAAGATCGCGATCTCCACGCGCGCATCCTTCCGCGCGACGCCGATCGTCTCGGCGAAGGTGCGGATCGCCTCGGGGCGCACGCCGCGGCGGCGCAGGCCGGCGATCGTCGGCATCCGCGGGTCGTCCCAGCCGCTCACGTGCCCCTCGTTCACGAGCCGCAGCAGCTTCCGCTTGGACAGCACCGTGTAGTCGAGCTCGAGCCGGGCGAACTCGATCTGCGTCGGCGGCTTCGTGAAGCCCGCCTCGCTCACGAGCCAGTCGTAGATCTCGCGATTGTCCTTGAACTCGAGCGTGCACAGCGAGCGCGTGATCCCCTCGATCGCGTCCGAGAGGCCGTGGGCGAAGTCGTAGAGCGGGAAGATGTTCCAGCTCGTGCCGCGCCGGTAATGGTGCGCGCCACGGCGGATCCGCAGCAGCAGCGGGTCGCGCATGATCATGTTCGGATGCGCCATGTCGATCTTCGCGCGCAGCACGCGCGCGCCGTCGGCGAACTCGCCGGCCTGCATGCGGCGCAGCAGGTCGAGGTTCTCGTCGGCGCTGCGCGAGCGGAACGGCGACGGCGTGCCGGGCGAGGTGACGGTGCCGCGGTTGGTGCGGATCGCCTCCTCGTCCTGGTCGTCCACGTACGCCTTCCCCTTCTTCACCAGCAGCTCGGCCACGTCGTAGAGCTGCTCGAAGTAGTCGGAGGCGTAGAACTCGCGGTCCCAACTGAAGCCGAGCCACTGCACGTCGCGCTTGATCGCATCGACGTACTGCATCTCCTCGGTGAAGGGGTTCGTGTCGTCGAACCGGAGGTTGCAGGTGCCGCCGTACTCCTTCGCGATGCCGAAGTTCAGGCAGATCGACTTCGCGTGCCCCATGTGCAGGAAACCGTTCGGCTCCGGCGGGAAGCGCGTCGCGGGCGCGCGGCCGAAGCGGCCGGTGGCGACGTCCTCGGCGACCATCTCGCGGATGAAGTCGAGGTGGCGCGGGGCGGAGTCAGGACCTGGGGCGGAGTCGGGCACGGAGGCGGAGCGTCGAAGGGAAGACGGAATCTAGCGGCGGTGGTCAGCCCGCCGCGGCCCGGCTCCCCGCATCGAACGCGCCGCGCGCGGCGACCACGCGCGCGTGGTTCGCCGCGGTCCACTTCCACACACCGCAGATCGCCTCGCCGAGATCGCGTCCCATCGGCGTGAGCGTGTATTCGACGCGCGGCGGGACCTCGGGGTGCACCGTCCGCACCACGAAACCATTCCGCTCCATCTCGCGCAGCGTCTGGGTGAGCACCTTCTGGCTGATCCCGCCGACCGATCGCTGAAGCACGGAGAAGCGCTTCGTGCCCGATTCGAGTTCGTCGAGCACGATCAACGTCCACTTGTCCGCGATCGACTCCAGCACGTCGCGGACGCTCTCCGTCTCGACGGAGCAAGCCGCCAGTTCACCCATGGTTACCTCAAGGTAAGTACAGCACTTTCTTGTGCCTACTTTCGTAACCGACTGTACATCCCAATTCTGGTGTTGTCGATGGACGATGTCAACCATGAATCGAGGACAGGACGATGGCGACGGTGCTGCTGACTGGTGCGGGTGGCGGGTTCGGGATGCTCACGGCGAAGGCCATGATCGCGAATGGGCATCGGGTGTTCGGCACGATGCGCGGGACGACCTCCCGCAACGCGGCCGCCGCGGCGGAGCTCCGCGCGCTCGGCGCCGAGGTGATCGAGATGGACATCACCGACGACGCGAGCGTCGAGCGGGGGGTCGCGGAAGCCGAACGCTTGAGCGGCGGACTCGACGTCGTGATCAACAACGCCGGGGTCGGCGTGCTCGGCGCGCAGGAGGCGTTCACGGCCGACGACCTCCGTCGCCTCTTCGATGTGAACGTGTTCGGTGCGCACCGCGTGACGCGCACCGCGGCGCCCTACCTGCGCGGGCGCGGCCGCGGGCTCGTGCTCTTCGTCTCCAGCCTGCTCGGCCGCATCGCCATCCCGTTCTATGGACCGTACAATGCGTCGAAGTGGGCGGTGGAGGGGCTCGCCGAGAACTACTCGATCGAACTCGCGGCGCATGGAATCGATGTGGCGATCGTCGAGCCGGGCGGGTATCCGACGACGTTCATCGCGAACCTGATCCGCCCGGGTGACACCGAGCGGGAGGCGTCGCTCGGCAGCGGCGCCGCCGCAGCGCAGTTCCTGCACGGGTTCGAGCAGGCGCTCGCGGCGAATCCGGCGCAGAATCCGCAGGACGTGGCCGATGCGATCGTCGGCCTCGTCGAGTCGGCGCCGGGAACGCGGGAGTTCCGCACGATCGTGGATCGCATGGGGATGGGCTCCCATCTGGCCGGCTACAACGATCATCTCGCCAGGGTGACCACGGGGATCTTCGGCGCGTTCGGCATCGCGCCGATGCTCTCGCGGCGCTCCGGGGCGTACGCCGTCGCGGAGGCGGGTGTGTAGACTTCACGCCCATGGCGGACCTCACCAGGATCCTCGTCGTCGCGGCGACGAGACGCGAACTCGGCACGCCGCACGGCTGGCGCGCCCTCGAGTGCGGCGTGGGTCCGGTCGAGGCCGCCGTGGCGACGGCGACCGCGATCCAGGAGCACCGCCCCGCCGCGATCCTCCACGTCGGCATCGCCGGCGCGCGCCGCGCGAGCGGCATCGCGCTCGGCGCCCTCGTCATCGGGCGCGAGTCGCGCTACTGCGACTTGCACATCCCGCCGCACTTCGCGCCGAACCGCGTCGCCGCGTCGCCAGCGCTGCTCGCCGCAGCCGCGCGCGTGATCCCCGACGCGCTGCACCTCACCATCGGCACGACGGCCAGGGTCGGCGCCGGCGACACCGAGGTGGAGGCGATGGAGGGCTTCGCCGTGCTGCGCGCCGCCGAGCGCGCGGGGATCCCGGCGATCGAGGTGCGCGCGATCTCGAACGAGGTCGAGGAGACCGATCGCGCGAGGTGGCGCTTCGACGACGCCTTCCGTGCGATCACCGAAGTCACGCCGCGGCTGGTCGAGGAGATCGCGCAGTGCGTCGGCTGACCTTCGGCTACTCCCCCTGTCCCAACGACACCTTCGCGTTCCACGCGCTGGCGCACGGACTCGTCGACGCGCCGTTCGAGGTCGAGCCGGTGCTGCTCGACATCGAGGAGCTGAATCGGCGGGCGCACACGGGTGAGTTCGCGCTGACCAAGCTCAGCGTCGGTGCGTTCGCCGCCGTCGGCGACCGCTACCGGATGCTCCGCAGCGGCGCCGCGCTCGGGCACGGCGTCGGGCCGCTCGTCGTCGCGCGCGACGCGCAGTCGCTCGCGCACGCGGCGCGCAGGCGCATCGCGATCCCCGGGCGCGAGACGACTGCGTTCCGCCTGCTTCGTCTGGCCGCGCCGCAGGTCGCCGAGACCGTCGAGATGCGCTACGACCGGATCCTCGGCGCGGTCGAGCAGGGCGAGGTGGACGCGGGGCTCATCATCCACGAGAGCCGCTTCACCTACCACGAGCGCGGGCTCGTAAAGGTCGCCGACCTCGGCGAATGGTGGGAGCAGGAGACGCGCCTGCCCGTGCCGCTCGCCGGCATCTGCGCGCGCAGCGACTTCGATGATGCCACGCGCGCGGCGGCCGAGCGTGCGGTCCGCGCGTCGGTGCAGTACGCCTTCGACCATCCCGACGCGAGCCGCGCGTACGTGCAGCAGCACGCGCAGGAGATGTCGGAGGCGGTGCAGCGGCAGCACATCGCGCTGTATGTGAACGCGCATTCGCTCGACGTCGGTGACGACGGGCTCAAGGCGATCGAGCGGCTCGTCGCGTCCTGACGCGGCGCTACTGCTTCGTCAGGTCGAACTCGTAGTGGTCGAAGCCGGCGCCGTTCAGCTCGCCGTCGATCCGGCTCCCGCGCACCGTGCCGCTGTACGTCGCCGAGCCGGCACCGGTCACGGTGGCGTCGAGCGAGAGCGCGCTGCCGCTCAGCGTACCGGTCACGGTCACGGGATACGAGTTGCCGAGCGAGACGATCGAGCCCGTCCCGGTCACCGAGCCGCTCGACTCGGTGAGATGGAGCGTCACGGTCACGACGCTGTTGGTGCCTTCCCAGGTGCCGGTGAGATCGGCCGGCCCAGTCGGGGAATCGCAGCCCGCGAGGGCGGAGAGGGCGATCGCGGCGAGGAATCGGCGCATGGTCGGAGCCTCGGGAGTGAGGGACGCGACCAACCTACCCCCGGGACCACGGAATCGCCGCCGAGCGATAACGCCGGAACGCGAAAACCCGGCCCGTCGCGAGGACGGACCGGGCTTCGATTGCCCCTCCTGGAATCGAACCAGGAACCTTCTGATCCAGAGTCAGACGCTCTGCCAGTTGAGCTAAGGGGCAGCTCTCCCACCGCTGGAACCGCCCGCGGGGGAACACGAAATTAGCGGTTTCGGGAGGCCCCGGGCAACCCCGAACCGGCCTCACGAGACCCGCACCCAGAGTCTCGGCACGGGGAACTAACTTCCTCCCATGACGACCTCCCTTTCCTATCCGATCGGCGAGCACGTCCGGCCGACCGCCTTCTCCGCCGCCGACCGCGCCAAGCGCCTCGATGGCCTCGCCGCCCTCCCCGCCCAGCTGCGCGCCGCGGTGAAGGGCCTCTCCGACCCGCAGCTCGACACCCCGTACCGGCCCGGCGGCTGGACCGTCCGCCAGCTGGTCCATCACGTCGCCGACTCGCACATGAACGGCTACGTCCGCGTGAAGCTCGCACTCACCGAGCAGAACCCGGTGATCAAGCCGTACGAGGAGGCCGAGTGGGCGAAGCTGCCCGACTCGAAGCTCCCGATCGAGCTGTCGCTCCTGATCCTCGATGGCGTGCACGCGCGGCTCGACGTGATCCTGCGGAGCCTGAAGGAGCCGGACTTCGCCAAGCCGTTCCTGCATCCGGCGAACGGCCCACAGTCGATCGACAGCTGGTGCGCCCTCTACGACTGGCACGGCCGGCATCACACGGCGCACGTCACCAGCCTTCGTTCGCGCGAGGGCTGGTAGCGTTCGCTCGGCCAGGCCTTGCGGGCGAAAGGCCGCTCGCGGGGATGTGCCGCTTCGCCGGGCCGTCTTCGTTTGCCTGGGGAAGGGATGCGGGAGCGGTGCGAGTGGGCTCCGCAGCGGTCGCCCCGGCGCGTAGCAAGAGACCGCGGCGCAGTCTGCCGC
>CAZIDS010000101.1:0-10243 GCA_964537945.1 uncultured Gemmatimonas sp. | reverse complement strand
CCCTGGTCGAGGGCGAGGACGTGGCGCACGAGGGTCAGGCCGGGGGCGGGAGGATGGCGGAGGTCGGCGCGAAGGTGAACGGCGGCGCGAAGACGCCGCGGTCGGTCACGATGCGATTGATGAGCGTGTGCGGCGTGACGTCGAACGCCGGATTGTGCACCGCCGCGCCCTCCGCCGCTACGCGAAGCCCGGCGAGGTGCGTGACCTCCTCGGGCGCGCGCTCCTCGATCACGATCGCTCCGCCATCGGGCGTCGCCGGGTCGATCGTGCTCGTCGGGGCGACGACGACGAACGGGATCGCGTGATGCCGCGCGAGCACCGCGAGCCCGTACGTGCCGACCTTGTTCGCCACGTCGCCGTTCGCGGCGATCCGGTCGGCGCCGACGAGCACCACGTCGATCATCCCCTTCGCCATCAGCGACGCCGCCATGCTGTCGGCGAGGAGCGTCACCGGCACGCCGGCGCGCGCGAGCTCCCACGCGGTGAGCCGCGCACCCTGCAGCAACGGGCGCGTCTCGTCGGCGTAGACGTGCAGTCGCCGCCCCTGCGCGTGCGCGGTGTAGACCGGTGCGAGCGCGGTGCCGATCCCCGCCGTCGCGAGCGCACCGGCATTGCAGTGCGTCAGGATGCGCGTGCCGTCCGGGAGCAGCGGCGCGCCCGCCGCGCCGATCGCGCGGCACATCGCCTCGTCCTCGGCGCGGATGCGCTCCGCCTCCGCGCGCATCGCGAGCGCGCGGTCGGCCGGCGAGTGCGCCCGGCGCGCGGCGGCGAGCATGCGGTCCACCGCCCACGCGAGGTTCACCGCGGTCGGACGCGCGGCGCGGATCGTCGCCGCCCAGCGCTCCACCTCGGAGAGCGAGGCGACCGTCGCGCAGGCCGCGAGCCCGATCGCCGCGGCGACGCCGATCGCGGGCGCGCCGCGCACGGCCAGCGTGCGGATCGCCTCGGCCACTTCCTCCGGCGTGCGGAGGTCGCGGTGGACGACCTCCGCCGGCAGGCGACGCTGGTCGAGGATGCGCAGCGCGCCGTCCTCCGACCATCCGACGACCATCACCGGCGGGGCGGGCTGTCCCATGCGCCAAACGTATAGATTGAGACCGTCACCCTCCAGACGACCCGGCTCCCGCACATGTCCGACGCCTACGAGTTCCTCCTCGTCGAGGTCGCCGACCGCATCGCGACGGTCACGATCAACCGCCCCGACAAGCTCAACGCGCTGAACGCGAAGGTGATCGGCGAGCTCGACCGGTGCTTCGCGGCGCTCGCGGCCAGCGACGCGGTCGGCGCGATCATCCTCACCGGCGCGGGGCGCGCCTTCGTCGCCGGCGCCGACATCGCCGAGATCGCCGCCGGCGCCGACGAGCCCGCCGGCCTCGCCGCAGTCTCCGCGTTCGGGTCGCGCGTGTTCACGCGCATCGAGCGCCTCAACAAGCCGGTCATCGCCGCGGTGAACGGCTTCGCGCTCGGCGGCGGCTGCGAGCTCGCGCTCGCGTGCCACATCCGCATCGCGAGCAAGGCGGCCAAGTTCGGCCTGCCCGAGACGAAGCTCGGGCTGATCCCCGGCTACGGCGGCACGCAGCGCCTGCCGCGGCTCGTCGGCCAGGGGCGCGCGCTGCAGCTCATCCTGACGGGCGACATGCTCGACGCCGACGCGGCGGCCGCGATCGGCCTCGCGAACCAGGTCGTCGACGGCCCGATGCTGCTCGAGGCCGCGCGGTCGATCGCGCTGAGCGCCGCCAGGAACGGCCCGCTCGCGCTCGCGCATGCGATCACCGCGGTCACGCTCGGCGCCGGGATGCCGATGGACGAGGCGCTCCGGCTCGAGTCGGAGCACTTCGGCGCGGTCGGCCGCACCGCCGACATGCGCGAGGGCACGACCGCCTTCCTCGAGAAGCGCGCCGCGAACTTCCGCGGGGCCTGACCCCGTGCGCGCCGCCGCCCCGACCGCCGTCGCGGCGCGGCTCGGCGCGCTCGCGCTGCGCGACTTCCGCAACATCGCGCACGCCGAGCTGGAGTGCGCGCGCGACGGCATCGTCGTCGTCGGCGAGAACGGCCAGGGGAAGTCGAACCTCATCGAGGCGATCGCATACCTGCGCCTGCTGCGCTCGCAGCGCGGCGCGCGCGACCGCGACCTGATCCGGCACGGCCAGGCCGCCTTCCACCTCGCGGCCGCGCTCGAGGGCGTCGCCGCGCACCGCGCGACCGCGGCGGTGGACAAGCAGGGCCGGAAGAAGCTCACGGTGGACGGCGCGGAACCGGAGAAGCTCACCGACGCCCTCGACGCGCTCCCAAGCGTGAGCTTCTCGCCGCGCGACGTGGACCTCGTCGCGGGCTCGCCGGCCGAACGGCGGCGCTACCTCGACATCACCCTCGCGCTCACGTCACGCCGCTACCTCACGGCGCTGCGGCACTACCGCGCGGCGCTCGCGCGGCGCAACGCGGCGCTGCGCGACGCCGCGCGCGCGAAGGGGCACGCGCTCCACGGCGCCGTCGCCGCGTGGGAGCCGGCGCTCGCCGAGCACGGCGCCGTGCTCGTGCACGAGCGCCGGGACTGGGTCGCGGGCCACGCGTCTCGCTTCGCCGAGCAGTGCGGCGCGATCGGTGAGCGCGGCGCGCCCGCGCTGCGCTACGCCTCGGCGTTCGCCGAGGAGGACGCCGTGCGCGAGGCCCTCGCGGCGCAGCTCGAGCGGCAGCGCGACCACGACGTGCGCCGCGGCCTCACGCACGCGGGCCCGCATCGCGACGACCTGGCGCTCGCCCTCGACGGCCACGACCTCCGCGGCGTGGGCTCGGCCGGCCAGCAGCGCACCGCCGCGATCGTCCTGCGTCTGCTCGAGGCGGCGACCCACCGCGACGCGACCGGCGTGACGCCGGTGCTCCTGCTCGACGACCCGTTCGCCGAGCTCGACCGCCGGCGCACGGCGCGGATCCTCGCGCTGCTCGAGCAGGTCGGCAGCGGCCAGTGCGTGCTCTGCGTGCCGCGCGAGGACGAGATCCCCGAGCGATTCACCCGGCTCGCGCGGTGGCGCGTGCGCGACGGCGCGTTCGCGCGGGAGGGCACGTGAGCCGCCGCGACGAGGGGAGCGGCCGGCCACGCGCGATCGCCGAGGCGCTGCGGGAGCTGCTGAAGCTCACCGGGCTCGATCGCGACGTCGCGCGCGCGGGCGTGCTCGAGGCGTGGCCGAAGCTGGTCGGACCGAAGATCGCGAGCGTCACGCAGGCGCGGCTGATGCACGAGGACGGGACGCTCGTCGTTGGCGTGAAGACGAGTGCGTGGATGAACGAGCTCTCGCTGATGGAACGCCAGCTCGTCGCGAAGCTCGCGGCGGCGGGCGGCCCGGTCCCGGTGAAGCGGATCCGCTGGGAGCTGTTGCGCTGAACGGGTCGCGCGCTCAGGGCGCGCGCAACACCACCCCGTCGCGCAGCTCGGCGAGCGAACGCGCGCCGACCAGCCCCATCGCCGTGCGGAACTCCTCGCGCACGATGCGCAGCACCGCCTCGACGCCCTCCTGCCCGAACGCACCGAGTCCCCACAGGTAGGGCCGGCCGATGCCGACCGCGTCGGCGCCGAGGGCGATCGCCTTGAGGACGTCCACGCCGCGGCGCACGCCGCTGTCGAGGATGACCGGGATGCGGCGTCGCACCGCGCCGACGACCTCGGGCAGCGACTCGATCGTGCCGCGGCCGCTCTCGTCGGCGCGGCCGCCGTGGTTCGAGACGACGATGCCGTCGGCGCCGTGGCGCACGCAGCGGTCGGCGTCCTCCGCGGTGACGATGCCCTTCACTACGACCTTCATCCTCGTCGCGGCCTTGAGCCGCTCGACGAACTCCCACGTCATCGCCGGCGTGTCGAACTCCTCGGGCTTGAAGTCGAGTCCGTCGAACATCGGCTTGCGCGTGAAGGTCGTGTTGCGGTTGCCGTAGGCATCGGCGCCCGCGTGGCACTTGGCACAGTCGCGCCGGTCGCGGCGGATCCAGCGCTGCAGCGAGAGGCGGTTGCTCGAGATCGGGAGGTCCACCGTGAGCGCGACGACCGGGCAGCCGGCGGCCTCGGCGCGGCGCACGAGCTTCTGCGTGACGTCCCAGTTCGAGGTCGCGTAGAGCTGGTACCAGGGCGCCCCGCCGTATGCGGCGGCGACATCCTCCACCGACGTGGTGCTCACCGTCGAGAGGATCATCTGGTGCTTCTGCGCCCGCGCGGCCCGCGCGGTCGCGAGCTCGCCGTCGGGATGGAAGGCGCGCTGGCTGCCGGTGGGCATCACGATGATGGGCGATTCCATCGCCGAACCGAGGATCGTGGTGCCCATCGCGATGCGCTCGATGCCCGCCAGGCGGTGGCTGCGCAGCTGGAGTCGGTCGAAGCCCGCGCGGTTGGCGCGCAGCGTCGCGTCGCCGTCGACGCCCGTGGCGATGTAGCCATAGTGCGCCGCCGGCAGCGTGGCCTGGGCGGTGACGCGCAGGTCGAAGACGTCGAGCGCGTCGGCGGCGGCCTTCACCAGCGTGCCGAGCTCCTGGTCGGGCTCACCGAGTGACCCGAACGGCGCCTCGGCCGGTGCCGCGTCATCGTCGTCGCGGGCGCAGGCGAAGCCGGCGAGACCCGCGACGCCGGCGAGCAGCGGACTCGCGGCGAGGTATCGGACGAGGGCGCGACGACTCGACGACGGCGATTCCATTCCGGCCTCCACGGGGCGGATCGGTGCGCGGCGAAGGTAGCGCGCGGGCCCGGCGCGGGCCATCTGGCCGCCGTCCGTGCCGCGGTGCCGGCGACGGGTGCGGACGGGCGATTCTCCCTCTGGGAAAGCATGCGTCGCGCGTTGCTTTCGCCCTCGCTGCCGGGTATTTTTCGGGGTCGCGCCGGAGGGTCATTTCCCCTCTGTAGCGCGCCCGGTTCCGCCTCCCGACCAGACCGCCGACATGGCCAAGCAGAACGACGCTTCCGAATCGAATTACGACGCCTCATCGATCCAGGTGCTCAAGGGACTCGAGGCGGTCCGGAAGCGCCCCGGGATGTACATCGGCTCGACCTCGCACCGCGGCCTGCACCACCTCGTGTACGAGGTCGTCGACAACTCGATCGACGAGGCGCTCGCCGGCTACTGCGACACGGTGAACGTCACGATCCACGGCGACGACTCGATCACCGTCGAGGACAACGGCCGCGGCATCCCGGTGGACGTGCACCCGGTGGAGAAGCTCCCCGGCGTGGAACTCGCGCTCACCGTGCTGCACGCCGGCGGCAAGTTCGACAAGAACACGTACAAGGTGTCGGGCGGCCTGCACGGCGTCGGCGTCTCGGTCGTGAACGCGCTCTCGGCCCAGCTCAAGGTCTGGGTGAAGCAGAACGGGAAGGAGCATTACATGGACTTCGTCCGTGGCGACACGACGACGAAGCTCAAGGTGCTCGGCAGCGTGAAGCCGAAGGACACCGGCACGAAGGTCTTCTTCAAGCCGGACGACCAGATCTTCACCGAGCTCGAGTACGACTATGCGACGCTCGCCACGCGGCTGCGCGAGCTCTCGTTCCTGAACAAGGGCGTCACGATCACGCTCAAGGACGAGCGCGCCGGCAAGGAGAAGGACGACACCTTCCACGCGAAGGGCGGCCTCAAGGAGTTCGTGGGGTTCCTCAACGCGAAGGCGCGGCCGCTCCACCCCGAGATCCTCTATCTCGAGGGCGAGAAGGACGACATCGGGATCGAGCTCTCGCTGCAGTACAACGACGGCTACAACGAGAACGTCTTCTCGTTCGTGAACAACATCAACACGCACGAGGGCGGCACGCACCTCACCGGCTTCAAGTCGGCGCTCACGAGCGTGATCAACAAGCACCTCGACAAGTCGTCGTTCGCCAAGAAGGACAAGGAGATCAAGCTCTCCGGCGACGACGTGCGCGAGGGCCTCACGGCCGTGCTCTCGGTGAAGGTCCGCGAGCCGCAGTTCGAGGGGCAGACCAAGACGAAGCTCGGCAACTCCGAGGTGGAGTCGGCGGTGAAGACCGTCGTCAACGAGTGGCTCGCGCCCTACCTCGAGGAGCATCCGCGCGTCGCGAACATCGTGCTCGAGAAGGCGCTCTCGGCCGCCCGCGCGCGCGAGGCGGCGCGCAAGGCGCGCGACCTCACCCGCAAGAAGTCGGCGCTCGACGTCGGCAACCTGCCGGGCAAGCTCGCCGACTGCTCGCTCTCCGACCCCGCGATGTGCGAGATCTACCTCGTCGAGGGCGACTCGGCCGGCGGCTCGGCCAAGCAGGGCCGCGACCGCATGTTCCAGGCGATCCTCCCGCTGCGCGGCAAGATCCTCAACGTCGAGAAGGCCCGCATCGACAAGATCCTCTCGAACGAGGAGATCCGGACGATCATCACCGCGATCGGCGCCGGCATCAAGGAGGAGTTCGCGCTCGACAACGTCCGGTACCACAAGATCATCATCATGACGGACGCCGACGTCGACGGCGCCCACATCCGGACGCTCCTCCTCACGTTCTTCTTCCGCCAGATGCCGGAGCTCATCGACGCCGGAATGGTCTACATCGCGCAGCCGCCACTCTTCCGCGTCGCCAAGGGGAAGGAGGAGTACTACGCGTACGACGGCCCCGAGCGCGACGCCATCGCCACCCGCATGGGCAACGGCGACGGCAAGACCAACCTGATGATCCAGCGCTACAAGGGCCTCGGCGAGATGAACCCCGACCAGCTCTGGAAGACGACGATGAACCCGGAGACGCGGACCATCCTGAAGGTCACGATGGACGATGCGTTCCAAGCCAACGAGATCTTCCAGACGCTGATGGGCGACGAGGTCGAGCCGCGGCGCATCTTCATCGAGACCAACGCGAAGTTCGTGTCGAACCTCGACATCTGACCGCGGCGCCGCCGCGCGGTCGAAGGGCCGGGACGCCGCTCGTCCCGGCCCTTACGCGTTCCCCGCACACGACGCCCGCGTTCCCCCGATGGCGCGCAATGCCTGGCGGACGCAGGCTGGGACGGAGGTCGCCCCATGACCCGTTCCGCCATCGCACGCGCCCTCGCCGCCACCGCGCTCGCGAGCGCGCTCACGAGCGTGCTCACGAGCGGCCTCGCGGGGCCGCTCGCCGCGCAGGACAGCACGGCGCGGACCGCGCGCCCCGTGCGGCCGTTCCTGCTCGGGATCGACCCCGCGGCGCCCACCGTCTGGCGCGCCGCTCCGATCACCGGCGACCGTCAGCTCGGCGGGGCCGGCCTGACGCTGCGCGGCGGCTACGTCGCCTCGCCCCGGTTCGCCGTGATGCTCGACGCGACGCTGACTGACGTGCGCGTGGACGGCGTGACGTGGGAGTTCTTCTCGATGGACCTGCTGCTCCGTCTGCGCCGGCCGCGCGCCTTCGCCGGCGGACGGCTCGGCTGGTTCGTCGATGCTGGCGGCGCGATGTTCGACGCGACGCGGGACGCCATCCCGGCGTCCGGGCCGCGGATCGACCAGTGGACCGGTCCGGGGCTCGTCGCCGGCGCCGGCCTCACCTGGCACGTGCGCGAGTGCTGGACGACGGTGCTCGCCGTGCACGGCGAGCGCGGACACTTCGACGACCACCGGGTCGGGATGACGACGACCCACGGGCTCGACGAACGCGTCGAGACGTCGAGAGTGTCGCTCGGCCTCGACCTCAGTCCGCCCGGCACCTGCTGAGCATCAGGGCCGGCGCGGCGTCGCGGGCCTCGGAGCGCCGCGATATGCTTCGAGCGTGACTGACTCGCCGCCGGCCACGCTCGACGCGTTCCTCGATGCCGTGCAGGGACAGGACGGCGAGACCGCGCGCGCCCTGCTGGGACGCTCGCCCGGCCTCGCGGATGCGAGTGCCCACGCCGCCGCCGCGCTCGGCCGCGCCGACGACCTCCGCCGGATGCTCGCGTCCGACCCCGCCACCGTGCGCGCTCGCGCGGGCAGCCAACCCGCCGAGCCCCTGCTCTACGCCTGCTACTCGCCCTTTCACGGAGACAACGCCGCAACCGACGATGGGCTGCGCGAGTGCGTCCGGATCCTCCTCGCCGCCGGCGCCGACCCGAACACGAAGGACGCGCGCCACGGCGTGCCCGTGCTCTTCGCCGTCACCGGGATGCGCGAGATCATCCCGATCGCGACGATGCTGCTGGACGCGGGCGCGTCGCCGACCGATGGTGAATCGGTCTTTCACGCGGCGGAGAAGCACCACGTCGCGGCGCTGGAGTTGCTCCTCTCGCGCGGAGCGGACCTGGATCACGTCGGCGACTGGGGCAACACGGCGCTCTGGTTCCTGATGCGCTGGTGGGACCTCGGCGCGCACGAGACGGTACGCGCCGGCGTCGAGTGGCTGCTCCGCCACGGCGCGCGCCCCGACGTGAGGAGCGCCGCCGAGCAGGAGACGGCGCTGCACGTCGCCGCGCGACGCGGGCAACCGGTCGCGGTGATCGAGGCGCTGCTGCGGCACGGCGCGTCGGTGGACGCCGAGCGGGGCGACGGACGCACCGCGTGGCAGCTCGCGATGCGTGGCGGATACGACGAGATCGGCCTCCTGCTCGAGCGGGCCGGCGCCCGGCCGCGCGCGCTCACCGCCGCCGACCGCCTGCTCGCCGCCTGTGCACGCGGCGACGAAGCCGAGGCGCGACGCCTCGCCACGCCCGCGCTCGTGCAGTCGCTGGGCACCGAGGAGCTGCGTCTCCTGCCGGACGGCGCCGGCGCCGGCCGGCTCGACCGCGTGCGCGCCTTCGTCGCGGCGGGATTCCCCGTGGACACCGTCGATCACATGGGCGCGACGGCGCTGCACCACGCGGCGATCGAGGGGCGCACCGCGATCGTGCGATTCCTGCTTGGCGAAGGCGCGAGCCGGGAGATCCGCGACAACGACCACCACGCGACAGCGCTGCAGTGGGCCGAGTTCGGCGCGCGCCATGTGCAGGCGCGGGGCGCGGACTACCCGGGGACGATCAGCGCGCTCCAGTGAGCGCAGGGCGCGCACAGCGCGCCCGCGGACGGCTCAGCCGCGGATCGACTGCGGACCGTTCTTGAGCTGCAACCCCATCCACACATGCGCCAGCGCGAGCCAGCCGAACAGCACGAGCGTCGCGGCGCCGAGGCAGAGGTGCAGCGTGGAGTCGAAGCCGCCCGTCGAGCCCGGGCGCGTGACGAAGAGGAATCCGAGCCACAGGGCCATCAGGCCGGCAGCGGCTCCCAGCGCCCCCTGGGCGGCGAGCTTGACGAAGTCCATGCCTAATGTTGCACCGCGCCGGGGAGTTCCTCCACCCCCTCGTGCGTGATGCGGTGCGAGATGAGCGGCTTCGACGCCGGCGTGGTGTCACCGATGGTGATCGCCCGCCCGAGCGCGACCCGCGCGACGTTCTCGTCCCCCGCGTCGCGCGCGAGGATCGTCGCGAGGCGGTCGCCCGCCTTGACCGGCATCCCCGGGCGCGCGTGCACCAGGAAGCCGACCGCGGGATCGACGACGTCGTCCACCTTGGTGCGCCCGCCGCCGAGCGCGGTGATGGCTCGCCCGATGATCCGCGGCTCCACGCGCTGCACGAAGCCGCCGCGCGCGGCGAGCAGCTCGGTGCGCACGGGCGCCTTCGGCAGCACGCGCTCCGGCTCGTCCGCGACGTCGGGGTCGCCGCCCTGCGCCGCGACGATCGCCTTGAACTTCTTGAGCGCCGCGCCGCTCTCGAGCGCCTGCTCGAGCCGCGCGCGCGCCGCCGCGCGTCCCTGCACCGTCCCGCCCACCACGAGCATCTCGGCGCCGAGCGCGAGCGTGACCTCGCGCAGGTCGGTCGGGCCGCCGCCCTGCAGCACCTCCACCGACTCGGTGATCTCCACCGCGTTGCCGCAGGCGACGCCGAGCGGCGAATCCATGTCGGTGAGCAGCGCGACGGTGCGGCAGCCGCGCCGCTCGCCGAGCGCGATCATCGCCTGCGCGAGCCGGAGCGAGTCCTCGAACCGCGTCATGAAGGCGCCGGCACCGGTCTTCACGTCGAGCACGAGCCCGGTGAGCCCCTCGGCGAGCTTCTTCGACATGATGCTCGCCGCGATCAGCGGGATCGCCTCGACGGTGCTGGTCGCGTCCCGCAGCGAGTAGAGCCGGCGGTCGGCGGGGGCGATCTCCTCGGTCTGCCCGATGAGCACGCAGCCGAGCCGCTCGACCTGCTTCGCCGCGTCCTCGAGCGACAGCCGCGTGCGGAACCCGGGGATCGACTCGAGCTTGTCGAGCGTGCCGCCGGTGTGGCCGAGGCCGCGGCCCGACACCATC
>CAZIDS010000100.1:0-10261 GCA_964537945.1 uncultured Gemmatimonas sp. | reverse complement strand
AGTAGTCGAGGTAGAGCATCGAGGCCACCGCATCCACGCGCAGCCCGTCGATGTGGTACCGGTCGAGCCAGAAGAGCGCGTTCGCGACGAGGAAGTTCCGCACCTCGCGGCGCCCGAAGTTGTAGATCAGCGTGTTCCAGTCGGGATGGAAGCCGAGCCGCGGGTCGGCGTGTTCGTAGAGCGCCGTGCCGTCGAACATCGCGAGCCCGTGCGGGTCGGACGGGAAGTGTGCCGGCACCCAGTCGATGATCACGCCGATGCCCGCGACGTGGCAGCGGTCCACGAAGCGCGCGAAGGCAGCCGCGTCTCCGAACCGCGATGTCGGCGCGTAGAGGCCCACCGGCTGGTAGCCCCACGACCCGTCGAAGGGATGCTCGTTGACCGGCATCAGCTCGAGGTGCGTGAAGCCCATCTCCTGCACGTACGGGATGAGCTGGTCGCCGAGTTCGTCGTAGGAGAGCCAGCGGTCCCCGTCGCCGCGGCGCCACGAGCCGAGGTGGACCTCGTAGACGCTGACCGGCTGCCGCCGGCGGTCCTCCTCGGCGCGGCGGCGCATCCAGTCGCCGTCGTTCCACGCGAAGCGGTCGGTGTCGGTGACCACCGAGGCGGTGCGCGGCCGCAGCTCGGCCGCGAAGCCCACCGGATCGCTCTTCAATGGAAGGAGCGTCCCGTCCGGTCCGATGAGCTCGTACTTGTAGAGCGTCCCCTCGCCGACGCCCGGGACGAAGATCTCCCAGACGCCCGTACCGTGCCGGAGCCGCATCACGTGGCGGCGGCCATCCCACCCGTTGAACTCCCCGACGACGGAGACGCGGCGCGCGTTCGGTGCCCAGACCGCGAAGTGCACGCCGGCCGCGCCCTCGTGCGCGATGAGGTGCGCACCGAGCCGGTCGTAGAGCTTCGCGTGCGTCCCTTCGCCCAGCAGCCAATCATCGGTGGCGCCGAGGACAGGACCGAACGCATAGGGATCCTCGGTCACCCAGCGGTCCTTCCCGCGGCGCGCCCGCAGCCAGTACCGGCCGCGCTCGGCGACCCTTCCTTCGAACAGGCCCGCCTCGTGCACGCGCGCGAGCGCCGCGAGCACGCGCTCGGCGGCGTCGATCGCCTCGAGCTGCTCGGCGCCGGCGACGAAGGCGCGGAGCACGAGGCCGCGCGCGTGCGCGTGGATGCCGAGTACGGCGAAGGGGTCGCCGTGGGTGCCGGCGACCAGGGCGTGGATCGCGCCCGACGGGAGGGTGGAGTTCGCCGTGCCCGCAGCCGAGGGCTCCTGCGCAGCGGCCTTCTTCACCGCGGGCTTCTTCACTGCGGGCTTCTTCGCAGCCGCCTTCGTCGCAGCCGCCTTCGTCCCGCCCGCGGCCTTCCTGGCCGCGGGCTTCGCTTGCTTCTTCGCGGGCGCGCGCTTCTTACCCGGCACGCCAGATCTCGGTGGCGTACTCGCGGATCGTCCGATCCGACGAGAACCACGACATCCGTGCGGTGTTCAGCACCGACTTCTTCCACCAGAGCGCGCGGTCGCGCCACTGCCGCCCCACCTCGTACTGCATCCCGTGGTACGCGTCGAAGTCGGCGCAGACGAGGAAATGGTCGTGATGCCGCAGGCCGTCCACGAGGGCCTTGTAGCGGCCGCGGTCGTCGGGCGAGAAGACGCCCTGCTCGATCTCGTCGAGCACCTGCCGGAGCGCCGGGCTCGCCGCGATGGTCGCGCCCATGTCGAGCCCCTGCTTGCGGCGCTCCGCGGCCTCGTCGGCGAGGAGGCCGAAGATGAACACGTTGTCGCGCCCGACCTGCTCCGAGATCTCGATGTTCGCGCCGTCGAGGGTGCCGATCGTCAGCGCGCCGTTCAGCGCGAGCTTCATGTTGCCGGTGCCGCTCGCCTCCATGCCCGCGGTCGAGATCTGCTCCGAGAGGTCCGCGGCGGGGATGATCGACTCGGCGAGGGACACGTTGTAGTTCGGCAGGAACGCGACCTTCAGCCGGTCGCGGATCACCGGGTCGCGGTTGATCACCTTCGCCACGTCGTTGGCGAGCTTGATGATGAGCTTGGCGGTATGGTAGCCCGCGGCCGCCTTGCCGGCGAGGATGCGCACGCGCGGCACCCAGTCGTCGTGCGGCCGCGCACGCATCGCGTTGTACGTCGCGATCACCTCCAGCACGTTCAGCAGCTGCCGCTTGTACTCGTGGATGCGCTTGATGTGCACGTCGAAGAGCGCGTCGGGGTCGAGCCGCACGCCGAGCTGGTCGCTCACGAGCTTCGCCAGCGCCGCCTTGTTCGCCCGGCGCGCGGCGGCGAAGCGGTCGCGGAAGGCCGCGTCGTCGGCGAAGCGCTCGAGGTCGCGGAGCTTCGTGAGGTCGTCCTGGAATCCCGGGCCGATCGCCTCGCGGATGAGCGCGGTGAGCCGCGGGTTCGACTGGAAGAGCCAGCGGCGGAACGTGATGCCGTTCGTCTTGTTGACGATCCGGTCGGGGTAGAGCGCGTGGAAGTCCTTGAAGACCGTCTGGCGCATCAGCTCGGTGTGCAGCGCCGAGACGCCGTTCACGCGGCGCGCCGCGAGGAAGGCGAGGTTCCCCATCCGCACGCTGCGGCTGCCGTTCTCCTCGATCAGCGAGACCGTCGCGAGCCGCTTGCCGTCCACGCCGCCGCGCGCGCGCAGCGCGTCGAGATGCTCGGCGTTGATCAGGTAGATGATCTGCATGTGGCGGGGCAGGAGCCCCTCCATCAGCGAGACCGACCACTTCTCCAGCGCCTCGGGCAGCAGCGTGTGGTTCGTGTAGTTGAACACGGCGCGCGTGATGTCCCACGCGGCATCCCATGCCATCCCGTGCACGTCCACCAGCAGCCGCATCAGCTCCGGGATCGCGATCACCGGGTGCGTGTCGTTGAGCTGGATCGCGACATGGTCGGGAAGCGACGTGAGCTCGTGGTACTGGCGCAGGTGGCGCCGCAGCAGGTCCTGCAGCGACGCGCTGGCGAAGAACATCTCCTGCCGCAGGCGCAGCTCGTGGCCCGCCGGCGTCTCGTCGCTCGGGTAGAGCACGCGCGAGATCGCCTCGAGGCGCACGCGGTCGGCCAGCGCCCCGACGTGGTCGCCCTTGTTGAAGTCCACGAGGTCGATCGGCTCCATCGCGCGCGCGCTCCAGAGGCGCAGCGTGTTCACATGCGCGCCGCGCCAGCCCGTGATCGGCGTGTCGTACGCGACCGCCTTCACCTGGTCGGCCGGGTGCCACACCGCGCGCGTCGTGCCGTCGGCGCTCTCGACGTGATCCACGCGCCCGCCGAAGCCGATCGTGTACGCGACCTCCGGCCGCTCGAACTCCCACGGGAAGCCCGCCGAGAGCCAGTCCTCCGGGAGCTCGATCTGCCAGCCGTCGCGCAGCTGCTGCTTGAAGATCCCGTGGTCGTAGCGGATGCCGTAGCCGTAGGCCGGCACCTTCAGCGTCGCCATCGACTCCATGAAGCAGGCGGCGAGGCGGCCGAGACCGCCATTGCCGAGCCCGGGGTCGGGCTCCATCGCGCGGAGCCGGTCGAGGTCGGCGCCGAGCCCCTTGAGCGCCTCGCGCGCCACCTCGGTGAGCCCGAGGTTGCCGAGCGCGTCCATCAGCTGCCGGCCGATCAGGAACTCGAGCGAGAAGTAATAGACGCGCTTCGGGCCCTCCTTGTAGGTCCGGCGCGTCGAGTCCATCCAGTGAAGCGTGACCTGGTCGCGCGTGGCGAGGGCGGTGGCGACGTACCAGTCGCGGTCACGCGCGTGCGCGGTGTCCTTGCCGACGGCGTACTGGAGCTTGTTGACGATCGTCGCGCGGAACGCGGCGACGGCATCCGCGCCCTCGGCCGCCGCGGCGGGAGGGAGAGTCTGGGGGGTGGTCATCTGCACCGAATTTACCAGCGCCGGGGGGCCCGCGCTCAGTGCAGACGGGAGCGGCGCCGGACCCCGCCCGCAGGCGGGGGCCGGCGCCGCGGACCAACGGGAGGTCAGCGCGGCGCGCCGCGGACCAGGATCTCGAAGGTGCGCACGTTCCCGAAGGCCGGCACCTCGCGCGGAGGCAGGTCGCTCGCCTCGAAGCGCACGAAGAACTGCACCAGCTGGCGCACATTGCGGTCGTTCACCCGCGGCGGCGTGAAGCGCACGTTCGAGAGCGACGCACGCACGCTCGCCTCGAAGAGGTCGTGCGACTTCTGCAGGACGCGAAGCGACCCGGGGACGACGGCTCCCGACGAATCCACGACCAGCTGCGCGAGCACGGTGCCGCTGACGCCGGCCGAGCGGAGGATGTCCGGGTAGCGGGGCGATGGTTCGCCGCCCGGCGCGAAGGACGCGGGACGCTCCTGCAGCTCAGCCTCGCGCTGCTGCTTCTCCTCGAGCGTCATCTCGAGCGTCGCGCGGCGCTCCAGCTCCGCGCGCTTGCGTGCCTCGAGCTCGGTCTCGGCCCGGCGCTCGATCTCCCGACGCCGCTCGCGCTCGCTCGCGTCGCGCTCGCTCGCGTCGCGCTCCACCCTCAAGCTGCGATCGGACTGCACGCGCTCCTCGACGGCACGACGCTCGACGTCGAGTCGGCGCTCCGTCTCCGAACGGTCGGGCCGCACACGCACCTCGACGGCGCGGCGCTCGGCATCCTGCCGGCGCTCCGCCTCCGAACGGTCGGCGGGGACTGCGCGGATCCGGTACGTCACGACTTCGGTGGAGTCGTCCACGCGCCGGCGGGTGACGACGCGCGCGGAGTCCTGCCGGCGTGCCACGATCTCGCGGTCGCGGCGCCGTGCGAGGGAGTCCTGCGAAGTGCGCGGTCGTTCCTGCACCGGCTCCTGCGCGGAGGGTTCGTCGGCCTTCGCGGCAGGGAGGCTCCCGCGAACCGCCGCCAGCTCGGAGGCGAGGGCGGGAGACGCGCCCGCCGCGGAGAGCAAGAGTGCGGCGGCAGCGAGGAGGGCGGCGCGGAGCCGCGGGCGGGACGGAGCGTCGGCGTGCATCGCGTCGATCCTTTCATGGAGGGTGGACCCGTTGCCGGCGATCAGCGTCGCGAACCGCGCCGACGATTGCCGCTGGGAGACGAGGAGCAGGAGGTTCGAGTAGGTGCGCGCATCGGCGCCGGCGCGGAGCACGCGCACGTCGCAGTCGAGCTCGGTGGCCGCGCGCAGGCGCCGGGCGATGACCCAGAGTGCCGCGTTCCACGGCATCACGGCGGCGAGGAACCAGGCCGCGGCGAGCAGGGCGGGATCGCCGGAGCGGAGATGTTCGCGCTCGTGCGCGAGTACGATCTCGCGCAGCGGCGCGTCGAGGTCGAGCGCCCACGAGGGAAGGAGGATCCGCCGTCGCACGATGCCGACCGCGGCCGGGCCGGTGGTCGCCGAGATCAGGACCGGCGTGCCGTCGACGACCGACGCGTCCGCCGCGCGCGCGGTGCGGCCGAGTGCTGTGAGGGCGCGCAGGCCGCGGACGATGAGCAGGAGCGTGATCGCGCCCCACGCGAGGAGGGCAGCGCCGTCGAGCTGCGCGAGAAGGCCGCGCAGGTCGATGCCGGAGGCCGCGACCGTCGGTGCCGTCGCGATGAAACCGCCGCCGGCGAGCGCGCGCGTGGTGACCGCGACGGCCGGCGCGACCACCACGAAGGGCGCGGCGAGCGGCCAGACGACGGTGACGGCGAGCGCGGCGACCCAGGCGCCGCGTCCCTGCGCGCCGGTGAGGCGGAGGGCACGCTCGCCGAGCCAGGCGGCGCCGCAGGCGGCCAGACCGAGCGCCGTCGCGGCCAGCATCCAGGCGAGGATCACGAGGACCTCCGGGTGCGCGGCGCGGCGATGCGGGCGGCCAGGGCCTTCAGCTCCTCGGGGTCAAGGTCGTGCTCGTCGACCAGGTGGGCGACGAGCGCCTCGGGCTTGCCGGCGAAGAGGCCGGCGATCACGCGGGAGAGGGCGGAGCGCTGGACCGCGCGCTGCTTGACCTTCGCGGCGTAGCGGTGGCCGCGGCCCTCGCGCTCGCGCACGACGAGGCCCTTCGCCTCGAGGTTGCGGAGGATGGTGAGGACCGTGGTGTAGGCGAGGCCGGCGTCGAGCCGCTCCTGGATCTCGGCGACGGTGCCGGACCCGTGCTGCCAGAGGAGGGCCATGACTTCGAGTTCGCGGCTGCCGAGGGAGAGGTCGTCCACGTGTGCTCCGGGTTGGCTACTATCAGCGTAGTAGTACCCTAGCACTCCGGTCCGTTCCTGTCAACTATCCCCGTAGTAGCTCGCCGCCGACCCGGCGCCACGCGCCGGCTCAGCGGCCTCGCAGCGCCTTTTCCACCGCCTCGAGGCAGGGCTCCAGGGTCTCGACGGAATGGTCTCCCATGTGCCCGATCCTGATCGTCTTCTCCTTCAGCGCGCCATACCCGGTGCCGATCACGTAGCCGAGCTCGGCGACGCGCCTCACGATCGCGGACCCCGGGACCCCTTCGGGCAACGTCAGCGTGCTCACCGTCGGCGAGCGCTCCCCGGACCGGCAGAGGTAGCCGAGCGCGAGCCCGCTCCCGCGCACGCGATCGACCCACGCCTCCGTGAACGCGAGCATGTCCGCGTGCCGCGCCCACCGCGCCTCGATCCCTTCCTTGCGGATCGACTCGAGCTGCGCGTCGGCCGCATACAATAGGGAGAGGGCCGGCGTGTTCGGCGTCTGCGAGCGTCGCGCGAACTCCTCATACTCGACCACGTCGAGGTAGCGCCCCCGCCCGTTCACGATCCCCGCCTGCAGCACGTACGCCTCGCTCGCGACGGCGAACGCGAGCCCCGGCGGCAGCGCAAGCGCCTTCTGCGACCCAGTGAGGATGAAGTCGATCCCCCACGCGTCGGTCTCGACGCGCGTCGCCCCGATGCCCGTGACGCTGTCCACCAGGCACATCGCACCGTGCCGGTGCGCGAGCTCGTTGATGGCCTGGATGTCGGTGAGCGCGCCCGTGCTCGTCTCCGAGTGCGCGAGCGTCACCGCGGCGAAGGCCGCGCCTTCCGCGCCGCCCTCGACGAGCGCCTCCTCCACCTGATCGAGGTGCGGCGTGTCGCCGAGCGGCACGCTGAGCACGCGCGTGGACCGGTCGCAGGCCTGCGCGATGCGCGCGAAGCGCTCCGAGAACGCGCCGTTCACCAGCGAGAGGATCGGTCCCTCGGGCGCGCCGCGCACCGCCATCTCCATCGCGCCGGTGGCCGAGCAGCTCATCAGGTAGACCGGCCGCCGCGTGCGGAACACCGGCTTGAGGCCTTCGACGATCCGCGCGTGCAGCGCCTCGTACGCGACGCCGCGGTGCGGCAGCATCGGCCGGAGCATCGCCTCGAGCACTTCGGCCCGCACCTCGGTGGGGCCGGGGAGGAAGAAGGTGCCGAACTCGGCGGGGTGGGTCATCGCGTCGGGAGCAGGAGGTCGGTCAGCGCGTCGAACGTGTCCACGGTCCAGTCGGCCTTCGCCGCCACCGGCTCGCGGCGCACGAAGCCGGTGAACGCGACGAAGAGGTCGGCAGCGCCGGTCGTCCGGATCTCGAGATCGGTGCTGCCGTCGCCGACCGCGACGACGGCGCGCGCGAGCCCGAGCCCGGCGACCAGCGAACCCTTCCCGCGCTGAGCCGCGAGCGGACTCGCGCGGTCGAAGTCCCGATAGCCGCCGTCGGGCCCGAGCCGCACCTCCACAGCGTACACGTCCTCGGCCGCGATGCCAAGATGCGCCGCGAGCGGCAGGAGGGCGGGGCGGAGTCCGCCGCTCACGATCAGTGTCCGGACCCCTCGCGCCCGGGCGGTAACGACGAAGCGCGCCGCACCGGGCGCGACCGCCGCGATGTACGCCTCGCCGAGTGCGGCGAGCTCCCCCGCCGTCGGTGCGACGATGGCGAGCCGCTCGCCATACACCGCCTCGAGCGCGATCCGGCCCGCCATCGCGTCGTTCGTGAACGCCGCGATCCGCGCGGCGACCGGAGCGGGGCGCAGCGCGGCGAGCCAGTCGATCCCCTCGATCCCGGCGAGGGTCGAGTCGGCGTCGAGCACCACCGACCGCGGGGGCAGGCCGACGAGCCGCTCAGCCAAGGATGTTCCCAGGCGCCATCCGGCCCTCGGGGTCGAACTCGCGCTTCGCCGCGCGCATCAGCGCGACCTGCGACGCGCTCGCCTGCAAGCCGAGCCACCGCGACTTGAGCTTGCCGATCCCGTGCTCTGCCGCGACGGTGCCGCCCAGCTGGATCACCGCGCGCAGCGTGCGCTCCACGACGCCCTCCAGCAGCGCGACCTCATCCGGGTCGCGGGCCACCCAGTTCTGGTGTGGATGGCCGTTGCCGATGTGCCCATAGGTGACGGCGGGCAGGCGCTTCGCCTCGAGCGCGAAGCCGTCGGCGAGCAGGATCGCCTGCTCGACGCGCTCGAGCGGGACGGCCCAGTCGGTGGAGATGCGGCGGCCGCCCTGCGCGAGATAGGGTGCGGTCCGCTCGTGCATCGCCGCCGGCACGGCATGCCGCAGCCGCCGCGCCTCGCGGATCGCCGACTCGCCCTCGAAGACGCGGACGTCGCCGTCATTCGCGCCGTGCGCCTCGGCGAGCGCGAGCCACGCGTCGATCGCGAGATCCCCGTCGCCGCAGTCCTCGGCGTAGATCATCACCTGCCCGTCGCTGCCCCATCCCTCGCTCGCGGCGGCGCCGTGTCCACCCGCTCGCGCGATCCGGAACGCCTCGGCGTCGAAGTACTCCAGACAGCGCGGCACGACCTCCCGCGACGCGCGCGCCGCGCGCACGAAGGCGAGCGCCTCGCCCGGCGCGCCGAACGGGATGCCCAGGCCGGTCTCGCGGGCCGGCCGGTCGAGCAGCCGCAGCTCAGCGGCCGCGACCACGCCGAGCGTGCCTTCGCTCCCGACGAACCAGTCCACCAGGTCGTGCGTCGGTTGGTAACCGACGGTGTTCTTCTCGACCTGGCTGCGCCGCAGCTCGCGGACGCTCCCGTCGGCGAGCACCACCGTGAGCGCGCGCACGTGCGCGCGCGTCGCGCCGTACATCAGCGTACGCGGGCCGCTCGCGTTGCAGGCGATGGCGCCGCCGAGTGTGCTCGTCTCGTCGCTCGTCGGGTCGGGAGCGAAGAAGCGCCGTTCGGGCGCGAGTTCCTTGTTGAGCGCGCCGAGGAGGACGCCTGGTTCGACGCGCGCGATGCGTCGGTCCGCATCCACCTCGAGCACGCGGTCCATCGCGCGGAGCGAGAGCAGGAGGCCGCGCGACGCGATCGAGGCGCCGGTCGTGCTCGTCTGCGCGCCAGCCGGCGTGACCGCGATGCCGGCCGCGGCGGCCTCCTTCATCAGCTCCACCAGCTCGGCCTGCGATGCCGGCCGGGCGAGTCCATCGGGCACGTGCCGCAATCCGGAGGCGTCGCGGGCATAGCCCTCCAGCACCGCCGGGTCGCGGACGATCGCGGTCACGAGTCGCGGAACCGCACGACGGTCGCGCTGAGGACGTCGGGGATCGCGAGCAGCAGTTCGCGCACCTGCGCGCCGGCGTCGCCGTCCACCGCGAGCACGGCGAGCGCCTCGCCGCCCTGCGCGAGCCGCGCCTGGTGGTACTCGGCGATGTTGACGCGCGCGTCACCCAGCGCCGTGCCCACGCGGCCGATGACGCCTGGCACGTCGTGGTTGGTGAGGACGATCAGCTGGCCGCGCATCGCGACGTCGACGTTGTACGGGCCGATGCGCGTGAGGCGTGGCGGACCGCCGTCGAGGCCCAGCCCGCCGACGCGCAGTTCCTCGCCGCCGGCGGAGACGCGCACCTCGATCGCGCTCGGGTGCGGCGGCTCGCCGCCCTCGGAGATGGCGAGCTCGATGCCGCGCGCGGCGGCGATCGCCCGCGCGTTGATGAGGTTGAGCCGGTCCTGCTCGACCGCCCCTTCCAGCGCGCCAGCCGCCGCGGCCGAGAGGAGCAGGCGCCGCGACGCGACGAGATCGGGTCCGGCCTTGAGGGTGACACCGGTGATGGCCCGTGCGCCGCGCTCGGCGAGCCGCGCGCGCGCGACGCTCGCGATGCGCCGCGCCGCGACCAGCGCGGGCTGGAGCGCGCGCCAGTCGTCGGTGCCGCCGGTCACGTTGATCGAGCGCGAGAGTTCGCCGTCCAGCAGGGCGTCGCGCACGGCCTCGCACACGTCCACCGCGACGTTGCGCTGGGCCTCGACCGTCGAGGCGCCGAGGTGCGGCGTGAGCAGGAGGTTCGCGAGCCCGCGGAACGGATGGTCGCCGGTGAGCGCCGCCGCGAGCCCCGCCGAGTGGAACCAGACCGCCGACGGCCCCTTCTGG
>CAZIDS010000099.1:5603-10347 GCA_964537945.1 uncultured Gemmatimonas sp. | reverse complement strand
GTCGCTCATCGACGGCCCGTGAGCGCGACGGCGGGGCGGCGCGTCCGGCCCGAGATCGCGAGCGTGAGGGTGGTGCGCTGCAGCGCCACGCCCTGCAGCGACTCGCGCGCGAGCGCTCCCGTGAGGCGCGGCATCTCGAGGCCGTCGAGGCGCGCCAACGCCGCGACGACGTCCACGCGTGGCGGTGCGAGGATCGACACGCGCGCTTCCGCCGAGTCTATCCGGATCGACGAGATCGCGGCGGATTCAGGCAACGCGGCCGCGATGCGCGCGATGATCACCCCCGCAGCCTCGCCCTGCCGGAGCGAGCGCGAGGCCTCGATCAACGCCAGCGCCTGTGACGAAGGGCCGTGCGTGGGTGCGAGACGTTCGAGATCGCGCCGCAGCCGCGCCTCCTCGACGGCAAGCGCCCGCTCGCGCGACGCCACCACGAGCGAGGGAGCCGCGGCCGCGCCGACGAGCGCGAGCAGCAGGGCGGAGAGCAGCACCAGGCGCCGTCGTGCGGCGTTCCTCGTCTCACGCCGCTGTGCGTCGGGATCAAAGATGACCAGCTCCGTCGGCTTCGCGTGCAAGAGGCGTCGAGCGAGCGAGGCGAAGTCGTCGGCGGGCGAATCCGCTGGAAGTGCGCAGAGGCCGACCACTCGAACCGCGGCGGCGTCGGTCGCCGAGCGGACCGCTGCGTGCGCGTCACGCTCGAGCGCCAGCGCTCGCCACTGCTGGCCGAGCAGTGTCGCTCCGCCGACGACGAGACTGGCCGGATCCCCGACGAAGAAGGCATCAGGGTTCGCGCCGAGCAGCCGCTCGACTTCTTCCAGGGGCGCGGTGGGTGACACGCCGAAGAGCGCGCGCTCGCGGCAGCGGGGCTCGTCCAGGCCGACGAGCAACCGGGCACGACGCCGCTCCGCCTTGTTCAGTCCACTCAATGCCTCGAAGCAAGTGGTCGACCAAGGAGCGTCGCTCGGGCGGACGACCGTCTTCACGATGCGGACGTCGTCCCCCGCGGCGGCGACCACGGTCGCCCGCTCCCCAGAGATCATCAGCACGGCGTTCGACCGCGTCACCAGACCCTCCGCCGCACTGGGACAAGCGCATGCTCGCCGCGTGCGATCGTGACTTCCTCGGTGCGCTCGATGCGGCCGAGCGGGTCCCGCGCCGTCGCGGTGATCACCCAGGTGGTGGCGCCGAGCTGGACGGCCTGCGCGAGCGCGAGGAAGTCCACCGACGCTCCGTCCGGGGCCGATGCTGCCAACGCGAAGAGCTCCTGCACCTCGACCGGCCGCCATCCGGCGTCACGACGCGCGATGAGCTCGGCAGCCCCTTCGGGACCGAGGCCGGGAAGTGAAGCCAGGACCTCGAGCGGAGCGTGGAGGATGTCGATCGGTCCCTCCTCGATTGAGAGGGAGCCGACAAGCACCTCCGCCGCCTCGAATCCGCGCACGAGCCGGATCTCGTCGACCGCGCGGAAGGGGCGGTTCGACGGAAGCGGGCGTCCCGCGGCGCGGTACCACTCCGCCTCCGCGCCGCCGGGGCGTGTGTCGTCATCGGCATCGCGCCAATCGGTGGCGGCGGCGGCGAGGCGACTGGCCGCGTCCGCGTTGACGAACGCGCCGAAGAATCGCCGGAGCGCCGCCTCGTCGGCGCGATTGACGTCCAACCGCGCCCCGCCGGACCGCAGCGCAACGGCGCAGCCGTGCGCGGCGGCGGACTCCGTGAGCGACCGGTCGAGGGCGTTCCAGACGCGTTCCTTCGCTGCGTCGCTCGCGGCGGCGCGGACCTCGGCGTCAATCGCCGCGAGCACACGTGAGGCGCAGCCACGCGCCTCGAATGCGGCGATGATCGCCGCGGCTCGATTGCGCGATGCGTCGACGCCCAGCCGGCCACCCATCGCGCCGGGGATCGCCAACGTGGCGGCGACCAGGAGGACCCAAAGCACGACGAGCAGCGCGACGCCACGACGGTTCATCGGTCCGCTCCGACGAGGAAGACCGCCGTGTCGGCGCCCGTCACGAATCCGATGGCTGTCGGCGGTACGAAGCTCTCCTGCCACTCGCTGCTCCAGCGCGCCTCGGAGGGAGTGCGCTGGAGGAAGGCGAACGAGGACACGGCCCCATCGCGCCGCAGGAGAACCGGCGACCGATCCTCGATGAGAAGTGAGATCCGGCTCCGATCGATCGCGTCGATCGCGAGCTCGACTCGACACTGCTCGAGCCAGCCGCCCGCCGCATCGCACCAAGTGGTGAATCGAATCCGCTCTGGCGTGCCGGCGAACCGTCGCGAGCCGTCACCCGTCGCATCCGCCGCGTCGAACAGCTCCCGCAGCAGGCCTTCGGCGCCTCCGAAGGCGTCAGCGGTCGCAGCAAGCTGCGCCGTCCGCTCCGAGGAATCACGCAGGCCGTCGAGCAGGGTCCGGCTTCCGCCGACCACGATCACCGTCAGCAGGAGAGCCGCCAGCACCTCGAGCAGGGTGAAGCCGGCGCGATCAGGGCGCATCGGGCTGCTCCGACGGGCGGAAGAGATGCGTCTGCAGCACGAGACGTCCGGACTCCGCATCGTGCAGTTCGAGATGCACCAGGCCCGGAGGGGCGACAGAGACTCTGAGCTCGAACTCGCCGTGGCGGCGGCGACCGGCCATGCGCTCGAGTTCGCTCGTCGGGCGCGCGATCAGCCCAGCCAGCGCGCGACTGGCCGCCACGACCTCGGCCTCCCGCGCCTTCGCGTCGCGCAGCGCGAGGAGATTCTGGGCGGCGAGCATCGTCCAGCCCACCCCCGCCACTGCGAGGACCGTCACGGCGAGGAGCACCTCGAGGAGCGCGATGCCGCGCCGACGGTCAATCGCGCTCATCGGAGCCTCCACTCATTCGGACCGATCGGATGCCGGCGCTGTCCACCGTGATCCTGCCGTCGGGGCGCGCGAAGACCGCGAACTGCCGACCATCCAGCATCGTCCGCGCCGCGGCGGGCCGTCCTCTCTCGATCGCGGTTCGCCTCGTCGATGCGATGAGTTCCGCGAGGGAGCTGCCTCCCGCCCGGTCGAGTCGACCGAAGGCCGGCGCAACGACGGCGGCGAGCGCGCCGAGGAGCGCAAGCACGACGAGCAGCTCGACCAGCGTCGAGCCGCGCCGCGGGGCGCAGCGGTGGGCAGTCATCCTGGGCGGATCGAGTAGACGGCCTGAAGCATCGCGGCCGCGGTGATCCCGACGACGGCAGCCAGGCCGATGATGAGGAGAGGCTCGATGAGCCGGATCGCCGCGCGCGTCGTGCGCTCAGCGCTCGAGCGCTCGAGCTTCGCCGCGTGCTGGAGCATGCGCGCCAGGTTCCCGGACTCCTCTCCCGCAGCGATCAGCCGGCGGGCAGTAGGTGTCGCGACGTCGAGATCGGTGAGCGTTCGCGCGAAACCCTCACCCGCGGCCACGCGCTCGCGCACGGTGTGCAGTCGCGACTCCATCTCCGCGTTGCCTGTCGCTGGGCAGGCCTGCTTGATGGCGGTTCGGACAGGCACACCGGACTCGAGGAGCACAGCGAGCGCGCCGCAGAAGCGCGCGGTGGCGGCCGAACCATGGATTCCGCCGACGATCGGCGAGTTCAGCATCATCCGGTCAGCCGCGAGCCTTCCCTCAGGGGTCGAGCGCCAGCGGATGAACAAGGCGGTCGCCGCCACGAGTATCATCGCGGTCGGCAACGCTCCGGCGCGCAGGAGTTCCGAGACGGCGAGCACTCCACGCGTGAGCGGGGGCAGGGACTGCCCAAGACCATCGAGCAGGCGAGCGAAACGCGGCAGGACGGCGCCGACCATGACGCCGATCGCGCCGACACCGGCGATCGCGACGACCGTCGGGTATGCGAGGGCGGAACGCAATGCGTCGTGCGTGGCGGCTTCGGACTCCGCGTGGTCCGCGGCGCGCCGCATCGCCGACGCAAGGTCGCCGCTTGCCTCGCCTGCCCGGATGATCCCGATCACGATCGGCGCGAGCGCAACGGGCATCTCCTCGAGCGCGCGTGAAAGGCCCGCGCCCGTCCGCACCGACGCGCGGAGACTCGGCACGGCCGGCTGCCACGCGACCGGCGCCATCTCCTCGAAGGCCGAGAGCGCACGCGGGACGGGCAGACCCGCCTCCAGGAGATCGGAGAGGATCCGGAGTCCCACCGACGTGGAGTCGGCGTCGAGTGCGCGACGCCGCTCCCGCGACGGCGACCCGGTCAGCGCTTCAGCGGCCCGCGCCACGACGTCAGGTCCTCGTCTTCGCCTTCCCCACCCTCGCCGCCGTCGCGTCCGAGCGAATAGAGATCGTAGCCGTCCTGCGACTGTTCTCCGGGCTCGCGATAGATCCACGGCCGGCCCCACGGGTCGCGCGGCACGTCCTGACGCAGGTAGGGTCCGCGCCAGCGAGCGGCTGCCTCCTGGTCGAGGGGTGCGGTGCGCAGGGCATCGAGCCCTTCCTCGGAGGTCGGATAGCGCAGCATGTCGAGCCGGTAGGCGTCGAGTGCGAGCGCGAAGACCTCGATCTGCGAACGCGCAGCCGTGCGCCGCGCCTCGGCGACGTTCCCGAAGAGGGAGGGCGCGACCACCGTCGCCAGCGTCGCGATGATCGCGATGACGACGAGCAGCTCGATCAACGTGAACCCGCGACGGCGACGATCACTCCTGGACGACACGCAGCACCTCCTCGATGGTGGTCACGCCCTGTCGCACGAGCTCCCATCCATGCGTGCGGAGCGGGATCATGCCCTCCGCCAACGCGAGCGC
>CAZIDS010000099.1:0-5503 GCA_964537945.1 uncultured Gemmatimonas sp. | reverse complement strand
CGGACCAACCGCTGCGCCAGGATGCCCTCGAGCGTGCCGCCGATCAGGTAGTCCGCGATCCCGAGATCGAGGAGCCGCGGCAATGCGCCCACGGCATCGTTCGTGTGGACGGTCGAGAGCACCAAGTGCCCCGTCATCGCGGCTTGCACCGCCACCTCCGCGGTCTCGCGATCGCGCATCTCGCCGATCATCACGACGTCCGGATCCTGACGGAGGATGGCACGCAACGCGCTTGCGAAGGCGACGCCGGCCTGCCGCTGCACCGGCACCTGCGTGACGCCGGGCAGGTCATATTCGACGGGGTCCTCGACCGTGATCACCTTCTCGCGCAGGGCGTCTCGATGCTGGAGGGCGGCGTAGAGCGTCGTCGTCTTTCCGCTCCCCGTCGGGCCCGAGACGAGGAGCAGGCCGTGCGGACGCCCTACGAGTCGAAGGAAGGCACCCAAGAGCGACTCCGGCATTCCGAGCGACGCGAGATCGGCCGGCGCGGTCCCACGATCGAGCAGGCGGAGCACTACGCTCTCGCCGTGGACCGTGGGCACCGTCGCGACGCGGAGGTCGAGCTCCCGCTCGGCGAGGCGGAGCCGGATCCGTCCATCCTGCGGCCGGCGCCGCTCGGCGATGTCGAGCTCGGCGATCGTCTTGAGTCGGGAGATGACCGCGAGGTCCATCTGGCGCGGCGGCTCAGGCGCGGGCGAGAGGACGCCGTCCACGCGGAACCGCACGTCGAGTCCCGCGCGCGAGGCCTCGAGGTGGATGTCGCTCGCGCCGGCGTCGATCGCCTCGCGGAGGAGCAGGTTGACGTAGCGGATGACCGGCGGCTGGTTCGCGAGGTCGCGGACGTCTGTGGTGCGTTCGTCGTCGGCCTCGTCCGGCGAGACCCGCTCGAGCGCGACGATCCGATCCGCCTCGGTCGCCGCGAGTTCCACGAGCCGCTCCAGTTCGGTGTCGGTGACAGCCTCGGTACGGCAGGGTCGGCCGTAGATACGCGACAGCTCCTCCAGCGCGTCAGCGGACGGCTCCACGCCGACGGCGACGACGAGCGACCCGGCCGCATCCGTCGCGCGCGGACAGATGCGATGGCGGAGCAAGTAGGCGCGCGAGATGCCCGCGGCGAGCGCGACGGTGGGTTGGATCGCGGTGGTCACGCCCTTCGCTAGGGCAACGCTCATGCCAGCAGCGCACTGGCGATGGATCGACACCGCTCCACATCCATAGAGAAGGACGGCACTCGTCAGGTCCGCCGAGCTCCCCGATGCGGCGCATGGAGAGTCTCAACTCGCGATGAGACTCAACCGTCGTTCGAGGTGCGCTCGGGCGCCTGAGTGCCGTTCGCCCTGCTTGCAGTCCGGTGCCGTTTGAGATGCCGGTAGACCGTGGCCCGGCTCACCCCAGCGCGGCTCGCCGTCTCCACGACCTTCTCCTTTGCGGCCTCGTAGATGCGGATCACCTCAGGCGTCGATGGCTTCGAACGGCGGCGGCGGGTGAGAGTGCGTCCGAGTCCGAGGTGGCTGCTCACGTGGGAGGGCAGGAGGACCGGCGCGAGCCCTGCGTCGGTGACGATGCGTTCCATGGTCGACGCCAGCTCACGCAGGTTCGACGGCCAACGATACGCGAGGCACTTCGCGAGGAGCTCGTCGGAGATGCGCGGCGCCGTGGCGCGCCCGAGCTTGAGGCAGGCGTTGCGCACGGCGATGCTCAGCAGTGGCGGGATGTCGGCCTTTCGGTCGCGCAGCGTGGGCATCACGATGCGACCTGCCTCGAGCCGGCCGAGCAGGTCGGGGAGGAATCGCCCCGCGTGCGTCTCGTCCTCGAGCGCGAGATTCGACGCCGCCACCACCCGCACATCCACGACGAACCACCGCTCGCAACCCATCGGCCGGAAGTGCCCGTACTCGATTGCGCCAAGAAGTTGCTGCTGGACGTCGAGCTCGCACTTGCCGATCTCATCGAGCGTCAAAGTGCCCCGGTGCGCCAGGGGGAAGTCGCCGATTCGCTCGGCGATTGCGCCGGTGAAGGCGCCGGAGACGTGTCCAAAGAGCTCCGACGCTGCGAACTCGCGCCGCGTGGCCGCGAGGTCGACTCGACGAAAGGGCTGAAGCCTCCGCGTCGAGAGATCGTGGACCGCGCGGGCGGCGAGCGTCTTCCCCGTTCCGGTCTCGCCCTCAAGGAGGACGGGCAGTGACGGGTTCCTTGACAGCGACTCGAGTTCGCCCAGCAGGCGACGGGCCGCGGCCGATGTGAAAGCGGACAGCTGGCGCACCGACTCCGGCGTGCCCGACTGAGTTGCGATGCTGAAGGTACTCGTTCGGTGCGAGTCAGCCGACCGAAGGATGCGTTCCAGCTTCTTCGCGGACATGTGCTACGCAGCGCGCGACTTGTGGTTGGACAGCAGTAGGGGCGGCAAGCTTGCCTCGGGACCAGCGTCGCACAAGTCTCATTTCGACCGTTAGGCTGCCAGGTGAGACTCAACGGAGCGACGCCAGTCGAGCCAACTCCTTATGTGCCAACGAGAACGTGCCCGTTAACACTCGCGCGGCATCGCTCGTGCACTCGGGTCCGACGTTCACGCGCGAGCGTGAGCGCCACGCCCACCGTTCGACAAGGACGACACGATGCGAGTGCTCCGAGTGTTCCTGCGCCACCTGCTGACAGCCGCCGGGCTCCTGATGGTCGGCGCGCCGCTGGTGAAGCCGCTTCTCGCGCAGGCGCCGCTGATCACCCTCCGCTACCAGAGCGGAGGCCAGGTCACGAACTGGACTTCCTTCCGGGACTCGGACTACCAGCAGCTCGTGGTGCAGGTCTGCAGTCCGGGCTATCTGACATCGCTGACCGGCTATCTCACGAACGCGGCGGGGAGCAACAGCATCACGCTCAATGATGGCGCAAGTGCGAGCTGTCCCGATGGCGGCTCGGCGTACTTCGTCGAACTCTACCTCGCGCCTGATCTCAACTCGATCACCATCAGCGCGACGAACTCGTACTCGCAGTCGACGACGACGAGCTTCTGGGTGACGTACGTGCCTCCCTACCGGGCACGAGTCGTCGCTCCGGCCGAGGGTGGGGTCCGCGTGCCTCCGTCCACGACGCTCGTCCTTCCCTTCACGATCACGAACTCGGGGACGAGTTCGAGCAGCTTCGGCGTCACGGTCTCCTGCACGGGGTCTCTGTCGCAGTGCAAGCGCGTGGCGGGGAACCTGACGAGCTTCACGACCGGCACCCTCGCGCCAAACGCCTCCGAGACCCACGACATCACGGTGACCGGCGCGTCGATGGCTGGCTCCGGTAATCTGACGCTGATCGCGATTCCAAGCGGGCAGAGCGTGTACGCCGATACGGGGACGACGGCGATGGCGGTCACGGCGGCGCCGCCTCCGGCGCCAGCGCTCACCCGGGCGCGCGACAGCCAGGCCGTCGCACCGAGCACGAGCCGCAGCGCGTTCTTCACGCTTCGGAATCCGGACCAGTTCGCGTCGCGGGCGATGACGCTCACCGCGACCTGCGGCACGCTGTCCTCCTGTTCGGTCTCGCCGTCGTCGGTGACGCTGGGTGCGCTGCGGGACAGCATCGTGACCGTGTCATTCTCCGTGCCGGCGAGTCCGTCGACGCAGACGACGAAGGTGGTGCTCAAGGCGGTGGCATCGAGTCCCGCCGATTCGAGCAAGGACAGCACGACGATCAACGTCGGCTCGGTGCCGAGTGCGACGGTGGCGGTCAACGTCGCCTCGTACAATCCCGGGACGTCGGTCGCGCGGGACCAGTGTCTCTCGATTGCGGCGGGCTCGGCTGCAGGGATCGAGTGCGGCGGCCTCCGCGTCGCGCACGGGATCCCGGGCGTCCGGACGATGGGCGTGGAGCGCGCGCCGACACTCCTCTTCCACAGTGACCACGGCTATCCGTTCGTCCGCATCTTCGCGAACGTCTCGGCGCAGAACCTGACGACGTCACCCGACAGTCTGCGAGCGACTCTGTCTATCACGGGTGTTGCCGGAACGCGGTACATCGCGTGGCCCTGGGCTTCGGAGTGCACGACGGCGGCCGGCTGCCAGATCACGGTGCCGATCGTCGCGTGGAGCGGCACCGCATTGGCGACGGGAGCGTACGACTACTCGCTCGAGGTGAAGGCCGGTTCGGGTGGCTCAGCTCCGACTGGTACTGCCACCGGCTCCTTCGTCGTGGTGGACAATCGGTCTTCGGTCTTCGGGCAGGGGTGGTGGCTCGAGGGCCACGAACGCCTCATTCCCGTGACGTCCGACAGCTCGAAGATCCTTTGGGTCGGTGGGGATGGCAGCACACGAGTCTTCGAGAAGCAGAACTCGACGCTCTGGACCGTGACGGCGCAGGTGGCTCGACCGGAACGACTGGAGCGCTCTGGCTCGAACTGGATCCGGGTGCTGCGGAACGGCGGCTCCGTGCGCTTCGACGCATCGCTGCGCCACGTCGTGACCAAGAACCGCCAGGGCGATTCGACGCGATTCGTCTACAGCGGGTCGCCAGCGAAGCTCGATTCGATCGTGCTTCCGCGGCCCTCCGGCAGCAGCGCGGTTCGCGCGTTCACGTTCTCCTACAGCGGCTCTCCCAGTCGCGTCGCGACGATCGTGGGCCCGCCGCAGACCGCTGGCGGTTCGGCGCGCACGAACTCGCTCCGATACGACGGTGACGGACACCTGACGAGGATCGTGGAGCCGAGTGGCGACAGCGTCCGGTTCCTCTACGACGCATCGGCGAGCACGGCGATCCTTACAGGACGGGTCAATCGGCTGCAGGACTCCACGCTCTACACATACGACGGCTGGAGCGGCGTCGCGCAGGTCTCGGTGAAGATGCGCACGGCAAGCGCGATCACCTCGAACTTCTGTCCGGTCGAGTCCCGGTCTCTGGCGACCTGCTCCGGTGACGGCGGCAGCTACCGGCCGACGGCGCCGGTGCGGCGCGTGACGAGGATCGATGGGCCGAGGAGCGATGTTACGGATGTCACCCGCTTCTACATCGGGCGATTCGGCGCGCCAGACACGCTAGTTGACGCGATGGGAGGCACGGTGCGGCTGCGTCGCGACTCGACGAGCCTGCCCGCCCTCGTGACACAGATGACCGACGCCGCAGGCCTCGTGACGCGGACGTCGTACAACAGCCGGGGTCTGCCGGAGGCGACGCGCGTGATCTCGCCCTATGGGGCTGCAGACTCCTCGCTGACGACGGTGAAGTGGCACCCGATCTGGGACATGGCGACCAAGATCGTGGCACCCACGGGGGAGGTCGATACCATCCAGGTCGACAGCGCTTCGGGCGATCGCCTCTGGCAACGCCGAGGCACCAACGACTCAACGAAGATCTCGTTCCTCTACGACACGCACCATCGCCTGGTACGCGTGTCGTCAGCGACGATCGCGAACATGGACAGCGTGATCTACGACGCGACCCTCGGAAACGTCTGGAAGACGCGGAGCTCGCTCGGCACGATCAGCGAGGCGCTGCAGAACAACGTGGGCGCCGACACGGCCGT
>CAZIDS010000098.1:0-10431 GCA_964537945.1 uncultured Gemmatimonas sp. | reverse complement strand
GCCCGCCGATTCTCCCACAGCACGTTCAGGATGACCCACTGCCCGTTGAACCGCACGAGGTGCAGGTAGTCGATCCACGCCCCCGCGTCGATCCGGACGCTCGCCGAGTTCTGGAAGATGTCGAGGATCCGGATGTCGGTCTTCTTCTGGTCGGCGGGCGTGTTCTTGCCGCCGCCGGAGCGCGTGCCGCGGATGAGCTGCGTCGCCCCCATCCCGCTCACCCACATCCGGCCGGCGGAGTCGGTGCCGATGATGCGCTTCACGAGCTCGGGATGGAGCGCGCGCGCCATCCGGTCGCCGTCGCCGCCGTACCACCCTTCGATGTAATCGGCCGCGGCGGCGCGGATCGCGAGCGAGTCGCCGCGCGGCTGGGCCTGGGCGCTCGAGGCACTGGCGGCACTGGCGGCGAGCAGCGCGAGCGTGAACGCCGCGCGGCGGAACGTCGGAACGGTCGGCATGCCATCCTCCCCTGGTTTCGGTCCGGTGTCACGGTCGGACACGCGAGCCCTCGGGAGCGTTTACGGCGGCGGCGGGGCGCCGGTGTCGCGCCCCGCCGCAAGCTGACCGTCTCCTTACCTGGCGAGCCCGGCAAGCGCGGTGACGATCAGCAGCGCCAGCTGCGGCCCCTTGTAACTGTCGGGGAGCTCGGTGTAGGACTCCTCGGTGCCGTGCGCGCCGGTCGAGCGCCCGCCGCCATTGATGGTGATCGCGGGGATCCCCATCGCGATCGGCAGGTTGGCGTCGGTGCTCGACGCGACGGTCGCGGGGATCCAGCCGAGCATCTCGACGGCCTTCCACGCGGTCTGCACGATCGGCGCGTCGTCGCTCTGGCCGCCGGTGGGGCGGATGCCGATGGTGTCGTACTTCACGGTGATCGTGGCGCGCGAGCCGGGCCAACGTGCGCGCTCAGCCGCCGCGCCGCGCTCGATCGCGTCGCGGATCGCGGCGTCGATCCTCGTGAGCTCCTCCGCGGACTCGGAGCGCATGTCCACCTCCATCTGCGCGTGCGGCGTGATGGTGTTCACGCTCGTCCCGCCGCTCACGACGCCGACGTTGAACGTCGTCCGCGGCCGCACCGGCACCTGGAGGTCGGCGATGTTCGCGATCGCGCGCCCCATCGCGTGCATCGGGTTCGTCATGCCGAAGGCGCCGTAGCTGTGCCCGCCGGGCCCCTCGAACGAGACGGTGTAGCGGTGGCTGCCGACCGCGCGCGAGGTGATCGCGCCGCCGCCGGCGCCGTCGACCGAGATGAAGTAGTCGACCTTCCCCGCGAACTCCTTCGTGAAGAGATGCCGCACACCGCGCAGGTTGCCCGGCCCTTCCTCGCCGACATTGCCGACGAGCAGCAGGCGCCCCTTCGGCACGACGTTCTGCTCCTTCAGCACGCGCGCGACCGTGAGCACCACCGCGAGGCCGCGGCAGTCATCACCGATGCCGGGGCCGGCGACACGCTCGCCGACGCGCGAGGTGCGCACGTCGGTCCCCTCGGGGAACACGGTGTCGAGGTGGCCCGCGAGCATCACCGTCGGCCCGTCGCCGCGGCCGATCTCGGCGATCACGTTCCCCTCGGCGTCGATCCGCGTGTTCGCGTAGCCGAAGCCGACCATCCGCCGGCGGAACTCCTCCGCGCGCGCCTGCTCCTTGAACGGCGGCGCCGGGATCTCGCAGATCGAGACCTGCTGGTCGAGCGTCCACGCCTGCAGCGGCTGCATCGCGTCCATCGCGCGCCTCACCGCGGGATCGTTGAAGGGGACCTGGATCGCCTGCGCGGCGAGCGGCGCGGCGGCGAGGGCGCCCGCGGCGGCGACGACGAACGCGCGCGGGGTGCTGGTGCGTAGGTTGGGGTGCATATTCGGAATGTACCCCGGACCCGAATGAACGCGCATCCCTGGACGACCCAGTACGACGCCGGCGTGCCCGCGTCGCTCGAACCGTATCCGTCGCGCACGCTCCTCGACTTCGTCGAGGAGAACGTGTCGCAGCGCGCGGGCGCGCCGGCGCTGCTCTTCAAGGGGACGCAGGTCAGCTGGGGCCGCCTGCAGCGCGAGAGCGACGCCTTCGCGAGCGCGCTCGCCGCGCTCGGGGTCCGCGCCGGCGACCGCGTGGCGCTGCTCCTGCCGAACTGTCCGCAGTTCTTCGTCGCCGAGCTCGCCGCGTGGAAGCTCGGCGCGGTGGTCGTGCCGCTCAACCCGATCTACTCGGCGGAGGAGCTCGAGGGGCCGCTGAAGGCGACCGGCGCGAAGGTGATGGTGACGCTCACCGCGTTCTACGACCGGGTGAAGCAGGTGCAGCGGAGGACCGCGCTGCAGCACGTCGTGCTCACCGGCATCAAGGAGTACCTGCCGCCGCTGCTGAAGCTCGCCTTCACGCTGCTGCTCGAGAAGAAGGGCGGGCACCGCGCCACGCCGCGGGACGGCGATCCGTGGATGGCGCAGCTGCTGAAGGTGCACGCGGCGAACCGCGTCCCCGGCCGCCGCGCGAATCCCGACGACGACGCGCTGCTGCTGATGAGCGGTGGCACCACGGGCACGCCGAAGGCGGTGCGCGTGCATCACGGCGGCCTCGTGCGCACCGGGATGCAGGTGCAGGCCTGGCTCAAGGACGTGCTCCCCGAGTGGGAAGCGGTCTACTGCCTCCCGCTGCCGATGTTCCACTCGTACGGCGCCTGCGGCGTGCAGTCGGTGTGCATCATCGGCAAGAACCCGATCGCGCTCATCCCGAACCCACGCGACATCGACGACGTCGTCGCGACCATCCAGAAGACGCGGCCGGCGGTCTTCTGCGGCGTGCCGACGCTCTACAGCGCGCTGCTGAACCATCGGAAGGTCGCGGCCCACCAGGTGGACTTCACCTCGATGAAGGCCTGCGTCTCCGGCGCCGCGCCGATGATGGCCGAGACGCACAAGCGCTTCACCGAGGTGACCGGCGCGCGCGTGATCGAGGGCTACGCCCTCACCGAGTCGCTGCTCGCGGCGACGCTCTGGCCGCTGAAGGGGAAGCAGAAGCTCGGCAGCGTCGGCGTGCCACTCCCCGACTGCGCGGTCCGCATCGTGGACGCCGACGACGCCACGCGCGAACTCCCGGCGAAGGAGGTCGGCGAGATCCTGATCACGGGCCCGCAGGTGATGAAGGGCTACTTCAACGCGCCCGAGGGCACAGACCCGATGCGCGTCGTGCACGCCGACGGCTCCGTCTGGCTGCACACCGCCGACCTCGGCTACCTCGACGAGGATGGCTTCCTCTTCATCGTCGACCGCAAGAAGGACCTGATCAAGATGAGCGGGATGCAGGTGTGGCCGCGCGAGATCGAGGAGGCGCTGTCGAAGCATCCGGCGGTGGCCGAGGTCGGTGTGCGCGGATTCCCGGATGCCGCGCGCGGCGAGGTGGCGGTCGCGTTCGTGGTGCCGCGCGCGGGGACGAACGTCGAGGCCGAGGAGCTCCGCACCTGGTGCAAGGAGCATCTCGCGCCGTACAAGACGCCGGCGCGCATCGTCTTCAAGACGGAGCTGCCGAAGTCGATGGTGGGAAAGGTGCTCCGGCGCCTGCTGGTCGAGGACGGGGCCGCGGCCTGATGCGGCATCGCGTCCCGGTGGTCCCGGTGGTCGCGGCGATCGCGCTGGTCGCCGCCGCGATCGGTGCGGCCTGCAGCCCGGCCCGCGGGGCGACGGACGAACGTGCGCCGCGCCAGCGACAGCGCGTCCTCCTCATCTCGCTCGACGGCTTCCGCGCCGACTACATCACGCGCGCGCCGGCGGTGCACCTGCGCGCGCTGGCCGCGCGCGGCGTGCGCGCCGAGCGGATGCTGCCGTCGTTCCCGTCGAAGACCTTCCCGAACCACTACACGATCGTCACCGGCCTCACGCCCGACCATCACGGCATCATCGCGAACAACATGCGCGACGCGGTGCTCGGCGACTTCAGGACGAGCGACACGCTCGCGGTGCGCGACCCTCGCTGGTGGGGCGGCGAGCCGATCTGGGTGACCGCCGAGAGGCAGGGACGCCGCGCGGCCTCGTTCTTCTGGCCCGGCTCCGAGGCGCGCATCCACGGTGTCCTGCCCACGTGGTGGGAGGCGTACGACGGCAGGGTGCCGCGCGCCGAGCGCGTGCGCCAGGTGCTCGAGTGGTTCGCGCTGCCGCCGGACTCCGCGCCCGCGGTCGTCACGCTGTATTTCAGCGACACCGACGACGCGGGCCACGACGACGGCCCCTTCTCGCCGGCCGCCGATTCGGCGATCGCGCACGTGGACTCCGCCGTCGGCGCGCTCGTCCGCGGCATCGACCGGCTCGGGCTGCACGATGTCGTGAACGTCATCGTCGTAGCTGACCACGGCATGGCGCCGAGCAGCGGCGAGCGACTCATCCTGCTCGACGACTACATCGACCGCGCGTCGATCGACGTGGTGGACTGGTCACCGGTGGCGATGCTCGTGCCGCGCGACGGCGACGCGGAGCGCGTCTATCGCGCATTCAAGGACAAGCACCCGCGATTGCAGGCATACCGGAAGGGAGAGCTCCCCGCGCGGCTGCGGCTGAACGAGAGCCCGCGTCTCACGCCGGTGGTGCTCGTCGCGGATGACGGCTGGTCGATCACCGACCGCAAGTCGCTCGCGGAGCGCGGGCCCGCGAACTGGGACGGCGGCCAGCACGGCTACGATCCCGAGCTGCCGTCCATGGGCGCGATCTTCGTCGCCGCCGGGCCCGGATTCGCGGAAGGGAAGGTGGTGCCGCCCTTCCGCAATGTGCACGTCTACGCGCTCATGGCGCGCCTGCTCGGCCTCGTGCCGGCGCCGAACGACGGGTCGCTCGATTCCGTGCGCGCGATGCTCCGCGCGCGGTAGCGCCGCTCAGAACTCGCGGCGCTTCATCTCCTTGAACATCTTCTCGCGCTCCTCGTCCTTGTCGTCACTGACGCGCTGCGGAGCGGTCGCGTCGTAGGTCTTCGCCTCGAGATTCCGCGGCTTGGCCTGCTTCTGCATCTTCTTCACGAGGTTCTGGATCGACTTGTCGTCCAGTCCGGACATCGGTCCCCTCCGGGGGATTGCGGTCCCTGTATGGTACCCCCTCGCGTGCCATTGCGCACCAGCCGCCCGCCCCCGTAGTTAGAGGACGCACCCGGAGACCCGGGAGGGCCGTGACGATGGCGGACAACCGCAAGCCGCGCGACGACGAGATCGACGTCTTCGGCCTGACCCACCAGGGGAAGGTGCGCAAGGACAACCAGGACCAGTTCATGCTGGCCACGGTCCACAAGCGGTTCTCGGTCCTGCAGACGTCGCTCCCCGACGGCACGCCGCTCCCGCTGGCGGACGAGCGCGTCGCGTTCCTCGCGATGGTCGCCGACGGCGTCGGCGGCGGCTTCGGCGGGCAGAAGGCGAGCGCGACGGCGCTCGAGGTCGTCACCGAGTACGTCACGTCGAGCAGCGCCTGCTTCCTGCACGCCGACTCGAGCGAGCAGGAGTTCATCCACACGCTGCAGGAGGCCGCGCTCCGCTCGCACGACGCGGTGCGCGCGCGCGCGATGATCGAGGCCGAGGGGCGCGCGATGGCGACGACCCTAACGCTCTACATGGGCGTCTGGCCCTACTACTACCTGCTGCAGGTGGGCGACTCGCGCTACTACCTCTATCGCGAAGGCGCGCTCACGCAGGTCTCGCGCGACCAGACGATCGCGCAGGAGCTCGTCGACAAGGGCGTGCTCACGCGCGCGGTCGCCGAGCGTTCGCGGCTCGCCGACGTGCTCTCGAGCGCGATCGGCGCCGACGAGGCCGCGCCCGTCGTCACGCGCCTCAAGTCGGAGTGGGGGCTCGTCCACCTGCTCTGCACCGACGGGCTCACGAAGCACGTGAGCGACGAACGGATCGCCGAGGTGCTCGGCTCGATGACGAGCGCGAAGCAGGCCGCCGAGACACTGCTGCAGGAGGCGCTCGCCGACGGCGGCACCGACAACATCACGATCATCATCGGGCGGCCGCAGCGGCGCGACGTCTAGCCGCGCCGCCGGGCGCGCGCCCGGTCAGGACGCGGCGGGACCTTCGGCCGCCGCGGCCGGCGTGGCGGGCGCGGCCTCGCTGCCCCTGTCCTTCAGCAGCCAGCGCACGAGCCACACGACGAGCGCGATCGGGATGAGGATCTTCGCGAGCGCGATGCCGATCGTGAGGACGAAGCCGACGACCGACATCAGCAGCGTGCCGACCATGAGCACGACGAAGATCGGCAGCCCGACGATCAACAGCAGGATGATCACCGGCGCCGCGAGGATCCCGAGCACGACGAGGATCGGCCAGCCGATCGCCTTCAGCAGGAAGCCGATCGGGAGCAGCCACCCCAGCCAGCCGAACGCGCGGAGGAGGACCTTCGCGAGGACCCCTTGGATGAAGAGGGTCTTGAGGATCTGCCACATCAGCGTGCTCCCGGGAGGGTGACGTCCTCCCTACGACGCGCGACGCGGCGCGGTGTCATCAGGCGGCCGGCGGTGCGCCGCCGGTGTGTCCATCCGCGACGGGCAGCGCGCGGCGGAAGTAGAGCGCGATCACCGCGCCGATGACGAAGGTCGTGAATCCGCCGAAGAGGAGCCCGCCTCGCTCGTCGGGCTCGAGCTGCAGCACTGGCCCGAGCGTTGCCACGAGGATGCCGGTCGCGACCCCCCAGCCGAGCGCGGGCTTCCACGCCCAGGGACGCAGGCGCCACGCGCCGACGGCCGCGGTGAGGCCGAGGATCCCCACGATGAGCTGCTCGCCGGCCAGGAGCATCGGGGAGTCGCCGTAGGGCGCGAACGACTCGCGGATCTGCAGCAGCGCGTTCACGCCGAGCAGGCCGACGAAGACGGTGACGATGCGGAGCAGGATGCGCCGCGGGCGGGCCGGGACAGGGGCGGGGGCGTTTGGCTCGGGGCTCATGCCCCGAACCTACTTCTTCCCGTCGCTGTTCGTGTCACGCGCCGCGTCCACGAGCTTCCCGAGTGCGCCGATCAGCTGGCCCGCGCCATAGGGCTTCTGGATGAAGGCGACGTGCGCGTGCGCGAGCAGGCGCTCGGCGGCGACCGCCTCGCTGAAGCCGCTCGTGAGGAGCACGGGCAGCGCCGGATGGCGCTCGCGGATCGCGCGAAGCGTCTCCTCGCCGCCGAGGCGCGGCATCAGCATGTCGAGGAGCACGGCGCTGATGGCCGGCTTCGCCGCGAGCTGCTCGAGCGCCTCGACGCCGTCGGCGGCGGTCTCGACACTGTGTCCCGCGCGCTGCAGCACGCGCGACGCGAGCGAGCGCAGCGACGGTTCGTCGTCGACGACGAGCACGGTGCCGGGAGGCGTCTTGCGGCCCGCGCGCTCCGGCATCGCGCTCACGGGCTCGGTGGGCGTCGCGCGCGCGACGCCCTGCACGCCGGGCAGGTAGACGCGGAAGGCGCTGCCGCGGCCCGGTTCCGAGGTGATCTCGATCGCGCCGCGGTGCGCGCGGAGGATGCCGAGTGCGGCGGCGAGGCCGAGGCCGCGCCCGGTGAACTTCGTCGTGAAGAACGGGTCGAAGATGCGCGACAGCGTCTCGGGGCTCATCCCGGCGCCGGTGTCGGTGACCTCGATCAGCGCGTACGTGCCGGGCGCCGGCTCCGGCTGGCCGTGGCCGACCTGCAGGTCGCCCGCGCCGACGCGCACGCGCGCGGTCCGCACGACGACGCGCCCCTCGGCGTCGCCGATCGAGTCGGCGGCGTTGGAGATCAGGTTCATGACGACCTGGCGCAGCTGCGTCGCGTCCCCTTCGATCACCGGTGCGTCGCTCGCGAGCTCGATGCGCAACTCGACCTTCTTCGGCACCACACTGCGGAACAGCTCGGCCGTGCCGCGCACGAGCGCCGACGGGTCGAGCCGGTCCACGGCGACCTGGCCGAGGCCGGCGTAGGCGAGCATCTGCCGCGTGAGGTCGGCGGCGCGCTGGGTCGAGCGCTCGATCTCGGCGAACGACTCCCGCGCGGGCGAGCCCTCGGGGAGGTCGAGCCGCGCGAGCTCCGCGTTCGCCTTGATGACGCCGAGCAGGTTGTTGAAGTCGTGCGCGACGCCGCCGGCGAGCAGGCCGATGCTCTCGGCCTTCTGCGACTCCTGCAGCCGCTGGGCCGAGCGCGAACGTTCCGCCTCGAGGCGGCGCTGCTCGGTGACGTCGTGCGCCGTGCCCGTCGTGCCGGCGAGCCCGCCGTGCTCGTCGAAGACCGGTGTGATGGTGACCTCGAACGCGCGCGGCTCGCCGCGGACGATGAACGTGTCCTCGCGCGTCACCGGCCGGCGGGACGCGATCGCCTGCTCCAGCTGCGGTGTGAGCTTTTCCAGCGAGGCGGCAGTCGCGACCTCGGCCGCCGGCCGGCCCTCGATCTCGGCGCGCGGACGCCCGATCGCTCGCTCGAAGGCGGAGTTCACGGCGGTGTACCGGTGCTCGAGGTCCATCACCCACATCACGTCGGGACTGTTGTCGAGGATCGCGCGCTGCAGCCGCGACGCCTCGTCGAGCCGCGCGGTCGAGGCGGTGAGAGCGACCTCGGAGACCTTCAGCGCCGCGACCTGCGACTCGAGCAGGCCCTGGTCCTCGCGGAGCTGCCGCTGGCGCCACGCGTCGCCGAGCGTCTGCATCCGCAGCAGGTGCGCCCAGTAGCCGCAGATGCCGACGTGGACGAGCGCGATGCCGAAATGGAAGAAGAGCTTGCTGAAGCCGACGTGCGCTTCGGGGAAGAAGTGGACCCCGAATCCGGCGTTGTGCAGGAAGGCGAAGACCGTGTGCTGCAGGATGATCAGCAGCGCGCCCGGCCACATGCACAGCCAGTCCTGGTACACGATCATCATCGTGAAGGCCGTGAAGTACCAGAAGTGCTGCTCGGCCTGGCCGTGGAGCTGGAAGATGTGGAGCGCGACGTACGCCTGCTGCGCGACGCCGGCGAGCGCGCGCGTGAAGAACGTGCGCGGGAAGAGCCGCACCGAGAGCGCGAAGACGCCGAGCGCCGCGCCGCCGACGGTGATCGTCGCGAACCAGGTCTGGTGGAAGAGCGCGAGGACGATCGCGAGCGCCATGTGCGATGCGAGGAACCAGAGCATCAGCCGGTCGCCGCGCTCGTAGATCCCGTCGAGGATCTGGTGCACCTCGACATCGCTGAACCCATGCTCGTGCGACGGCGCGTAGGCCGCGGCGCCGCCGGGACCCGGCGCCGCGGTCGCAAGAGATGGCATGGGATGGATCACGAGGGCCTCAGGGGAGGCGGGGGAGCGGACGAATGGGGCAACTTGGCGCGTGGACCACCGCCGGACAATGCGACCCGTCAACGGGTGCGATGGGCCGTCACGGCTCCCAGGTCACCGCGTCCCCGACGGACACGAGACCGTCATCCAGGACTTCCGCGAAGGCTCCGCCCCGCCAGTCTGGGTCCATCGCCGCGCGCAGGCCGGGGCAGGCCTCGTCCATGCGCTCACAGGGACGCGTCTCCCCGCGGATGCGCACACGTACCCCGCCGAGACGCAGGATGCGCCCGCGGGTGCCGGCGAGGGTGATCCCGCTGACGAGGACGTTCGCGCGCCGCGCCGCGGGGTCCACGTCGGCGCCGAGCTCGCGCATCATCGCCTGCCACTGTTCCCGCGCGATGATCGTCACCTGCCGCGTGCTCGAGATGCAGGTGTTGCCCTCGATGCCGCGGCCGGCGACGAAGGCGGCTTCGTGCCGGACATCCATCGGACCGCGGTGCGCCCGCTTGGTCCAGAGGGCCTCGACTCGGCCGCTCACGGGGCTGCGCCTAGCGGAGCCGGCCCGCCTTCCAGGCCGCGTACTGCTCGGGAAGGCAGACCTTGCAGGGGCGATAGCCCGCGGCGCGCGCCGTCGCCTCGTCCTTGAAGAAGACGCGCTGCTGGGCGTACGAGGTGCCGGTGCCCAGCGCGCGCCGCGCCGCCTTGCAGTCGAGGCGGCCGTAGATCCGCGTCCGGCGATGGCCCCCGAACGCACCGGGGGCCTCGCTGGACGTCACGCTGCCGTCGGCAGCGATCAGGCGATAGAGCTTGGGCAGCTACTCCTCCATCCGCGGCCGCACCGTCTCGCGCGTCGTCGGGTAGGCGATGCCGAGCTGCTCGAGGTAGCTCTTGTACTTCTTCGGGTCGTAGTAGAGGCGCTGCAGCTCCGGCTTGAAGCGCGCCATGATCTCGGCGTTCAGGTAGATCGGCGGCTGGTCGGTCGGCGAGATGAACGGCTGGTACTTCACCTCGGCCGTCTGCACCTCGCGGAAGTACTTCCACGCATCGGCAACGACCTGCGGCTTGGAGATGATGTCGAGCATCGTGAGCGCCTGCACCTTGGCGCCGGCGAGGGCGCCCTTGTGCGCGATCGGCGTCGCCATCACGATCGCGTTCGCCCAGTTGTGCCCCGGCGGGCCGGGGATGTTCGACGGGTAGCGCAGCGTGACCGTCGGCACGTTCCA
>CAZIDS010000097.1:0-10436 GCA_964537945.1 uncultured Gemmatimonas sp. | reverse complement strand
GGAAGAAGTCGCGCTCCGCGCCGTCGCCCGGGATCTTGAAGTAGTAATCCACCGGCTCGAGAGTGTCGTGGTCGCGGTACATCCCGATGTGGCCGACGCGCGCCGACGGCACGAGTCGCAGGATGCCGTCGACCATGCCGAGGCCGGCGCGGAGGATCGGGACGAGCGTGAGCTTCTTGCCCGCGACGCGCTGGCAGGTGGTCGTCTCGAGGGGCGTGTCGACCTCGACGGGCTCGAGCGCGAGGTCGGCGGTGGCCTCGTACGCCATCAGCATCGCGATCTCGTCCACCAGCTCCTTGAAGATCTTCTTCGGCGTCGCCTGGTCGCGGAGGAGCGCGAGCTTGTGCTGCACGAGCGGGTGCGAGACGACGGTGAGGCCGGGGAGCGCCGGGGTGGTCAGCATGCGCGACAAGCTACTATCATTTGACGCATGAAAGAATATCAGGCGGTGATCGTGCGGCTGACCCGCCACCAGCGCGAGGACGAGGATGCGCTGACCGACCTGCTCAACGAGCGGAGCCGGGGCGGGTGGACGCCGAGCCTGATGACGCAGGACGGCGCGCGCCTGACCGTCGTCTTCGCCCGCGAGGCCGAGCCCGAGCGCTGAGCGCCGGCGGAGAGGAGTGATGCGAGTCCAGTTCGTCGGCGCGGCGCGCGAGGTCACCGGCTCGGCCCACCTGGTCCATGTGCTGGGGCGGACGATCCTGCTCGACTGCGGACTCTTCCAGGGGAAGCGCGCCGAGGTCGGTGAGAAGAACCGCAAGGTCCCCTACGCGGTCGACCGAATCGACGCGATGGTGCTCTCGCACGCGCACATCGACCATGCGGGCCGGATCCCCTTCCTGGTCAAGGAAGGCTTCCGCGGCGCGATCCACGCGACCGGCGCGACGCGGGACCTCTGCGAGGTCATGCTCGCCGACTCGGCGAACATCCAGGAGAAGGACGCCGAGTTCCTGCGCAAGCACCGCAAGCAGGTCGCGGACCCGCTCTACGGGCTGCGCGACGTGACCGCGACGATGCCGCTGATGCAGCCGCATCGCTATGGCCAGCGATTCGAGGTGGTGCCAGGCGTCTTCGGACGGTTCACCGACGCGGGACACATCCTCGGCTCGGCGTCGGTGACGCTCGAGTGGGAGGAGGACGGCCGCCAGCGGCGCCTCGGCTTCAGCGGAGACATCGGCCGGTCGGGCCTGCCGATCATCCGCGACCCCGACCCCGTGGCGCAGGTCGACTTCCTGATCATGGAATCGACCTACGGCAACCGCGACCACACGAGCGTCGCCGGCGCGCGCGCGGACCTCGCACGCGTGGTGCGCGAGACGGTCGCGCGCGGGGGGCGCGTGCTGATCCCGGCGTTCGCGGTGGGTCGCACGCAGGAGCTGCTCTACGACCTGCACCAGCTCTCGAACGAAGGACTCATCCCGCGCGTGCCGGTGATCATCGACAGTCCGCTGGCGAGCAAGGCGACCGAGGTCTTCCGTGACCACACGCACGACTTCGACCACGGCGAATCGATGGTGCGGATGCACGACGGCGACCTCGCGAAGCTGTTCGCGTTCGAACAACTCCGGTTCACGCCGGACGTGGAGGACTCGAAGGCGGCGATGCGCGCCCCGGGCCCCATGATCGTGATCGCGGCGTCGGGGATGGCGGAGTCCGGGCGCATCCTGCACCACCTCGCCCACTCGGCCGGCGACCCACGCACGACGATCCTCATCGTCGGCTTCCAGGCCGAGCACACGCTCGGCCGCCGGATCGTCGAGCGGCGCGAGCTCATCAAGGTGCACGGCGAGGAGATCCCGCTGCGGGCGCGCGTGGAGGTGCTGTCGGGCTACAGCGCGCACGCGGACCGCACCGAGCTCCGGGACTGGCTCACCGGTGTGCGCGCGAGCTCGCCGCAGCTGCGTGACGTCCATCTCGTGCACGGCGAGCGCAACGTGCAGGACGCGTTCATCGCAGAACTGGCGGACCACGGGATCGTCGCAACGGCGCCCGAGCCGGGGACCGTTGTCACGCGCTGAGACTGCCGCGCGGATCGCGCGGGCGGCGATCGCGCTGGGCGCGGCCGAAGGCGTCGGCGCGATGAGCCTGCAGGCGATCGCGCGCACGGCGGGCGTGAGCAAGGCGCTGCTGCTCTACCACTACGACGGCAAGGCGGCGCTGCTCACCGCGGTGGTGCGCACGCTGGGCGCGGCGAGCGAGGTGCGGCTGAAGCGCGCCGCCACCGCGGCGGACGCGATGGAGGCCTGGCGCGCGCTCGCGCGCGACGAGACCGTGCGCGGCGAGGTCGCGCTGCTGGCGGCGCTGTCCGGTGAGTCGGAGCCCGACGTCGCGACGGTCCGCGAGGTGCGCGCGGCGCGCGAAGCGGCGGCCGCGCTCCTCGCGACGGCGATCCTCGGGGCGGTGCAGCTGGCGCCGCGTGTCCCCGCGCCGCTGCTCGGCCGGCTGCTGCTCCGGCAGATCGACGGTGCGGCGGTCGCGGGCGCGCGTGACGGGACCGGTGCGGCGGGCCTCGATGCGGAGCTCGACGCCTTCGCGCTCGCACTGCTCGCGCTCGGCCGCTGACCGTACCGCGGCCCTCGCCGCCTCGGTAGCTTCCGGCGATGCCCGTCCGCCTCGCGCGTCCCTCGCTCCGCCGCATCGCGCTCGCGCTCAGCGGCATCGCGCTCGCCGGGTGGCTGACCTCCGCGGGGCTCGTGCTCTGGTTCGCCTCGCGGGACGGGGCGGCGCCCTCGGATGCGATCATCGTCCTGGGCGCGGCGCAATACCGCGGCCGTCCGTCGCCGGTGCTGCGGGCGCGGCTCGACCACGCGGTGGGGCTCTACGCACAGGGCCTGGCGCCGCGCCTGGTGCTGACCGGCGGCATCGCGGAAGGCGACACGCAGAGCGAGGCCGCGGTGAGCCGCATCTACGTGATGCAGCAGGGCGTGCCCGACACGGCGATCCTGCTCGAGAACGAGGGGCGGACGACGCACCAGTCGCTGCGCGCGGCGGCGCAGCTGCTCGACGCGCGCGGGATGGAGCGCGCGATCGTCGTCTCCGACGCGTTCCACCTCTTCCGGGCGTGGACGGCGGCCCGCCACCACGGTCTTCGCGTGCGCACGTCGCCGGCGCGGCCGGAGGAGCGGGTGCTGAGCATGCTCGCGCGGCAGCCGATGTACTTCCTCTCCGAGACCGTGAAGGCGCCGCTCGCGCTCTTCTTCGAGTGGTGAGCATGCGCATCCCGGCCGACCAGCACACGCTCGCGAACGGACTGCGCGTAGTGCTCTCCGAGGACCACGCGACGCCGGTGGTCGCGGTGAACCTGTGGTACCACGTGGGCTCGGCGAACGAGCGCGAGGGCCGCACGGGCTTCGCGCACCTCTTCGAGCACATGCTCTTCCAGGGGAGCGCGAACGTCGGCGCCAATGAGCACTTCGAGATCGTGCAGCGCGCCGGCGGCACGCTCAACGGCAGCACGTGGCTCGACCGGACGAACTACCACGAGACGCTGCCCAGCCATCACCTGGAGCTGGCGCTCTGGCTCGAGGCGGACCGCATGGCGCGGCTGCTGCCGGCGATGACGCAGGAGAAGCTCGACACCCAGCGCGACGTCGTGATGAACGAGCGCCGCTGGTCGGTCGACAACCAGCCGTACGGCACCTGGTGGGAGCGCCTGCCGGCGCTCTGCTTCCCGCCGTCGCATCCGTTCCACCATTCGTTGATCGGCTCGATGGAGGACCTCTCGGCGGCGAGCCTCGAGGACATCGCGGCCTTCTTCCGCACGTACTACACGCCCGACAACGCGGTGCTGACGATCTGCGGCGACTTCGACGCTGCCGAGGCGCGGCGGATGGTGGAACGGCACTTCGGGCCGATCGCGCGGGGCGGCGGCCGGCCGGCGCTCGGCGACCTGTCGCTGCCGGAGTCCTTCGGCGGCTGGCGGCGCGAAGTGGTCGAGGACGCAGTGGTCGCGCCACGGCTGCAGCTGGCGTTCCGGATCCCCGCCGCCGGCACCGACGCGTGGTACACGGCGAGCCTGCTCGGTGCGGTGCTTGGCACCGGCGACGGGAGCCGGCTCGCGCGGTCGCTCGTGCGCGAGCAGCAGCTGGCAAGCGACGCGGGGGCGTTCACGTTCGACCTGCACAAGGGGAGCGACCTGCTGGTCATCGACGTCACGGCGCGCCCCGGCGTCGCGCCGGAGCAGCTCGAGGCCGCCGTCGCCGCGGAAGTGGACCGGCTGCTCGCCGAGGGCGTCGGCGAGGCGGCGCGCGCGCGCGCGCTCGCGCTGCTCGAGACGGCCTGGGTGAACGCGCTGCAATCGGTCGCCGCGCGCGCCGATAGATTGTCGCAGTTCGCTACTTATAGAGGGGACGCCGCGTTGCTCAACGACGAGCCGGCGCGGCATGCGGCGGTGGACTGCGCCGCGATGACCGCGTTCGCGCGCGCGCGGCTGGGGCCGACGAACCGGGCCTCGCTCCTCTTCGTGCCGCGCGCCGAGGCGGCGACGTGACCGCGGCCGCACGTCCGCAGCCGGGTGTCGCCCGCCCGTACGAGTTCCCCGCCGTGCACCGGCACCGGCTCGCGAACGGGCTCGCGCTGCTCATCGCGCCGATGCCGCGGCTGCCGCTCGTGACCGCGCTCGCGCTGATCGACGCGGGCGGCGCCGCCGAGGCACGCGGACGCGAGGGCGTCGCCGCGCTCGTGGCCGGCGCACTGGCCGAAGGCGCCGACGGGATGGATGGCGCGACGCTGACGGCACGCTTCGAGCGCCTCGGCGCCGCGTTCGAGGGATCGGCCGACTGGGACGGCAGTCTCGCGCGCGTGACCGTCACGCGCTCGCGCTTCGACGACGCGTTCGCGTTGTTCGCGACGGTGCTGCAGGACGCGAGCTTCCCCGAGGCGGACGTCGCGCGGAAGCGGGACGAGCGGCTCGCCGCGCTGGCGCAGCAGCTCGCCGAGCCCCGCGGCCTGGCCGACGAACGCTTCTCCGGATTCCTGTACGCGCCGTCGAGCCGGTACGCGCGCGACCTCGGCGGCACCGTCCGCAGCGTTCGGGCGCTCGACGCCGCGGCCGCGCGCGCGTTCCACGCGACGCACTACGGCCCAGCGGCGACGACGCTCATCCTGGTCGGCGACATCACACCGGGCGCCGCGATCGCGGCAGCGGAGCGGGAGTTCGGAGGGTGGCGCGGCGGCACGCGCCCGCCCGCGCTCACCGAGGCCGCGGCGGCGCGCGAAGCGCGCCGGGTCATCGTGGTCGAGAAGGCGGAGGCGCCGCAGTCGGAGCTGCGCGTGGGGCACGTGGGGCTCGCGCGGTCGCACGCCGCATATCTCGACGTGGTGGTGATGAATGGGATCCTCGGAGGCCTCTTCTCGTCGCGCATCAACATGAACCTGCGCGAGAAGCACGCCTTCACGTACGGCGCGTCATCGCTCTTCGACTGGCGGCGCGGGCCCGGGCCGTTCGTCGTGAGCACCGCGGTGAAGAGCGAGGTCACCGACCGCGCGGTGCAGGAGATCGTGCGCGAGATCGACCGCCTCCGGGAAACGCCGCCCGAGGCGTCGGAAGTGGCGCTCGCGACCGAGTACCTCGCCGGCGTCTTCCCGATCCGCTATGAGACGACGAACGCAGTGGCCGGCGCGCTCGCAGGCGCGACGATGTTCGGGTTGCCCGAGGACTGGTTCGCGCGGTACCGCGAGCGGATCCGCGCGGTGACGACCGATGCGGTGCATCGCGCGGCGCGCGCGCACCTCGACCCGTCGCGCCTGCTCGTGCTCGCTGTGGGCGACCCCGCGGTGGTGATGGCGCCGCTCGACGCGCTCGGCATCGCCAAGGCGGAGCGCGTCGCGAGCGACAATGATCCCGCAGAGGCAGGGGAGGGGTGATGAGCAGCGAACCGGGCCGCATCGGCGGCGGACGGATCTGGCAGCACCAGTTCCTCGACGCGCACCTCGACGACGTGCGCTATCCGGACGGCAAGACAGGCAAGCAGGTGCTGATCCATCACCCGGGCGCCTCGGCAGTCGTGCCGTTCCTCAGCGATCCGCGCGGCGCCGATCCGCAGCTGCTTCTCATCCACCAGTACCGCTACGCGACCGGTGGACGCCTGTTCGAGATCCCCGCGGGGCGGCTCGAGGCGAACGAGGCGCCGCTGACATGCGCGCACCGCGAGCTGCTCGAGGAGACGGGCTGCACGGCGGCGTCGATGGAGTTCCTCACGGCCTTCTGGACGACGCCAGGGTTCACGAACGAGAAGATCCACATCTTCCTCGCGACGGGCCTCACGCGCGGCGCGACGAAGCACGAAGCAGACGAGTTCATCGAAGTGGTCACGGTCCCGCTGAGCGAGGCGCTCGCACGGATCGAGCGCGGCGAGATCACGGACGCGAAGACAATCATTGGTATCCTGTTCGCCGCCGGCTTCCGGGGCGGGCGCTAGTCGCCGAGGCAGAGCCGAAGGCGCGCGGCGTCCCCAAAAAGGGACGCGTGTCTCCGAATATCGGGACAGAAACGAAAATTAAGGCACGATTAAGCCATTGATTTTCAACGGCTTACGAGCTCGCTCGGTCTGGCACTCCCCCTGCTCTAATCGCAATCGGGGAATGGCCGCCGAACTCCAGTCTTTCGGAGGAGCTCATGGGGACCGCCGCACTCAAGTCGACCGCGAAGCGGAATCAGTTCCGCACGCTGAATGACCTGAAGTTGCTCGATGATGCCGCGTTGGTGACCGAATACTTGTCCGGTCAACCCCGCGCCTTCGATGCGATCGTGGACCGGTACCAGACCCGGCTCCTCAACTTCATCTACCGCACCGTCGGCGATCGCGAGCGCGCCGAAGACCTCGTTCAGGAGGTCTTCATCCGCGTGCATCGCCATCTCGCGCGCTTCGACCGCGGCAAGAAGTTCTCGACCTGGATCTACACGATCGCCTCGAACCTGGCGAAGAACGAGCTCCGCAACCGCTCGCGCAGCCCGATCGTGCTCTTCCAGACGATGACCGCCGGCTGGGAGGACGAGGAGCGTCCGCTGGAATTCGAGGACACGCAGTCGCGTCCGGACGACCTGTTCCGCAAGCGCCATGTCCGCTCGCTGGTGGAGCAGACGGTCGCGCGGCTGCCGCAGCATCACCGCGAGGTCTTCGTGCTCCGCGAGCTGGAAGGGCGGTCGTACGAGGAGATCGCCGAGATCACGCACTGCAACCTCGGCACCGTGAAGTCGCGCCTGAACCGCGCGCGGAGCTCGTTCGCCGAGATCATCGAGCCGGCCCTGCAGTAACGCCTCGTGAAGGGGGGTGGGACCTCCGAAGGAGCGCAGGCCGGAACGCGGAACGTCCTCCCGGGGTACCGGGAGGGCGTTTCGTAATTCCGGCCCTTCCCCCGGCCCGGCCACGGCCCCCACCGATGCGCTGCCCCGATTTCCGCACCCAGCACCTCGCCTGGCTCGACGGCGCGCCCAGCCCGGCGTTCCGCGACGCGATGCGCGCGCATGCCGACGACTGTGCGGCCTGCGCCGCGTACGACCGGCAGGTGCGCACCGGCCTGCTGCTCGCGCGGCATCTCGCGCCGATCCGCCCGTCGCGCGACTTCCGGCGCACGCTCGCGCGGCGGCTCGCCGCGGAGACTCGGACCCCGGCGACGGCTATATTGCGGTCGTATGCCTCCCGTCACGATGAAGGCGCTCAAGACCGCGCTCGAGAGCGGGCGGCTCGATCCCGTCTACCTGTTCCACGGCACGGATGACTTCCTGAAGGAGGAGAAGGTGCGCGCGCTCGTCGCGCGCGCGACCGATCCCTCCACGCGGGACTTCAACCTCGAGCAGCTGCGCGGCGCGGAGTGCGACGCCGCGCGCCTCTCCGGCGCGCTCGAAGCGCTGCCGATGCTCGCCGAGCGGCGCGTGGTGATCCTGCGCGATCCGGATGCGCTGAAGAAGCCGGCGACCGCGCGACTCGAGCGCTACCTCGCCTCGCCGGCGAGCGACACGTGCCTCGTGCTGGTCGTGCCGGGCGGCACGAAGCCGGATGCCGATCATCTCAAGGCCGCGAGCAGCGTCGAGTTCCGCTCGCTCACCGAGGACGAGCTGCTGCAGTGGCTCGCGCTGCAGGCGGAGGCGACCTGCGGCACGACGATCGCGCCGGACGCGGCGGCGCTGCTCGCGAGCTACGGCGGCAACGACCTCGCGTTGCTGAGCGGCGAGCTGCGCAAGCTCGCGGCCTTCACCGATGGCGCGCCGATCGGCACGGACGCGGTGAAGGCGGTGACGGGCGTACGGCCGGGCCGCACGCTCGCGGACCTGCTCGACCACGCCGCCGCGCGCGAGACGACGCAGGCGGCCGCGTTGGTGGGTGAGGTGCTGCAGCAGCCGAAGATGTCGGGCGTCGTGGTGGTGCTCGCGCTGGCGTCACAGACGCTGGCGATCGGCTGGGGCGTGGCGGCCAAGGCGCGCGGCCTCGCGCAGAGCCGGATGGAGAGCGAGTTCTTCGGTCTCCTCAAGGAAGGTGGCAGCGTCTACACGGGCCGCTCGTGGGGCGACGCGGTGAAGTGCTGGGCGCGTGCGGTGCCGCGATGGACGGCCGAGGACGTGGACGCGGCGCTGCCGCACCTGCTCGCGGCCGACGCGGCGCTCAAGGACACGAAGGTCTCGAGCGAGGCGCAGATCATCACGTCGCTGCTGCTCGCGATCACGCCCGCGACCGCGCGCCGGCGGGTGGCCTGATGCGGCGCACGCTGCTGACCACGTGCGCGCTGGTGGCGATCACCGCGTCCGCGCACGCAGCGGCCGGGCAGGTGGTCGTCACGCCGTCCTCGCCGGCGGCCGGTGCGACCACGCGCGCCGATTCGGCGCTCGCGGTCTATCGCCGCGCGCAGCGCCTGGTGAACGACGGACAGGGCGCGGCGGGCCGCACGCTCGTGGACTCGATGCTCAACGCGGCCGAGCCCGGCACGCCGGACGAGGCGGAGGCGCTCTTCTGGCGCGCGACCCTCGCCGAGAACTGGGAGTCGGCGCAGCGCGACTACCTGCGGATCATGCTCGAGCACGATCGTTCGCCGCGCGCGGGCGACGCGATGCTGCGGCTCGCGCAAGGCGAGGAGCGGCGCGGTGACCGCGACGCGGCGCTGCGCTATCTCGAGCGGCTCGTGCGCGAGGCGCCCGACGCGCCGGCGCGCGCGGAGGCGGGTCTCTGGCACGGCCGGCTGCTCATCGAGCGCGGCGAGCAGCTGAACGGCTGCCGCGTCCTTCGCGACACGCGTCCGATGGTGCCCACCGGCGCCGTCGAGCTCGAGAACCGGTACGACTACCTGTTGCGCGGCTGTCCTGACCCGGCGACCGCGGCGCCGCCGGAGACGGCGGCCGCGCCTCCGCCGGTGGCGCCGTCTGCGGCGTCGCCTGCGGCTCCGGCCACCGCTCCGCCCGCGCGACCGGCGCCGACGTCCGCGACGCCCGCGACGCCCGCGGCGCGCGCGCCGACATCGTCGACCCGGCAGCCGATGTGGTCGGTGCAGGTGGGCGCGTACAGCACGAAGGCCGACGCCGACGGTGCGGTCACGCGGCTGCGCACGCGCGGCTATGACGCCCGCGTCGACGGGAGCGCGGCGCCGTGGCGCGTGCGCTTCGGCCTCTTCCCGACGCGCGCGGCCGCGGCCGACGCGCTCGAGCGATACAAGACGCGCGACAAGGGGACCGGCTTCCTCGTCGAGGTGCCGCGCGGGTGAGCAGCGCCACGGCGACGCCGCTGATGGCACAGTACCGGGAGATCAAGGCGCGGCATCCGAACGCGATCCTCTTCTTCCGGATGGGCGACTTCTACGAGATGTTCTACGAGGACGCCGAGGTCGCGTCGCGCGCGCTCGACCTGACGCTGACCTCGAGGAACAACGGCGGCGCCACCGAGGTGCCGCTGGCCGGCGTGCCGGTGAAGGCGGCGTCCGAGTACCTGCGCCGCCTGGTGCAGCAGGGCCACCGCGTCGCGATCTGCGAACAGGTGGAGGACCCGAAGCTCGCGAAGGGGATTGTCAAGCGCGCGGTGATCGAGACGATCACGCCCGGCGCGGCCTTCAGCGACGACCTGCTCGACACGGCGCGCAACAACTGGCTCTGCGCGGTGCAGGCGTCGGCGGACGAGGCCGGCATCGCGGCGGCGGACCTCTCGACCGGCGAGCTCCGGCTGATCCGCTGCCGGCGCGGCGACGCCGACGCGGCGCTCGCGCGGCTCGCGCCGCGCGAGGTGCTCGTCGCGGGCCAGGCGGGCGCGACGTCGCTCGAGGAGATCGCGGCCGCCGCCGGCGCGCTCGTGACGGTGCGCGAAGCGTGGGAGTTCGAGCCCGCGCTCGCCGAGGATGCGCTCGCGCAGCAGTTCGCCGTGCAGTCGCTCGAGGGCTTCGGCATCGGCGCCGCGGACGCGGTGGCGGTCGGCGGCGCGGGCGCGCTGCTGCGCTACCTGCGCGAGCTGCAGCCC
>CAZIDS010000096.1:0-10503 GCA_964537945.1 uncultured Gemmatimonas sp. | reverse complement strand
ATCGAGGAGCTCCACGAGACGTTCGCGGGCGATCAGGGCTTTCGGCATGCGGGGAAAGATGCGTAGACTGGCGGCGCCGCGCCTCCCATCCACGCCGTCATGACCACGTCGCGCCCCCGGGCGCTCCCCCTCGTCCTCGGCGCCGCGATCCTCGGGATCTCGGTGAGCGGGCCGCTCGCGCGCCTGTCGCACGCCGAACCGCTCGCGATCGCCTTCTGGCGGCTCGCGCTCACGCTCGTCGTCGTCGCGGCGATCCTCGCGGCGACCGGCACCTGGCGCGAATGGCGCGCACTGTCGAGGCGGGACGTGGCCATCGCCGCCGGCGCGGGCGCGATGCTCGCGCTGCATTTCTGGAGCTGGATCGCGTCGCTCCGCTTCACCACCGTCGCCGCCAGCGTCGTGCTGGTGAACCTGCATCCCCTCGTCATCGTCACGCTCTCGGCGCTCTTCCTGCACGAGCGGCCGACGGCGCGGCAGGTCGGCGGACTTGGCGTCGCGATGCTCGGGGCGCTGGTCGTCGGCTACGGGGATGCCGGCCAGGGCGGGGCCGCGTCGAACGCCCTGCTCGGCGACGCGCTGGCGGTCGTCGGCGCGGTCACGGTCGGCGCCTACTATACGGCGGGGCGATCGCTGCGCCAGCGCCTCACGCTCTGGCCGTACGTCGCGCTCGTCTATGGCGCCTGTCTCGTCGTCGTCGCGGCGCTCGCGCTCGCGACGGGCGTACCCCTCGCCGCGCATCCGGCGCGCGAGTGGCTCCTCTTCGGCGGCATCGCCCTCGGGCCGATGCTCCTCGGGCACACGGGCTTCAACTGGTCGCTCCGCTACGTGCCGGCCTACGTCGTCAGCCTCGCGATCCTCTGCGAGCCGGTCGGCGCGACGATCATCGCCGCGCTGGCGCCGGGCATCGCCGAGTCGCCGAGCGCGTGGACGCTCGCGGGCGGCGCGGTCATCCTCGCTGGCCTGGTCCTCGGCACGGTAGAGATCGGCCAGCGGGCGAAGGCGCGGTGAAGGGGCGCCTTCAACCTCCTTCCCTCCGCCTTCATCTTTAAGGAGTGCCCCGCCTCCAGCCGCCCGACGCGATCCGCGAGATCTGCCGCACCCTCGAGCAGCACGGCTTCGAGGCCTGGTGCGTCGGCGGCGCCGTGCGCGACGCCCTGCTCGGCATCGACACGCTCGACTGGGACATCGCGACGGCGGCGCGGCCGGAACAGGTGCAGAGGATCTTTCGCCGGACAGTGCCGGTCGGCATCAAGTTCGGCACCGTGGGCGTGCTCGACCGCGCGGGAGTGCTGCACGAGGTCACCACGTTCCGGCACGACGTGGAGACCGACGGCCGGCACGCGGTGGTGAAGTTCGGCGCGACGCTCGACGAGGACCTCGCGCGGCGCGACTTCACGATCAACGCGATCGCGGTGCACGCGGAGCGGCTCGAGGTGCGCGATCCCTTCGGCGGCCGCGAGGACCTCGAGCGCAAGTGGATCCGCTGCGTCGGCGACCCGCGCGAGCGGATGCGCGAGGACCGGCTGCGCGCGCTGCGCGCCATCCGCTTCGCCGGCCGGTTCGGCTTCGCGATCGACGCCGCGACGTGGGAGGCGATCCGCGAGAGCGCGCCGCACCTCGGGCGGCTCTCGATGGAGCGCGTGAAGCAGGAGCTCGAGAAGGTGATGGAGCAGGTCGCGCGGCCGTCGGCGACGCTGGAGCGCTACCGCGAGGCGGGGATCCTCGGCGCCCTCGTGCCCGCGCTCCACGCCGCGCCGGCCGAGCGATTCCGGGCGATCGATGCGCTCGCGCGCCCCGGGCTCAGGGGGCGACCGGGGCGACGCGCGCTTCGGCTCGCGGCGCTGTTCGTGCAGCCCGGCGCCGCGCCGGCGCGTGACCTCGAGCGCACCCTGAAGGCACTGAAGTACAGCAACGTCGAGGCGCGCGAGGCGGTGGCGCTCTCCGCGGCCGCCGCGGGCTTCGCGCTGCCGATCGATCTCTCTCTCGACGGCGCGCCGCTGCGGCGAACCATCGCGAAGGTGGGCCGACTCGAACTGCCGTCGCTCGCGCGCCTGCTGTGGGCGCACGGCACCACGGCGGGTCTCGTTCCGCCATCGCAGCGGCGCGCCGCCGTCGCGCTCTACCGGCGCGCGATGAAGGTCGCGTGGCGCGACCCGATCACGCTTGGCGACCTCGCGGTGGACGGCGACGACCTGCGAGCCGCCGGCATCGAGTCGGGCCGGATGATCGGCGAGACGCTCGCGCGGCTGCTCGACGAGGTGCTCGCGGACCCCACGCGCAACCGGCGGGAGCTCCTGCTCGCGAGCGCCCTGCACCCGGGCGCCGCCTCCCGTTAGCATTCCGGGAGTATGCTCGCCCTCAACCTGGACGTCGAAGTCACGCGCGGCGATGTCGTCGAGTCGACGCATCGTGTGCACGCCGCGGTCGTGGGGGCGGACGAGGTGTTGGTGGGCGCGGCGCGTGATCCGCAGTTGGTCACGATGTGGCGGTCGTGCGCGAAGTTCTTCCAGGTGATGCCATTCCTCGCCTCGGGCGGCTTCGACAAGGTCGCGTGGGATACGGAGGAACTCGCCCTCTCCTGCGCCTCGCACGGCGGCGAGCCGGAGCACGTGGCCGTGGCGTCGCGCATGCTCACGTCGCTCGGCCTCGAGGAGGGCGACCTCGCGTGCGGGCCGCACGAGCCGCTGGCCGCGCGCGGCGCGAAGCTCTGGCGCGAGAGCGGACAGCCGCTGACGCGCCTCCACAACAATTGCTCGGGCAAGCACTCGGCGATGCTCGCGCGCGCGCGGTCGGCCGGTTGGGCGACGCGCGGCTACGAGCAGCCGGACCATCCGGTGCAGCGCAGCTGCCTGGGCGAAGTCTCCTCGTGGACCGGCGTCCCGCTCGACGACATGCCCGTCGGCGTGGATGGATGCGGCGTCGCCGTGATGGCGCTGCCGCTCGACCGCATGGCGCTCGCGTACGCGCGCCTCGCGCGCGCGGTCCACGCCGGCGAGGAGCTGCCCGCGCGCATCGCCGCCGCGATCCGGCGCCATCCGCATCTCCTCGGCGGCACCGACCGCTTCGACACCGTGCTGATGCAGGAGACCAACGGCGCCGTGATCGCGAAGGTCGGCGCCGAGGGTGTGCATTCGGTCGCGGTGCCCGCGCTCGGGCTCGGCATCGCCGTGAAGGTGGAGGACGGCGCCCTCCGCGCGCAGCACGTCGCCGTGCTCGGCGCGCTCCAGCAGCTCGGCGTCCTCTCCCCCGACCTCCCGGCGCGGCTGGAGGACTTCTCGCACCGTCCCGTCAAGAACACGCGCAGCGAGCGCGTCGGCGAGATCCGGCCGGCTGCGGCGACGGTCCGCCCCGCCGCGCGCTGAATCGATGCCGCCCGGGGACGCGCGGCTCGACATCGTGACGCCGTCCCGCGAGACCGTGGCGCTGGTGCGATTCGCGGCCCGCATCGCCGGAGGCACCGAGGCCGACCTCCGAGAGGGCGTCCGTGAGTGCGTCGATTCGGCCACGCCCGTGGCGTGGGTGGAGGAGCTGCTCCTGCAGTCGTACCTCTTCTGCGGCTTTCCCCGCGCGCTCAACGCGACGCGCGAGTGGCGCCGCGGATCCGGGGTCGCCGCGCCCGCGGCCGATGGCGGGAACGGGACGCGCGGAGCGGCCGAATGGCGGGCCGACGGCGAGCGCACGTGCGGCATCGTGTACGGGCCGTCGTACGAGAAGCTGCGGGAGAACATCGTCGCGCTGCACCCGGCGCTCGATGAGTGGATGATCGTGGAGGGCTACGGGAAGATCCTCTCGCGGCCGGCGCTGCCGCTGACGCTGCGCGAGCTCTGCATCGTGGCCGCGTGCGTGGCGGGGGTGCAGGAGCGGCAGCTGCACTCGCACCTGCACGGGGCGCTCTACGCCGGCGTGCCGGCGCCGGAGCTGCGCGGCGCCCTCGCCGCGCTCGATGGGGTCGTGCCGGCGACGGCCCTGGCGTCGGCGCGCCTGCTGCTGGAGAAGGTGCTGACCAAGCACTGATCGACGGGCGCTGAGGGATGCACCGGCCGGGCTATCTTTCTACCTCCATCCTCCAGCCTTCGCCCTGATGTTCATCGACCTCGTCACCGTCCGCGTGACCGCCGGCACCGGCGGCTCCGGCTGCACCTCGTTCCGCCGCGAGAAGTTCACGCCGATGGGCGGTCCTGACGGCGGCGAGGGCGGGAAGGGCGGCGACGTGACCGTCCGCGGCGACTCGAACCTCTCGACCCTCCTCGACTACACCTACCGCGACCACTGGGAAGCGGAGCGCGGCGAGCACGGCATGGGGTCGAACAAGACGGGACGATCGGGCGCCGACATCGTGATGCCCGTGCCGCCCGGCACCGTCATCCGTGATCGCGACACCGGCGAGCGCCTGGGCGAGATCCTCGAGTCGGGCGACGAACTGCGGGTGGCGAAAGGCGGCCGCGGCGGGAAGGGGAACGCCTTCTTCGCGACCGCCACCCACCAGGCGCCGCGCGAGTGGCAGCCGGGCGAGGAGGGAGAGGTCCGCACCCTCGAGCTCGAACTGAAGCTCATCGCCGACATCGGGCTCGTCGGGCAGCCCAACGCGGGGAAATCCACGCTCCTCTCCGTGATCTCCGCCGCCCGCCCGAAGATCGCCGACTACCCCTTCACGACGCTTCAGCCGAACCTCGGGGTCGTGCAGATGAGCGACTCCCGCACGTTCGTGGTCGCGGACATCCCGGGGATCATCGAAGGGGCGCACGAGGGCAAGGGACTCGGGCTCCAGTTCCTCCGGCACATCGAGCGCACGCGCCTCCTCGCGTTCCTCATCCCGATCGACGCGATGGACTGGCAGGCCGAGTATGACCAGCTGCGCAGCGAGGTCGAGCAATACTCCGACGAGCTCGCCGCGAAGCCCCACTGCGTGGTCTTCACCAAGCTCGACCTCCTCGGCGAGCACTACATCCCCGAGATCGAGGCGCCGGCCGCGTTCGGCCGATTCGCGATCTCGGCGGCCGGCCGGATGGGCCTCGACGAACTGAAGTTGGGGTGGTGGACCCGGCTCCTCGAGCTCAAGAAGGCCGGCGGGTGACGCCTCCGGGCGGCCCGACCGGCGCGATGCGCTGGATCGGCGCCGCCGACCTGCCCGCCGGCCTCCGCGATCTTTCGCGCCCGGTGGCAGGATTGTGGGTGATGGGGGCTCCCGAGGCACTCATGGAGGCGCCCGACCGCCACGTCGCCATCGTCGGGACCCGGGATGCCTCACCCTACGGCATTCGAGTCGCCGAACGGCTGGCTGCGGCGTGCGCCAGGGCTGGTCTGGTGGTGGTCAGCGGACTCGCCCGGGGGGTGGACGCCGCCGCACACCGGGCCGCCCTGCTGGCCGGAGGGCAGACGATAGGGGTGCAGGGGACGGGGGTGGACGTGCCTTATCCGGCGGGACACCGGGCTCTCCATGCGGCGCTGGTGGACCGGGGCACGGTGGTCTCGGAGGTCGAGCCAGGCAGCCTCGCCGGTCCCGGCTGCTTCCCCAGACGGAACCGCATCATCGCGGCCCTGAGCCGGGTCACCGTGGTCGTCGAAGCGGGGTTCAAGTCCGGGGCGATCAATACGGCTACCCATGCGCTGGAGCTCGGAAGGACGGTCGCCGCGGTCCCCGGCCGGATCGACGAGGAGCGTTCGGCGGGGTCGAATCGGCTGATTCGGGACGGGGCCTCGGTGGTGGCAGATGTGGACGACCTGTTGATGATCTATGGGATTTCCACGACCTTCCACACGCTCGGCGGCAGCGGGGGCCAGGGGGGTATCAGCCAAGCGGTCGCAGGAGAGGTGGAGACAGATCCGGGGGTGCTCGACCCGACATCGGATGCGTCTGGCGCGGAGGCGGTCGATTCCGGAGTTGTGCCATTTAGGCTGGCCGCTATTCACGCGCTGGATCGAGAGCTTCGCGGTTCGGGCGGACCGGGCTGGGGAGGGCGAGGAGTGAATGGCTGACGGCGCCAATCGAACCCTCGGAGCGTGCCATGCGGGTCCGCTGCTACCCAGAGCTTGACGATGTTGATAAGTCCGATTCGATTTGGCTGAGCGGCCCTTCCAGCGCCGGTGTCCCCCCGCCGAAGTGGGAAGTATCACCGCCCGATCGACGGCCGCGCCGTCCTTGAAGCAGATTCTCATTGTATCAATCCAAAGTGATACTGGACAATAGTTTGAGAAATTACTTTAAGTCGTTCTCAATCTGTGGGCCGAGGGGATGAGAGGGAGCGGAATGACTCCGAGCTCCGGCCGCGCATCAGGCGCGCGAGCCAACTCGATATCTTTTCCACATCCGACCACGACTCGGTCCAAGGAGCGCGCTCGGTGAGCGGCCAGGCCTGCCCGGAGCACGTCTACATCCACATTCCCTTCTGCGGCCGCCGGTGCAGCTACTGCGACTTCGCAATCGCGGTCCGACGCCAGGTTCCAGTGCGCGCGTTCATTGACGCCATTATGGCCGAAATCGCAACGCGCCGCATCGGCCCGAGAGAGCGCGTCAGAAGCCTCTACCTCGGCGGCGGAACTCCCTCGAAGCTCGGCGCCAATGGCGTGGCGGAGCTCGTCGAGCGGCTGCTCGCCACCCTCGCCGGGCCGGCTGGGCCAACATCTCCACACCGGCCGGAGGTCACGGTCGAGGCGAATCCGGAAGATGTGGACGACTCCTCGGCAGCTGTTTGGGCTGCCGCCGGGGTCAACCGGGTGTCCCTCGGCGTCCAGACCTTCGAGCCCAAGGTCCTGGAATGGATGCACAGAGGCCATGGACCAGAGGCGCCGGCCCGGGCGGTGGCCTCTCTCCGCAAGGCGGGGATCGCCAATCTCTCGGTGGACCTGATCTTCGCCCTCCCCGATACCCAGACGCGGGATTGGTCGGCGGACCTGCGGCGGGTCCTCGAGCTCGAGCCCGGGCACGTGTCCCTGTACGGCCTCACCGTCGAGCCCCACACACCGTTGGGCAGGTGGCGGGACCGCGGCGCCGTACGGGAGGCGGGAGAGGAGCGGTACGCAGCCGAGTTCCTCGAGGCGGACCGAGTGCTGACCGAGTCGGGTTTCGAGCACTATGAGGTCTCGAACTTCGGCCGGCCCGGCTTCCGCTCGGTGCACAACTCCTCGTACTGGAAGCGCGTCCCGTACCTCGGGCTGGGGCCGTCAGCGCACGGATTCGACGGCACGCGACGCCGCTGGAACCACTCCGCCCTGGTGGACTGGGAACGCGCCCTCGCGTCCGGCGCGGATCCGGTCGCCGGCTCGGAGATGCTGACCGAGGAAGAGCGCGCCGCGGAGGAGGTCTACCTCGGCCTTCGCACGATCGACGGTCTTGCTATCCGTCAAAACGAATCTGAGACGGTTACGCCTTGGATCGACGCGGGATGGGGACGTCTGAATGCGGACCGTCTCGTTCTGACGTCGAGCGGCTGGCTCCGTCTGGATTCCATCGCTGCCTCCTTGACTTCGGTCCGAAGTCCTTCATAATCTTAGACTTATGCCGCCGCATGAGCTCTCCGAACGCGAACGACGCGTCCTGGAAGCCGTGGTTCGCTCGTACGTCGAGACCGCCGAGCCGGCGGGCTCGCGGACCATCTCGCGGCGTTTCGGGCTCGGCGTCTCGCCCGCGACCATCCGGAACACGATGGCGGACCTCGAGGAGAAGGGGTTCCTCTTCCATCCTCACACATCCGCCGGCCGCGTTCCGACCGACAAGGCCTACCGCGTCTATGTAGATGCACTGATGCGGGTCGAGCCGCTCCCCGTGGCCGACCGTGATCGGCTGGCGGAGCAGATCACGGCCGGCGGATCGGCGATCGAGACGATCCTCAGGCGGGCAGCGCAATCGCTCGGCGTGCTCACGCAGGAACTCGGCCTCGCTCTCGGGCCGCGCCTCGACCAGACCATCCTGCAGAAGCTCGAGCTCGTCCGGCTGACCTCGGAGAAGCTCATCCTCGTGCTGACGCTTCGTGGCGGCACCGTGCGGACGATCTTCGTCGAGATCCGCGGCGAGATCGCGGACGAGGCGATCGCGCTCGTGCAGCAGGTGCTCAATGAGCGCCTGGCCGGCCATTCGCTGGCCGAGATCCGCGCGAGCCTCATCTCGCGGCTGCGCGATGCCGCGCCCGCCGGTCATCCGACCGAGCTGCTCAACATCTTCGTGCAGGAAGGGGATCAGCTCTTCGACGTGAGCTCCTCGCGTGATGACGACGCGGTCGTGCTGGGCCAGGCCTCGGTGCTCGCCGACAAGCCCGAGTTCGCTTCGGGCGAGCAGATGAAGCGGCTCATCACGCTCACCGACACGCGCGGCCATCTCGCCGAGTTGCTGCGCGACCGGACCGCGAGCCCGGGTGTCTCGATCACGATCGGCGACGAGCACGGGTCGCAGCTGCTCGGCGGGCTGACCCTCGTGACCGCGGAGTACCGCGCCGGCAGCCTGACCGGCGTCATCGGCGTGATCGGCCCGACGCGGATGCCGTACGAGAAGGTCATCTCGCTGGTCTCGCACACCTCGTCGCTCGTCTCCGACCTGCTGACGTGAGCCGGCGGCGGTCCGTCGCGTCGCCGCGGGATGGCGGCGCACGCGTACCGCCGCCTATCTTCGCGGCATGAGCACGCCGAAGGTCGACGCGCTGTTCCTCTCCTTCCAGGCCGCCGTCGCGGGGAGCTACTCGCTCGAGCGCGAACTGGGCCGCGGCGGGATGGGCGTCGTCTACCTGGCGCGCGACGTCGAGCTCGACCGGCTCGTCGCGATCAAGCTGCTGCCGCCGGAACGCGCGGGTGACGACGCGACGCGCGCCCGATTCGTGCGCGAGGCGCGGATGGCGGCGAAGCTCTCGCATCCCAACATCATCCCGATCTTCGCGGTGGACGAGGCCGACGGCTTCGTCTTCTACGTGATGGCGTTCGTGGACGGCGAGACCCTCGGCGAGCGCGTGCGCGCGCGCGGCCCCCTCTCGGCATCGGAGGCGACGCGCGTGCTGCGCGAGATCGCGTGGGCGCTGGGGCACGCGCACGCGCAGGGCCTCGTGCACCGCGACGTGAAGCCGGAGAACATCCTGCTCGAGCGCGGCACCGGCCGCGCGCTCGTGACCGACTTCGGCATCGCGGCGGCCATCGGCTCGGACGAGGGGCCGGCGGTCGCGGGGACGCCGGAGTACATGAGTCCCGAGCAGGCGATGGGCGGCGAGCTCGATGCGCGCAGCGACCTCTACGCCCTTGGCGCCACGGCGTACTTCACGGTGGCGGGTCGCCCGCCGTTCAGCGGCGCGCGCGCGGTGGACGTCGTGGCGAAGCAGGTCTCCCTGCCGGTCCCGCCGCTCGCGGCCGCGGGAAGCGCGGTGCCGCGCAAACTGGCGCACCTCATCGAGCGTTGCCTCGAGAAGGAGCCCGCGCTCCGGCCCGCCGGTGCGCTCGTGCTCGCCGAACAGCTCGGCGCGGCCGTGGATCAGCGCAAGGAGATCCCGGCGGTGCTGCGTTCGTTCGTGAAACGCGACTCACGGTTCGTCGGGCCGGGCTCGATCGTGATTGCGTACCTCGTGACGGGAATGATGTTCCCGCTCTTCGCGCTCGCGGGCGCGACGTCGGCGCTCAGCATCGTGCTCCTGCCGCTCGTGGTCATCCCCTTCGGAGGCATGGTGCTCTCGGCGCGGAAGCTCGTGCGGCGCGGCTTCGCGCTGCCCGACGTGCGGATGGCGTTCGACCACGAGATCGACACGCTCCGGGAGGAGTTCCACGCCGAGGGGCGCGCCGAGTACCCTGCGGTGGAGCGCGCCGCGCTCGTCACCACCGTGGTGAGCGCCGCGACGACGATCGGGTCCGGCTTCATCTCGTACCAGCTCGCCGTCTCGGGCGCGTACGATTCGTTCTTCGGGGCCGTCGGGTCGTTCGCCGGCCTGCTCGCGGTCGCCAGCGGCATCACGCTCGCGGTGCTGCGGCGCCGCCGTCCGCACTCGGCGGCCGAGACCTGGTCGAAGCTCTGGATGGGTCGTCTCGGGCGCGCGGCCTTCAAGATCGCCGAGTGGTTCGGTGCGAAACCGGCCGCAGGGGTGGCCAGCACGCACCGCGCCACCGAGATGGCGCTCGGGATGGCGGCCGAGGACCTGTATCGCACGCTCCCGAAGGAGACACGGCGCGCGATCGGCGACGTACCGAAGGTGGTCGTCGGGCTCCAGCGCGACGCCACGACGCTCCGCGCCGCGCTCGACAAGCTCAACGACGCACTCTCCGACGCGGGGGACCGCGCGCTCGGGAGTGAGTACGCGGAGGCGCGTGCGATGCGCGACCAGGTCGCCGAGCGGCACAGGCAGGTGATCGCCGCGCTGGAGACGACTCGGCTCGACCTGCTGCGGCTGCACGCCGGCGCGATCAAGGTGGACGGCTTCACGACGCGCTTCGACGAGGCGGGCGAGATCGCCGTCGAGGTGCGGCGGCTCCTCGAGGCGCGCGGGGAGCTTGAGCGCTTCCTTCGCTTCCCGGCGCCGCCGCGCGTGACGCCCGCCTGAG
>CAZIDS010000095.1:0-10506 GCA_964537945.1 uncultured Gemmatimonas sp. | reverse complement strand
GAGACGCCGTCGGAGAACTCGCCCTTCATCAGGTGCGGGATCCCGCAGGCGAACTCGACGACCTCGAGTCCGCGCTGTAGCTCGCCGCGTGCGTCGGCGACGACCTTGCCGTGCTCGGACGAGATGAGGTGCGCGAGCTCGTCGCGGTGCGCGAGGCAAAGTTCGCGGAACTTGAAGAGGACCTGCGCGCGGTCGCTTGCCGAGCGTTCGCCCCAGGCGGCCGCAGCTCGGGCGGCGTCATCGATAACCGCGCGGCAGTCGGCCGCGTCAGCGAGCGGGAGCTCGGCGCTCACCGCGCCGGTGGAGGGATCGTAGACGGGGGCGTAGCGCGCGCTGCGCGCGGGCTGCCGCTTGCCGCCGAAGAAGTGCGTGAGCCGCGGGACGGTCATCCCGCGAAGTTAGCCCGCCGCGGGCGCTCCGGCACGGTCTGCGCGGGCGAGGGTGCTGGTGCGGCGCAGCTCGAGCGCGACGATGATGCCGAGCGTCGTGATCGAGACCGCGGAGATGGCGCACCACGGGCAGAAGGTCTTCAGGATCACGAACTCGGCGTACTTGAGGCGGACGGTGAAGAGGATCGCCGGGTAGACGAGTGCGGCGAGGGCGAGCGCGGGGCCGTGTGCGTCGTCACGGCCGCCGGTCGAGCCCCGGACCGCGGTGAGCAGGATGAGCGCGTACCCGATCGCGCCGATGAGCGCGACGTCGACACCGAAGAACCAGCTCCAGCTCGAGAACTGCACGACGGAACAGCCGCCGCTGCCGCCGCAGGCGAGCGCGCCGGCGAGGCCGAGCTTCCAGAGGTGCAGGTAGGTCGCGACGAACGCGTTCACCAGCGCGATGATCGCGATGAGCTGGCGGTAGGTGAGGCCGAGAATGCCGTTGCGGGGGAGCGCGCGCATCTGTGGTGAGGTCGGATTCGAACGAACGGTGGACGCGAGGAAACCGGAAATTGGCGCAACATTGGCGCGAACGACATGCAAGTGCGGCAGGAAGGAGGGCCGTTCGTTGCCTCAACGCGATGCAGGACAAGGAGATACGAAGCGTGCACTGACAGCACGGGTCTTGCCCTCTCGAACAGGATTGCAATCAACCATCGAGAGGTCGAGGACGTGACAATGCATCGCGTGGTACGAAAGACGATTGCCGCCGTGGCAGTTGCGGTTGCGCTGATTGCGGCCGGTAGCAGGCCTGTCTCAGCACAGCAAGGATGCTGGCAAACAGAGACTTGTCCGAATACGCCCCCCACCGTCGTCCTCTCAGTGACGCAAGGGAACCAGTCGCAACAGTCGGTTTGGCTCGCAGTCACGTTCGCTGATCCGGACGGAATGCAGAACATCACGCGCACTCTGCACGTCAACGGAAGCAACACCTCCGGCTGGTACTCAACGGCATACGTCGACGACGAAACGCAACTTCATACGGCGATCAGCGCAGAAGGATATCTCACCCTGTCGGCCGGTGCGAACACGATCGTCGCAAGGATATGTGACATCCTTGTGCCGGAAATGTGTGGAGCCGACACCGTTGTAGTGACGTACCAGCCGCCGACACCACCACCTGCCCAAGCGAAGCCGGTTCTCTCTCTTGCGCAGCGGATGGACCGTCGGGCAGTGAACGCAGAGGCGGCGACGCACACATATACAACTCCTGCGTACTTCTCCTTCGATTCACCGCGCTCACTGGTGCTCGCGTACTCAAGTGAATCTGCTCGTCCGATTGGTCTGATTCGCGTCGACGCCACCGTGCGGTCGTCACAGATCCCGACCGCGATCTCGATTCGAGTGATGCAGGGGCAGACCGTCGTTTATCCGGAAGCATTCTTTCAGGGAGATACGGGGTCATTTCATCTCGCGGCGCAGTTCGCATCGCCGTGCGTGTCTGCGGGAGCCTGCGCGGCCGCCTACGACGTAATCGTACGGTCCTACTACGGAAGCGCGTCGAGCTACCAGGAAGAGGTGCTCTCTGGAGTCCGAGTCTTGGGAGTGAACGAGAGCACCTCCCGATACGGGGCTGGCTGGTCGCTGGCAGGGATTCCCCGCCTCTCAATCGCCGGAAATGACCTGATCCTCTGGGATGGCGCGGGACTTCTCGAATACTTCACGAGAACAACCTGTTCAGGCTCCGGAGACCAGCAGACCTGCGACTACGTATCGCCACTCAACGATGTGAGTCTCGTTCGAAAGACCACCCTGAACGCGACGGACGGAGGTCGCTATTACCGTGCCTATCCGACCGGTGATACGACCTTCTTCAACAGTGACGGGATGATGATTCGGGGGCGCACCCGATTCGCCAGCGGTACCGTCGTCCTCGCATGGACACTCGACGCGCAAGGGGCGCGGCTTGCCAGCCTCGCGGATCTCACCGGCAGAACAACGACGCTTTCGTACGCCGACGCTACGGGAGCTACATGGCGGGCCCTCTCGCTTCGTTCAATCGCGCTCCCGGACGGAAGGCAACTCGCATTCGAGGTGCCAGTCGGGACGGGTGACCTCACACGGGTCGTCGGCCCCGATGGCCGTGCAGACCTCGCCGCCAGCTACGACGGCACCACGCACCGACTGCTGGGACACGCCGAGCGCATCGGATCCGAGTCGATCACATATGACGGCTGGGATCGTCTCGCCACGCTGAAGGGACCCCCTGTCCTGCTCGAGGGCGGGACAACCGGCGCCGACTCGATTGTGATTGTACCGCGATCGTCACGTGCGCTTGCCGGCGCGAGCAACACCTACTCGGGCACTACCACGAAACCGCTTCGAACGGACAGCGCGTACACCCGGACCGTGGAGACCAACGGGGTTGTCGAAAAGGTCTGGTTCCACCAGTCGGGCATGCCCAGGATGGTCTTGACGAAAGACGCTCAAGGCGACTCGACCGTCATGCTGGTCGACTACGACGCGCTTGACCGAGTCGCACAAACGATGTCGACAGGCCGGGCGCCGCTCAGTTACCACTACAACGCGGCCTACGGATCTCCCGACACGATCATCAACGCGGCGGCCGGCGAGGTCATGACAGTCGCCTTCGGGCCGTTCGGTCAAGTTCAGCAAGTGAAGTTGAACGGCGTGGTCCAATCGACCGCGTTCTTCTCCGGCAGCGGAGTTCGACCCGACAGCATCAAGTCGGACACGTCGCATACCGTGCGACTGCGCTACGACGCCTTTGGGAGAACAATCGCGAGTCTCGACGCGCGGGGGACCAAGGATTCCGTCGTCTACGATGCCGCCACGGGAAACACAGCACAAATCGTAGTCACCGTACCGGGCGAAGCCGCTCGCACAACCGGAATGCAGTACGACGCCTCCGGTCGGCCGCAGTCCGTCACCGATGCCGTAGGTCGCGTGCGGAACATCGCCTACGATCTCCTCAACAGGATCGTGCGCGAGGTTGCGCTCGGCACCGACTCGGTGACCTACACCTACAACGACAGCCTGCGCGTCTACACAGTCCGCGATCCGCTTGGCAACGTGCATCAGACCAGCCTCAACACCGCAGGCTGGGTGATCTCGACGACAACCCCTTCGAATCAGCAGCGGACGTTCGGCTACGACCGACGCGGAAACATCGTTCGACGCACCGATGGGAGCGGGGCGGCGGTTCGCCTGTTCAAGGACGCATCGGATCGTGATACGCTTCGAATCGCGGGAAGCGATTCTACTTGGTTCGGTTACGACAAGAATGGACGCTGGATTGCCGCGCGGAACACGGAGAGCGTCGACACGATGTATCTCGACGGCGCAGGTCGTCCCTCCAGCAGCGTGTCGTACCGCGGCAGTGTCCGATATCAGGTCACACGTCGTTGGCTGGGATTGCTGCCGGACGGCATCGACATCGCGGCGACGAGTCTCTCGACGTGGTCGCAGCTCTGGGCGCGTTCCCTCACCACGGGCAATGATGCGGCGCGTCGTCAGCGAACGATCGTGGACTTCGGCGGCAAGACCACGACCATGACCTATGACAACGCAGAAGCGCAGCTGAGTGTCGCCCTGCCCCAGGGGATCAGCGTGCGGATCAACGGCTTCGACGCTTCAGGCGCCGTCACGCAGACATCGTGGACCGGCGCGGCCGCCGCGTTCAGTCGTACTCATGCCCGGGACTCCCAGCGCCGCGTCGCATCCTCCCAGTACGGATCGGCAGAGGATCAATACACCCGTGTCTACGCATATGACTCGCACGATCGAGTGTCGTCGTACCGGGATGTGCGCTACTGGGTCGAACAGGTCTGGATTCCCTGGGATCCATACAACGATTGCCCGGGCTGCGTGATTCCGGTGGATGTTGAGCATACCGATACGCTGCGAAGCGAGGACTACGCGTATGACAAGCTTGCAAATCGCGTGGGATCAGGCATTGCGTACGATACTGCCGATAAGAACCGACTCGTCAGCATAGATGGACAGACGCTCGTCTACGACGCCGAAGGTCGACTCACGCACCGGATGGTGGGTCAAGCGGTCCACACGCGCTACCATTGGTCGGCTCTCGGTCTGCTAGACAGCGTGCGCGTGATCGGTGGGCCCCTCACCTCATATGGGTATGACGGCTGGGGTCGGCGGATTCGCAAGACGGTGAACGGCGTGACCACGCGGTATCTGATCGACCGTGACCGAGTCGCGATGGAGCTCGATGCGAACGGTGCGGTTGTCGCCGAGTACACCTACTATCCAGGGGCGGATAGACCGCACGGGATGAGGCGTGGCGGCACGCAGTACTACTACGTGCAAGATGTCGAAGGAAACGTAGTTGGGCTGCTCAACTCGAGCGGGGCCGTCGTCCAGCAGTATCAGTACTCGCCCCAAGGCACGACGGTGAGCACATCCGGCAGCGTTCCGAATCCTATCCGATTCAAGGGACGCGAGTGGGACGCGGAGGCAGGCCTCTACTATTTCCGCTCTCGGTACTACGACCCTTCGATCGGACGGTTCGCTTCCGCGGATCCCATCGGCCTCGCCGGGGGCTTGAATCCGTTCACGCTCGGGGACGGCGATGCCGTCAATCACTCCGATCCGTCAGGACTGTGCTACGGCTATGAGCTGCAGCGCCTCTTCTATGAACAGAGCGCGGAAAACGAATGGGTTGTTCACGAGCAATGCATGGATCCCAAGGTCGGGCGCTGGTATGACGAACGGGTAACGATCCTCGGTCACGGACGGGCCCGGTTTCGCGGCCACACGGCCGGTTACGGAAGCTTCTCGGGAGCCGAAGCGGAGGCAGTGTTGCGAGGCGTCTACCCCGCGACCTTGATGACAGCCGCCGACGCGATTGCTGCATACGGTGACGCAGTCGACGGGACCGGAGGAGCAGGGCCGGCTGTCGCGAGCTTGGCAACCATGACTGCCTTCGCGAAGGTCGGTCGCGCAGGCGAAGACTTCATCAAGGCAGGTGGATGGAAGATCGGAAACCGAGGGTACTTCGTCGTAAACATGCGCAAGCGGGTATCCGACGGATTGACTGAAGACGTGCTGTCGGAGATCAAGAACGTCCGGAGGCTCAGCCTGACGCTTCAGCTGAGGGACTATCTGAAGTATGCTGAGGAAAATGAGCTGATCATGCAGGTATTTGTGCGAGAAGGTGAGGGAACCGTCCTTTCGAAAGCACTGTTGGAACTTGAAGAGAAGGGAGCGATCAAGATCCTTCGAGTGATCAGGTGACAACCAACACCCCGACCCGTTGTTCCCCAATGGAGCACACGATTAGCTTCACGTCGGAGCGGATTGCACGCTGGGTGGAGCCACGGAGGGAAGGATGTCGATGAATGCGCCATTTCCAGGCGATTCGCCGAGTTCTCTGCTCGCTATCGAGAGGCTGCGACTCATCGGAGTCGAAGCGGAATCTATTTGGACGATCGGTGCAGATACGCCTGGGCTGAAGAACGCGATTCCGGAAGTTCTTTCACTCGTTGTGGATGGGACACTCGCCTCCAGAACGCGTTCGCGCGTCGCTCAGATCCTGATGCTCCCGCCCGCGCGCAAGATGCTGCCGGAGATCGTTCGGCTGTACAAGAATGAGTCGGACAGAGAAGTAAAGAACTCGCTCGGATTCGCCGCTGCACGACAGCTTCGACGGTCCGAGCGGGACCTCCTTGTCGAACTCCTTCTCGACGATTCGATCGGGATGTCACGGATACCACTCATCTCCGCTGTGCCGCGCGTCCTCGGCGACGACGGAATGGCCGTGCTGCGCCGGATCATGGCGGATCCGGAACTCCTGCAGGAAGCCGTGCGCGTGCACGAGAACATGGTCCGAGCGCAAAAGAAGCGAACCCAAGCGCCTTGAGACGCAGCACCAGCATCGTCCCGAGCCATCCGCACTCGCAGTCCCAGAGCACAGGAGCCCGCCGTGCCGCACGCCGCGAAGAAGCTGACGCCCGTCCTGATGGTCGAGAAGGTCGAACCCTGCGTCGCCTTCTGGGAGAAGCTCGGCTGGGTGAAGGTCGCCGAGGTGCCGCACGAGGACTCGCTCGGCTTCGCGATCCTGGTGAAGGACGGCGTCGAGCTCATGTACCAGTCGCGCGCGAGCGTCGCCGCCGACCTCCCGCCGATCGCCGAGCAGCCGATGGGCGGGACCTTCCTCTTCCTCGAGATCGACGACCTCGACGGCGCGATCAAGGACCTCGGCAAGGCGAAGGCCGTCGTTCCGCGGCGGCAGACGTTCTACGGGATGGACGAATACGTCGTCCAGGACCCGGCGGGGAACATGGTGATCTTCGCGATGAAGATCCTCGAGTGACCCGCCGGCGGATCAGCCGCCGAGGTCGTCGAGCCGCGGGTTGACAATCGAGTTGTAGATCGAGCCGAAAGTGAAGTTGAGCCCGACCGAACCGCTGAGGCGGTAGGCGGTCGCGAGCGCGCGCTGGCGCGTGAGCACCTCGTCGTCGCTGGCCTCGCCGCGCGGCAGGTAGAGCTGGTCGTTCACCTTGGCCGCGTCGCCGCCGAGCTCGAGCGAGAGGCCGCGAGTGAGGCGGACATTGGTGCGGCCGCTGAAGCTGACGCTGTACGCCCGGGTGTCGTGCAGGTAGGCGCTATAGCGCAGCTGCGCGTCGAGCGTGCCCCACATCTGCCGCGATTCGCCGGCGGCGATGAGCCGCGCGACCGGGCGCACCTCGGCGGTGCGGTCGTAGATCGTGCGCTCGTGGTAGTCGTGGTGGCGCACGCCGACCGCGACGAGCGCGATCAGCTGACGGCTGGTCGCCTCGCTCCACGGGTGGACGTTGTACTCGGCCGAGACGTCGAGGCCGCTGCTCGACTGCATGTTGTTGAACTCGGAGAAGCCGGCCGAGGCGCGCGCGCCGACCGACCAGTGCGCGTCGACGCTCTTCACGAGGCGGGCGCTCGCCTCGGCGCTCCGAAGCGCGAACTCGCGCTCCGAGCCGTCGGAGAACTTGTAGTGGTTCTGCCGGTACTGCTGCTGCGCATTGAACGAGACCTTCCATTCCTCGGTGACGCGCGACGCGTTGATCCCGGAGCTGAAGTCGTAGCTGCTCGACCGGCTCTCGGCGATGCCCGAGCCGTTGCCGCGCAGGCGGAAGACCCAGAAGTCCCACGGATCCTGCAGCGCGCTGAGCGCCGGGGCGGCGGGCGCGTCGGCGGGCGCGTCATAGCGCACCGAGAAGCGCTCGGCGCCGGGGAGTCGCATCGCGAAGGGCGCGAGGCCGATCTTCGCCACGCGCGCGATCTCTCGGCGGCGCATCTCGTCGGTCGCGTTCGGCGGCACGAAGGAGACGAGCGTGTCGGTGCGCGACTCGAAGCGCTTGTGGCCGAGGAAGGTGTAGGTGTACTCGCCGCCGCCGGAGGCGGTGCCGAGGCGCGTGATCAGCAGGTGCACGTCGGAATCGAGGCGGTCCTGCGTCCAGAGGACGAAGGGGAGCTCGGTGATCAGGTGATTGCGGTCGCAGCCGCCGGACGGGCAGTCGAGGAAGACGCGGAGGCGCGTGTCGACGACGGGCGCGGTGCGACGGGCGGGCGCGGTGGCGCCAGCCGGCGTGGCAGTCGGTGCGACAGCAGGCGCCACGACGGCCGGAGCATCGGCGCGCGGCGCGGCCCCTTCCTGCGCGGAGGCGAGGGGGGCACATGCGAAAAGCGCCGCTAGCGCGGCGCGGAAAGGCGTGCGGGTCATATACCTCAGTTACGGCTCGGAGGCCCCGAATGTTGAGCGGACCGTCACGAACGGCGCCTGCGGGTCAGTCCTGCCGCAGCCCCAGCCGGACGATCCGCTCGAGGAGCTTGGGGTAGGGGATCCCGTCGAACGCCGCCGCCTGCGCGAACTCCTCCTCGCGCGCGATGTCGGGGTTCGGGTTCGCCTCGAGGAACCAGGGGCGCCCTTCCTCGTCGAGCCTGAAGTCGAGGCGCGCGTAGCCCGAGAGTTCGAGGATGCGGTAGATGCGCTTGCTGTCGTGCAGCAGCCGCGCCTCGACGTCCGGATGCACCTGCTCGGCGGCGCGGATCGCGATCCCCTTCTTCTTCTGGTAGTCGGGGTCGTGCTTCATCTTCGCGGTGGCGATGAGCGGCGCGTCGGGTTCCTGCTTGCCGACGATCAGCTCCCAAGGCGTGTAGGCCGCGAGCCGCTCGTTGCCGAGCACGCTGACGTAGATCTCGCGGCCGGCGATGAACTGCTCGGCGATCGCATCGGTGCCGACGCGCTCGTGGATGAACTCCACGCGCTCGACGAGCTTCTCGTCGCTCTCGACGAGCGAGGCCTGCGAGATCCCGACCGACGAGTGCTCGATGAGCGACTTCACGATGAGCGGGAAGTGCAGGTGCCGCGGGCGGCGCACCTTGCGACCGAGCGGGAAGACGGCGAAGTCGGGGACGCGGATGCGGTGGTAGGCGAGGAGTTTCTTCGAGAGCGCCTTGCCGCGCGAGAGCATCAGCCCGCGCGGGTTGCAGCCGGTGTACTTCATCTTGATCAGCTCGAGGAAGCTGACGACGTTGTGGTCGTACATCGTCTCGCCGTGGAACTCCTCGAGCAGGTTGAAGACGATGTCGGGCTTGATGCGGTCCACGACCTCGCGGATGGGCTGCAGCTCCCACTGGACGCCGAGCACCTGGACGTCGTGGCCGACCTCGCGCAGCGTCGAGACGACGTCGTACTCGGTCTTCACCTCGAACGCCTCGCGCTTCGAGAGGACGCCGTCCTCCTCGGGCGGGACGAGGTCGGGATGCGTGAGGACGAGGATGGTGAGCTTCTTCATACCGCGATCCAGTCGCGGCGGCCCTGGCCGACGAGGAAGCCCATCGTGCGCGCGGTGAGGAGCACGAGGAAGTCGGTCAGCAGCTGGCGCTCGTTCCCGGGCACGCGGAGCCGGAGCTCCTTGCAGCGGCCGATCATGTCGCCAAGCACCTTGTCGAGGGAGAACTGGTACTCGCCCGTCCAGCGCGAGACGATGCGGCGGATGTCGGCGCGATGCCGGCGGAGGAAGCTGGCCGCGGTCGGGCGCGCGCGATGGCGCCGCTCGTCGGAGAAGAGGCGCTGCAGGTCATCGTCATAGTGCTTGGGGTACTCGACCGAGTAGATCGCGCGGCGATAGGTGTAGTGCTCGAAGAGCGTGCGGTTGAGCGAGCGCAGCGGATCCACGACCTCGCGGTTGCGGTGCGACGGCACCACGCCGGAGAGGTCGGCCATCAGGCGGTCGACATATTCGAGCTTCTGCAGCGCCGGCCAGCCCGCGTAGCGCTTGCGCCAGTCGCTGCGCGGCCGCAGCCACACGGCGAAGGTCTCGGCGAAGTCCTCGTCGGGATGGCTCTGCGCGTACCAGCGGCGCAGGTGCTGCACGTAGCGCTTGCTCGCGGGATTGGGCCGATAGGCCTCGGGGTAGCGCGTGCTCGAACGGCCGAAGAGACGAGTCCACTCCTTGCGGCGATGCAGCTGGTAGCCGTGCTGGATGGCGTGGCCGCACTCGTGGCGCATGATCTTCATGCACTCGTGGTGCGTGCCGCCCTCGGCCTCGATGAGCTGCGTGCGCTCGAGCTTCATCAGGCGAGGGTGCAGCAGGTAGAACGGCACCGCGAAGCCACTCACGCCGCCGGGCGAGAACCACTCGTCGCTCACCCACACGTGCGGCTTCAGGCGGAGTCCGCGCTCGTCGAGCTCGTCGTGCAGCTCGTCCACGCACCGCTGCACCCAGGTGCCGGCGAGCGAGAGCCCGAGGTCCTTGAAGCGCAGCAGGACGAGGTCCTCGTCCGACCACCGCGCCCAGGGGAAGCGCGAGCTCATCGCGCGGTCAACGGCCCTGCACGGCGCGCGCGACGCGCTCCGCCTGCGTGCGCGGGAGGCCGGGCCGCCCGGGGAGGATGTTCCAGGCGTTGAAGACGACGATGAGGTCGAGCTCGGGGAACGCGATCGGCAGCTGGCCGCCGAAGCCGGACCCGCCCCACCGGTAGCGCGTCGCGTCGGCGGGATCCGGATAGAGCCACCACTTGAGCCCGTACTTCACCGGGCCGCTGGGGCCGCCTGGATGCGACTGCGGCCGCACGGACTCCTTCACCCACTCCGGCGAGACGATCGCCT
>CAZIDS010000094.1:0-10596 GCA_964537945.1 uncultured Gemmatimonas sp. | reverse complement strand
CGTCAACGCGGCCGTGAGAGCGGGCTGACGCGCCGCCCCGCGGCCTCGTCGAGCGCCTCGGCGATGTCGGGCGCGTGGTCGGTGTACTCCTGCTTCCCGGTCGCGCGCTCGCGCGCCGCCGACGCGGTGAGCAGGGCGCCGAGGCGCTTGGCGTCGGCCGTGCGCCCCTCCGCGGCCGCGACGCGCATCGCGAGCGCGAGGCCGAGCAGATGCGTCTTCTGCGCCGCGAGGATCGTGTCGGCCTGCGCGCGCGCCTCGGCATCCTCGCCCGCGGCGAGGTGGATCAGCCCGAGGTCGTAGCGGCGATGGAGGTCGAGCGGCATGAGCGCGGCGAGCGCATTGATCGCCATCGGCGCGAAGAAGGCGACGGAGTCCCGCTTGCCGGCCGCCGAGAGGGTCATCACGCGGTTGAAGAGCCGGTCCACCCGCTCCTCGGGCGAGAGGGTCGAGATGTCCGGCGCGGAGACGATCGGGCCGTCGCCGCCGTCCGCGACCGTGGCGCCCGCGACGCCCGCCGCGCCCGCGGCCGGCGCGCTCCGTGAACCGACCAGGTAGCCGAAGACGGCCATCAGCAGCGACGCGAGGATGAACCAGGGAACGATGGCGGCGAGGGGTCGTGCCGCCGCCGCGCCACCGGCGGGTGAGGCCGGTGCGCCGAGGTTCAGCCCGCAGTTCGCGCAGAAGTGCGCCGAGGGGGTGAGCGCGGTGCCGCACTGCCGGCAGAACTTCGGGGTCGTCATCGGATCGGTGAGCGAATGAGGAGCGGGCGTCAGCGCGGCGCGCCGAACTTCGTGTCGATCGCGACGCCGCAGGCCTGCAGGAACGCGGTGGGAAGTTCGCCGCCCGCGAAGATGAAGACGACGTCGTTCGCGAGCGCGCAATCGATGCCGAGCCGCTCGTCCTGGTAACGCACCTCGGCGCGGCCGATCTCCTTCAGCGTCGTCTTCCAGAGGACCTCGATGCGGCCGGCCTCGATGGCGCGCTCGATGCGGTCGCGGTTGGCGGGCTTGAGCCGCCCGAACTTCTCGCCGCGGTAGGAGATGCGCACGGTGTTGCCGCGCTGCTCCGCGAGCGAGAGGGCCGCCTCGATGGCCGAGTCGCCGCCACCGACGACGAGGATGCGGTCACGCGTGTAGGCCTCGGCCTCCTCCAGATGGTAGAGGACGTTGGGCAGCTGCTCGCCCGGCACGCCGAGCTTGCGCGGCGTGCCGCGCCGGCCGATGGCGAGCACCACGCGCTTGGCGCGGTGCATGCCCTGCGCGGTGATCACGTCGAAGCCGCCGTCGCGGGCGACCACGCGCTCGACGCCCTCCTGCGTGCTCACCTCGAGCCCCGCCGTCTCGACGATCTCGCCCCAGAGGTCGATGAGGCGCTCCTTGAGGATCTCGGGCCCGGTGAGCTTGCCGTAGCCGGGCACGATGAGCGGGCGCGTCATCACCATCTTCTTGCGCGGGAAGAGGCGCACCGTGCCGCCGATGTCCTCGCGCTCGAGCGTCTTGAGCCCGAGGCCGCGCTCGAGCGCGTAGAGCGAGGTGGCGAGGCCGGCCGGTCCGCAGCCGACGACGAGGATGTCGGCCGCGCCCGCCTCGCGCGAGCCCATCCCCTGCTTCATGATGCCGTCGATGACCTGCCTCCCCTGCTCGAACGCGTTGCGGATGAGCCCCATCCCCGCGAGCTCGCCGACGACGTAGAGCCCGGGCACGTTCGACTCGAAGTTCCCCTTGATGCGGGGGAGGTCCACGCCCCGTTTTGCGGTGCCGAAGACGAGCTGGATGGCGTCGACCGGGCAGGAGCGCTCGCAGAGGCCGTGCCCCACGCAGCAGGCGGGCTGCACCGGGAAGGCCTGCCCGTCGCGCAGCACGAGCACGTCGCCCTCGGGGCAGACGTCGATGCAGCTGCCGGTGCCGATGCAGCGGTCGGGGTCCACCACCGGGTGCAGCGTGAGCGGCTCGTCGAGCCCCTGCTGGTGCGCCTCGACCGCGGCGGCGGTGGCCTGCTCGTCGCGTCGGCGCGAACGCAGGATGAAGGGCAGCATCACGCCGCCCACCAGCACGACGGCGATCACCAGGAGCAGCAGCGTGTCGTCCATCAGAACCGCACCTCGAAGCTCGTGAAGAGCGTCGTGCTCGACAGGTTGTGGCCGAAGCGCTGGCTCGCCTGGAGCACGCCGCTCATCCGCGGGCCGAACGGCTGCCAGAGCCGCAGGTCCACGGCATGCGACTGCACCATCCCGCTCGGCTGGTCGACCGAGTAGAACTGGTAGCCGCCGCGGATCCGCGCGCCGCGCAGGCGGTATTCGACCGCCGGGCTCGCGAGGAAGCCGGTCCCGTTCCCGTCGTCGAACCAGCTCCCGTGCATCGAGACGGTCCCGCCGGCGAGCACGCGCGGCACCGAGAGCGTGGCGCCCGCGGCGTATCCGCTCGCGTCCTGCCCGGGGTCGTTGAGCGACGCATTCACGTCGAAGAACGCGCCGCCCGCGGTGAAGAGGCTGAACCCGGAGGTGACGCGGTCGCGGCGCGAGAAGGGCGCGAGGAGCGCGGTATCGAGCGGCGTGAGCCGGTCGCTGACGGCCGCGGCGTAGAAGGTGCCGCGCTGGCCGGCCGGCATCGACGTGCGCAGCTGGGCGCGCGAGACGCCCCAGCGCCCCATCGGCGTCGGCGGCGTCGCCTCGAGGTCGCCCGTGAGCGAGAAGCGGCCCGCGCGCAGGTAGAGCGCGAAGTCGGCGCCGCTGCGCCACTGCGCGCGGTCGGACGGCATCGTCTGGGTGAAGGCGAGGTCGGTCTCGAGCGAGACCCGCTCGCCGCGATGCCGTGTCCCGACGAAGGCCGACGCCTTCGGGCGGTCGAACGAGACGATCTCGTTCCCCCGCTCCGGCTCGAAGCCCGCGGCGACGCCGGCGCTCAGTCCCTGCTCGTCACCGAAGCGCACGCTGGCGCCATCCCAGAAGGCGCTCATGTGATCGAAGTCGGAATAGAAGCGCCCGACGGTGAGCTGCGCGCCGCGCAGGCGCAGGTCGTAGCGGGCCTCATAGATGCGGATCCGCGTCTGGTTGTCCCAGAGGCCATCGGGGCCCGTGAGCTGCTGGGCCCGGATGTTCACGCGCAGGCTCGAACGGTCGCCGCTGACCAGCGTGTTGAAGCGCACCGCCGGCATGCCGATGTCGCGCGTGGTGCGGAGAGGCTGGCTGCCGAGTCCGACCGTCTCCGAGTGCGAGCCCCACATCTCCACGCCGACGGTGCCGTCGACCCGGGCGCGCGGCTGCGCCGGCGCCGCGACGGGCGGCGCGCGCGCCGGCGGCGTCGCCGGCACCGCCACCGAGACGGCGGCGCTCGCTTCCGCGCGCGGCACGTAAAGGAGCGTATCGCCGCGCGTCACGGAGAAGGCCGGTCCGGCGAAGCTGAGGACCGACCGCGTCGCCGATGCGCCGACCACCACGAGCGACCCCGCGAGCGGGCCGTCGATCACGCGGCGCACCAGAAGCGTGTCGCCCGTGCGCAGCCCGGCGTCGGTGCCGGCATTCAGGTAGAGCGTCGCGCCCGCGACCTGCACCACCACCGCGCGCCGCGGCGTCGCCTGCGCGAGGGACGCCGCGGGGAGCGCGAGACCGCCGAACAGCGCCGCGCATCCCGCGACGCGCCGCAGGGTCAGCGGTTGTGGCACGCGTAACAGCGCTGGCTGTCGTACGAGTAGCCGTTGCGCCCCTGGTGCTGGTTGTTCGTCTGCGTCTGCGTGTGGCAGGTGAGGCAGGTGAAGACCTTGTAGTCGCCCGGCGCCGTGTGGCAGGTGGCGCAGGAGGCCCACTTGCCGCGGTGCGGTCCCGAGTTGATCCGGAACTCGGTGGCGTCGTGATTGAAGGTCGAGTTCCAGTTGCTCTGCGTGTGGCAGCTGGTGCAGGTCTGCGGGAACTGCTGCACCGCGTGCTCCCGCTGCCAGTCGGGGAGGTGGCAGGCGACGCAGTCGCTGTTCCCCGCCGGCGGCGGCGTCCACTTCAGTGCATTGCTCGGCTGGTTGTGGCAGGCCGCGCAGGCGCGCTGCGCGTGCGCGCCCTGCAGCGCGAAGCCGCCGCCGACCACGGCGTGGTCGAAGTTCGCGCCCCAGTTGCTCGGGTTGTGGCAGTCGGTGCAGGTGGTGGGATAGCCCTGCCCGCCGTGCTCGCGCGTGTAGTCCGCCTGGTGGCAGGCCACGCAATCCTGGTTGCTCGCCGGCGCTGGCGCGAAGCGGAGCGCGAAGCCCGGCATCGTGTGGCAGGCGACGCAGCGCTGCACGGTGTGCGCCCCCTCGAGCACGAAGCCCTGGGACGCCGTCGCGTGGTCGAAGTTCGTGCCGCCCGACCAGCCGAGCGTGACGTGGCACTGCGCGCAGTCGCGCGGGAAGCCGGAGTGGTCGACGCCCGACGCGGCGGCGCGGGCGAGGGTGCCCTGATGGCAGGCGACGCAGTCGCGCGGCACGGCCGCGAACGTCCCCGCGCGATCGGTCTTGTGGCAGGCCTCGCAGGGCGTCGTCACGTGCGCGCCGGTGAGCGGGAACGCGGTGCGCTGGTGCAGCGAGAGCGCCTCGACGTCGCGGAAGTCGTTCGTGTTGTGGCAGCGGGCGCAGTCCACGCCGAGGTTGCCGCGATGCACGTCCACGTGGCAGGTCGCACAGGCGTTGCCGTCCGCCTTCGGCTCGTCGAAGCGGAGGTCGAGGTGGCAGCGCGCGCAGGTGACCGTGGCGTGGCCGCCGGTGAGCGCGAAGGCGGTCTGGCGCGAGTGGTCGAACTTCGGGTCGGGCCGGAGCTTCTTCCAGTCGGCGGACGTGTGGCAGTCGGAGCAGTCCACGCCGGCCTTGAGCGGCCCGTGCGGATTGGACGGCAAAGGCGCCTGCTGGCCGAGCGCGAGGCCGGCCGGCAGCGCGAGCAGTACTGCGAGGAGGGCCGCCCTGGTGGTGCTCATGGACGCCTCGGGGTCACCGCGCCGTGACAGGCGCGGCAGGTGGTCTCGAGCGGACGGTACCGCACGAAGGTCTTTCCGTCAGTGCCCGTCGTCACGGCGTGACACTTGGCGCAGGCGACGTTCCGGTGTGCGCCGTCGAGCGGCCAGCGCGTCTTCGCGTGGTCGAACGCGGCGATGCGGAAGCTGTCGGTGACATGGCACTCGGTGCAGGCGCGCTGCGGGAACTGCCCCGCGTGCGGATCGGCCGTCTTGTGGCAGTCGGCGCATTCGCGCGACGGCAGCTTGAACCTCGGCGGCCCGCCCGGCCGCACGGGCTGGTGGCACTGCGCGCAGGGCACGGTCACGTGCGCCCCGGTGAGCACGTACGTCTCGCGATTGTGCCGCGCGAGGTCGTAGAGGCTCGGGAGCCAGCTTCCCTCGCCGTGGCACTGCGTGCAGTTCGCGCCGCCGGGCGACCGGGCGAAGGTGCCCTCGTGCGCGTCCACGTGGCAGGAAGTGCAGGCCGCGGCGACCGGCGGCGGGTACACTGCGCGCAGCGACGCCGGCAGCCACGTCATCCTGATCGTCGCCGAGGCCGGCCGCCGCGGGTCGTGGCAGCTCGCGCAGGCGAGCGACGCGTGCGCGCCGGCCAGCGCGAACCGCGTGCGAACCGCGTGGTCGAATCGCGTCTCGAAGCCCGAGCGGTCCCGCAGCACGCGCCAGCCGTCGGTGGAGTGGCACTGCTCGCAGGTGCGTGGCATCGCCCCGCGATGATGGTCGTCCACGTGGCAGTCGAGGCAGGCCTGCGCCTTCACGCCCGCGTAGCGCGTCACCGGCTCGGCGATCCCCGCCACGCGCATCGGCTTGTGGCAGTTCGCGCAGGCCACCGTGCGGTGCTTCCCCGTCAGGGCGTAGCGTGAAGAGTCGTGGTCGAACGCCGGCGCCTTCTTCCACGTCGCCTCGTCATGGCAGGCGGTGCAGGTGCGCGTGCCGAACTGCGTGCCATGCACGTTGTCGTCGCGGTGGCAGGCGGCGCAGGTGGTGCCGAGCCCGAGGAAGGTCCGCCCGAGCACCTGGTGCCGCGTCGCGTAGGCCCGCACGCCCGGATCGGCGACGAGCTCGGGTTTGTGGCAGCTCCGGCAGCCCTCCTCGAGGTGCGCGAGCCGCAGTTCGAATCCCGCACGCCGGTGGTCGAAGGTCGCGGTGTCGAACCGCACGAGCTGGAAGTCGACGCCGAAATGGTCCTTGTGGCAGGCGGCGCAGGTGCGCGCGCCGTAGGTCGCGTGCAGGCCCTTCTTCGCCTCCACGCGGGCTCGCAGCGGTTCATGACATTGCAGGCACTTCGCGTTCGCGATGCCCGACTTGCCGAGGTCGTGGCACTGCGTGCAGTTGCCGACGCCCTCGAGCGAGGCGTGCGCGCGCGCGAGCTTCCCGGGCGAGATGAGCTGCGCCTCCGCGCGCGGCGCGGCGAGGATGAACAGCAGCCCCGCCGCTGCGAGCCGCGCGAGAGGCGCGAGTCGCACGGCCCACGGAAGCCGCGCCGCCCGCGTCACGTGAACCCGAAGCCGAAGAGGGTCGCCACCGTGACGTGCACGGCCACGATGATGAACATCGTGATCGCGAGCGGCAGGTGCAGGATGTGCCAGTACCGGAAGAGCCGCTGGAAGGGCTGCAGGTGCGCCATCTGGTGCTCCACCTCCAGCTGCCGCTCCACCAGCCGGATCACGCGGGTGCGCTGCGACGACGTGAGCGGCGCGCCGGCGAGCGCCTTCGTGACCTGCCGCAGCGTCCGCCGGTGCGTGAGGTCGAAGCGCACCGCCGCGACGATCGCGCCGAAGAGGCTCTCCTGCTTCGGCGCCGTGGCTGGCGTGATGAGCCGCTCCACCTGCGCCACCCGCTGGCCAAGTCCCTTCTCGAGCTCGGCGAGCAGTTCGGCGCGCTGCGTACGGATCGACGCGAGGTCCGCGAACCCGCCCTGCATCGTCTTCGGGATCCGCGTGTACACGTAGCGCCCGAAGATCCCCGAGCTCGCGACCACCACCATGCTCCAGAACGCGATCGACACGAGCCCGCCGACCTTGCCGCTCGTGTGCAGCATCACGAGGAAGGGCCCGACCGTGCAGAGGAAGATGTGGAACTCGAGCCAGAACTTGAGCTTGCCGAGCCGGGCCAGCGCCTTGATGCGCTTGCGCGCCGAGTAGAGGATGACGCCGACGGTGATCAGCGCGAAGCCGATGATGCCGTAGCGGAGCCCGAGGCGGCCCGCGGGCCGCAGGTCATCATAGAAGTCGGAGAAGGGCCGCTCGGCGAAGGGGAGCCGATAGTACTGCAGCCCCATCCCGATGCCGATCACCGCCACCGAGCCGGCGACGATGAAAAGGACCATCACCCAGACGCGGCTGGCCATCCGCGGTCCCGGACGCGCGGCGTGAGTCTCCATTAACGGCAATATGCGCCGCGGGAGATATAACGGTCAGTCCAAGTTCCCCTGACCCCCTGTCAGGATGCCGCTGACGCGAAGTCCTACGTCCGACGCGCGCCGAACAGGACTGGCGGTCCGACGAAGACCGCGTGCCCCGCGAGCTGGATGAACCAGCGCCCCGTCACCGTGAGCGCACGCCCGGTCATGGTAGGGATCACGAGCCCCGACATGCAGATCCAGATGATCGGACCGTAGATCACCGCGACGAGGAGCATCCCCGCGGTGGACGAGGTCCACTTCTGGAGCGGCTTGATGTTCGACTCCGCCGTCACCCACACCAGCGTCCACCAGGTGGCGGTGGTGACGTGCATCGCGAGCCCGATCGCGACGCCCTTCCAGCCGGCCTCCAGCATCTCGGCGCCGAAGGCGGCCGAGGCGACGCCGTTCCACACGCTCATCGGGGGACGGCCGTACGCCATCGTGAGGACGATGGCCCAGATGCCGTCGACGAGGGCCAGGAGGGCGGCGCCGCGCAGGAGGCGGGCGCCGAACGAGCGGGTCATTCCGATCCTCGGTGGGTGGGGACGCCAACGCTACCCTGTCAGGGGCGCGGGCGTAACTGCAAGCCCGCGTCAGCGTTAGGTCAACGCGATCGCATCGAGACCCGCGGCGAGGTACCTACAATGGGAAAGCGGCCACGTGCGCCCTTCACGCAAGTGACCGCTCGGAACCTCAGACACACCGCTTCCAGTCGGGCGTGTTCGGTCCCTCATCCCTTCTGCCAAGGAACTTCGGCAGGAATGCCCCGGGGCCGAGAACAGGCCGATAACCGTTGCATTACAGTTCCGTGAGGTTCGGCCGATACTGGGGACAACTTCACGGAGTCCCTGATGCGCGCGCTGGTCATTGATGACGAACCGATGGTCTGCGGCTGGGCCCACAAGGTGCTCGGCGAGGCGGGGATCAGCACCGACACGGCGTTCACGGCGGACGAGGGGCGCGCCAAGGCACTCTCGGTCCCGTATGACCTCGTGATCGTGGACCTCGACCTCGAGGACCGCAGCGGCCTGTCGGTGATCTACGCGCTCCGGCGCGCGGGCCGGACCTGCCCGATCATGATCATGACGAGCAACGGGAGCGACGAGGTGCTGGTGAGCGGCCTCGATGCCGGCGCCGACGACTATCTCGTGAAGCCCGTGTCGAACGCCGTGCTGCGTGCACGCGTGCGCGCGGCGATCCGCCGCGGCGGCGCGACCACCTCGGAGACGGTGCGGCTCGGGAACGTGACGCTCGACCGCGTGACGCAGCGGGTGCGGGTCGGCGAGCAGGAGATGCACCTCACGGCGCGCGAGTTCCAGCTGCTCTCGCACCTGGTCTCGCGCCCCGAGGAGATCGTGGGGCGTGCCGACCTGCTCGAGCGGGTCTGGCAGATGCGCTTCGACACGCGGACGAATGTGGTCGAGGCGACGGTGAGCCGGCTGCGGCGCAAGCTGAAGGAAAGCGGGTCGACGGCGGTCCTCGACGCGGTGCGCGGACGGGGCTACGTCCTCCGGTCCGAGAGCGTCGTGCCGCGCGATGCCTGACCGCGGCCGTCGCGGCCCCCGCCGGGGACCAGACCCCTCGAGGCTCGTCGCGAACGACGCCCTCTTCCGGTCGGTCTTCGAACATTCACCGATGGGGATCGCGCTCGTCGGCCTCGACGGCCGCGTCGTGCGCGCGAACGACGCACTCCAGCGGATGCTCGGCTACGGCGAGCACGCCCTGCAGCAGATGGTCTTCACGGAGTTCACGCATCCCGACGACGCCGACATCGACGCGGCGCTCTTCGCCGAGATGATCGAGGGGATCCGCGAGGATTACCAGCTCGACAAGCGTTTCCTCCGGGCGGACGGCCGTGTGGTCTGGGCGCGGTTGTCGGTCTCCGTGCTGCGCGCCGCCGACCGCACGCCGACGGCGATCATCGGGATGGCCGAGGACGTCACGGAGCGCCGGCTCGCCGGCGAGGAGCGTGACCGCGTGCTGCACGACCTCGGCGAGCGGGTGAAGGAGGCGACGGCGCTGCACGCCGTCGCGCAACTCGTGCAGGACGACGGGGCCTCGGTCGAGGACCTGGTGCGGCGGATCGCGGCGCTGCTGCCGCCGGCGTTCCACTACGCCAGCGCGACCGGCGCCTACGTGCGCGCCGGCCGGGCCGCCGCCGGCGTGAACAGCTTCGATCCGCGCGCGCCGTACACGCTCAGCACCCGCTTCACGCTGCGGGACGGCGAGGACGGCGAGATCGCGGCGTCGCTGCGGAAGGAGGACGTGCCGGCCGGGAGCCCCGCTTGGCTGCCGGAGGAGCAGAAGCTGCTCGACGCGATCGCCGAGATGCTGAAGGTCGCGCTGGAACGCCGGCTCGCCGACCTCGCGCTGCAGCGCAGCGAGGAGCGGCTGCGGACGATCCTCGCCTCCGCCGCCGTGGGCACGTGGGAGTGGGACCTCGCGACGAACGCGGTCTCCTGGTCGGCGGAGCTGGAGCAGCTCGCCGGGATGGCCCCGCGGACGTTCGGCGGCACGATGGAGGACTATCGTGCGGTGGTGCATCCGGACGATGCCGCGGCGGTGCGCAGCGTGATCGAGCTCGCGCTGCACGACCGCAGCCGCGAGGACCGTTTCGAGGCGGAGTTCCGGCTCCGGGCGACCGACGGCAGCTACCGCTGGTGCGTGACGCGCGGCCGCGTGCATCGCGACGCGCTCGGCGCGCCGCTCCGCATCACCGGCGTCGCGCACGACATCTCGAACCTCCGCACGCTGCAGCAGCAGCTGGAGCAGTCGCAGAAGATGGAGGCGCTGGGGCGGCTCGCCGGCGGCGTGGCGCACGACTTCAACAACCTGCTGACCGCAGTGAAGGGGTACGCCGAGTTCGTGCTCGACGCGATGCCGGCCGACGACGGCCGCGCGGCCGACGTGCGCGAGATCTCGCACGCCGCCGACCGCGCCGCCGCGCTCACGCGCCAGCTGCTCGCGTTCGCGCGCGCGCAGGCCAGCGAGCCGAAGGTGGTGAACGTCGCCGAGATCGTGCGCGGCATGGAGAAGCTCCTCCGCCGTCTGCTCGGGCAGCAGCTTGCCATCGTCGTCCGCATCGCCGACGAGTCGTCCTGCGTGCGGATCGACGCCGGCCAGCTCGAGCAGGTGATCATGAACCTCGCGGTGAACGCGCGCGACGCGATGCCCGACGGCGGTCGCCTCACGATCGAGCTCGCGCGCGTGCGGTTCGAGGAGCCG
>CAZIDS010000093.1:0-10724 GCA_964537945.1 uncultured Gemmatimonas sp. | reverse complement strand
GACGACGAGCGGATCGAGGCGCTCAACGCGCTGATGCAGATGAACGCCGACCAGGCGCTCCCGGTCCTGAAGAAGGTCCTCCAGCGCCGCGACAAGTGCTCGGAGCTGCTGCGGCGGAAGGCGGTCTTCATCGTCTCGCAGACGAACCGCGACGAGGCGGTGGACATCCTGGTCGAGGTGGCGAAGGGCGACCCCGACCGGCAGACGCGCGAGGACGCGGTCTTCTGGCTCTCGCAGACGCGCTCCGACCGCGCGGCCGAGGTGCTCGAGCAGATCCTGCTGCGCGATGCGCCGGACGAGGAGATGCAGAAGAAGGCGATCTTCTCGCTCTCGCAGACGCGGAACGACCGCGCCGGCCGCGTGCTGCGCGACTTCGTGCGGCGCCGCGACGTGAGCGACGAGGTGCGGGGCGAGGCGATCTTCTGGCTCGGCCAGACGCGCGACCCGGCGAACGCGGCGCTGCTGCGCGAGATCTTCACGACGATCGAGGACGACGAGGTGCGCGAGAAGGTGCTCTTCTCGCTCTCGCAGGACCGTTCGCCCGAGAACTCGCGCTTCCTGCTCGACCGCGCGAAGGACCGGAACCTCGACTCGGACATGCGGAAGCAGGCGCTCTTCTGGGCCGGCCAGAGCGGCGCGCCGGTGAAGGACCTCGCCGACATCTACGACTCGGCGGGCGAGGACCGCGACCTGCGCGAGCAGGTGATCTTCACGCTCTCGCAGCGGCGCGACACGGCGGCGGTGGACAAGATCATCGACATCGCGCGGCGCGAGCAGGATCGCGAGCTGCGCAAGCAGGCGATCTTCTGGCTCTCGCAGTCGCGCGACCCGCGGGCGGTGAAGTTCCTCGAAGAGCTGATCAACAAGTGACCGCACGGTGAGGACGACGACGATGCGGATGATGCTGATGCTGGCGGCGGCCGCGCTCGCGGCCGCCCCCGCCGGGGCGCAGTCGCTGCGCTCGCGGGTGCTGGGCGTGGGGACGGGGAGCGTGCGCTTCTCGTACGAGGCGGCGGAGGGCGTCTGCGGCAACGGCCGCGGCAACGTGCAGATCCGCCGCAACGGGCGGACCAACACGATCTCGAACTCGGACCAGCGGAACCGGGAGTGGGAGGACGAATGCGAGCCCGGGCCGGTGCGCGTGGTGATCGACGTGGAGCGCGGCGCGGTCACCGACGTGCGCTCCTACGTCGGCGGGCGCTGGCGCGGCACGATCGCGACCGACCTCGGTGACGTGCCGGCGGCGGAGGCGAGCGACTACCTGCTCTCGATCGCGGAGACGGGGCGTGAGGAGCCGGCGAAGCACGCCGTCTTCCCGGCGATGCTCGCCCGCGGCGCGGCGCCCTGGGCGCGCATGCTGCGGATCGCGAAGGACGTCGGCCGGCCGCGCGGCGTGCGCAACGACGCCGTCTTCTGGCTGAGCCAGGGCGCGGCCGACGAGGCGACGAAGGGCCTGCAGGAGATCGTGGATGACCCGAACGGCGACCGCGAGGTGCGGAAGGGCGCGGTCTTCGCACTCTCGCAGCGGCCGGCGGATGAGGGCGTGCCCGCGCTGCTGCGCATCGCGAAGGCGAACCGCGACCCCGAGATCCGCCGCTCGGCGATCTTCTGGCTCGGCCAGTCGCGCGACCCTCGGGCGATCGCGTACTTCGAGGAAGTGCTGCTGCCGCGCTGAGCCTCGTCGCGGACAGGAGCAGCACGAAGGGGGAGAGGAGCGCTGACTGCGCTTCTCTCCCCCTCCGGCCTCATCCCTCACCCTCGGCACTCGGATCCTTCCCCTTCCCCTCGCTCCTCGATCCTAGCTCTCCCCGAGCTTGAGCTGCGCCGTGTCGCCCTTCGCGACCGCATGGCACGCCCGGCACCGCGCCTCGTACGCCTCCGCCCCGCCGACCATCACCGTCGGCGAATCGTAGGCCGCCGGCTTCCCGTCGATGAGCCGCTGGTTCCGGCTCGCCGGGCTGCCGCAGAGCACGCAGATCGCGTGGAGCTTGTCCACCACCTCCGCCACGCAGAGCAGCTGCGGCATCGGGCCGAACGGCTCGCCGCGGAAGTCGGTGTCGATGCCGGCGAGGATCACGCGCCGGCCGCGCACCGCGAGGTCGGTCGCGAGCGCGACGATGCCGGCGTCGAGGAACTGCACCTCGTCGATCGCCACCACCTGCGCGAGCGGGTCGAGCCGCAGTGCGACCTGCGCCGACGAGTCGACCGGATGCGCCTCGATCGTGCGGCCGTCGTGGCTGCCGACGGCGAAGATGCCGCCCGCGTAGCGGTCGTCGAGGTGCGACTTGAAGACCTGCACGCGCTTCTTCGCGATCATCGCACGGCGCACGCGGCGCATGAGCTCCTCGCTCTTGCCGCTGAACATCACGCCGGCGATCACCTCGATCCACCCGCCCGTGAGCTGGAAGCTTCCGGTCACCGCGGACCCCTCGGGCCGCGCGGACCGCCGGGCTTGCCGCCCTTCGGCCCGAAGCCGCGCGGGCCGCGCGGCTCGCGCGGCTCGCGGAGCGGGAAGTCATCGTCGCGGCGCGGCGGACGCGGGCGGTCGCCGAAGCCGCGCGGACCATCGCCGCGCGGAGGGCGCTCGCCGCGGGGCGGGCCCTCGCCGCGGGGTGGGCGGTCACCACGCGGCGGCCGATCGCCGCGCGGGGGGCGGTCGCCGCGGGGACGGTCGCCGAAGGTGCGCGGGCCGTCGCGGTGGTCGAAGCGGATCGGGCGCGGACGATCGCCGCGCTCGGCGCGTTCCGCGGCTTCCTTCTCCACCTGTGCCTCCTTCATCTCCTTGCGGATCCGCGTCTCGGCAGCCTTCACGGCCTCGTTGCGGTCGTCGCGCACGCGCTCGAGGAGCCGGAGCGCGGCGGCCGCGACCTCGAGGCCGTCGAACTCGCCGAGCAGCGGCTCGAGCGCGAGCACCTCGCGCGCCGGGACGCCCGTGTTGAGCACCTCGCGCAGCTCGCCGCGCATGCGCGCCTCGGCCGCGCGCGCCTTGCTCACCGCGCCCTTCGCCTGGAACGGCGCGAGCGGTGCATCGCCGACGAGGCGCTGCAGCGCCGCGCGCTGACGCGGGGCGATCACGAAGACGACCTGCGCGGGTTTCGCCTCGACGACCTGGCCCCACGCCGTGCCGGTCGGCACGCCGAGGATGACCACGAGCGCCGTGTTCGCGGCGACGTCGCCGTCGGACACGCGCGCGAGTGCGTCGTCGCCGTGCCCGATCGCCGACAGGACCGCCCGCGCCGACGCGGCGGCCGCCTCGTCGGCGGCGACGACGGTCGCCGTGGGCGCGTCGACCTCGTCGAGCAGTTCAGGAAGCGCGTCAGCCGGGTCGCCGGCGATGGTGAGGAATCGGAGCGAGGCCACGCTGCCGGCGCCGCTCACGTCCTCGGTCACGCGGCGCGCCTTGTGGAGGTGTCGCTCGATGAGCGACTCGACGCCATCGGTGGTGTCGAGCGCCGTGAGGAGGCGCGTGGCGCCGCGCGGCACTTCGGCGAGCAGGGCGGAGAGGTCGGCGTCCTCGGCATCGAGCTCGTCGGCGGAGGCGAAGACGAGCGTCGTGACCTGGTCGAGCTTGAGGGCCGAGGCGGCGAGCGCGGGGGCGAGCGCCGACGGGGCGCCGATGACGGCCTGCGCGGCGCCGGCGCCGAGGAGGCGCTTGGCGCGGGCGGCCCCGGTGGCGGCGACGATGCGGCGTCCCTTCGCAGCGGTGGTGCCCGCCAGCGCGCGCGCGAGCGCCACCGCGGCGGCGGCGTCTGGGACGATCACGAGGAGCTGCGGCGACGCGAGGTCGCGCGCAGTGCGCTCGAGCGCGGGGGCGACGAGCCGGGCGACCCGGCTCCAGTCGGGAGGGAGGAAATGCGCCACGTGGGCGGAACGGACGGCTCCAGCCGTCGCGCGCTCGGAAGCGGACACTGCGGGACCTCGGTTTTCAATGGCGCGCCGGGAGGCGCGTGGATATCCTTCGTCGGACGTCGGGAAATATAGCCGCCTCCCTCGACGATCCGCGCCGACCCACATCGCTGGCCCCACCTACCCTCGCCCCGCCGAGGAGGACGCATCGTGCCCGGACCCCTGGCCTTCAACCCGTCGGCCAACATCTCGGAGCTCAAGGAATCGGCGACCATCGCCGTCTCGCAGCGCGCCCGCGCGCTCAAGGCCGAGGGGCGCGAAGTGATCGACCTCGGGGCGGGTGAGCCGGACTTCGACACGCCAGTGGCGATCCGCGATGCGGCGAAGGCCGCGCTCGACAAGGGTGCGACGCGCTACACGGCGATGGAGGGCATCCCGCCCCTGCGCGAGGCGATCGCAGCCGAGGCGAACAAGGACTGGCGCGGGGAGGGGCGGATCGCCCCGGCTGACGTCGTCGTCTCCACCGGGTCCAAGCAGTCGCTCTACAACGCGTGCGTCGTGCTCTTCGGCCCGGGCGACGAGGTGCTGGTGCCGACGCCGAGCTGGACGAGCTATTACGAGATGGTGGGGCTCGCGCGCGCGACGGTCGTCGAGGTCCGCGGCGACCCGGACCGCGGCTTCAAGGTGGACGCCGAGTCGCTCGCGCGGCACGCGACGCCGCGCACGCGCGGCGTGATGCTGAACTCACCGAGCAACCCGACCGGCTCGGTCTACTCGGCCGACGAGCTGCGTGCGATCATCGACCTCGCGTCGGCGCGCGGGTGGTGGGTGATCAGCGACGAGATCTACGTGCGGATCGCCTACGACGCGCCGGCGTCGGGGGCGCTGGACGTCGCGACGCGCCGCGACAACCTCATCATCGTCAACGGCGTGGCGAAGGCCTACGCGATGACGGGATGGCGGATCGGCTGGACGATCTCGCCGCCGGCCGTGGCGAAGGCGATGAGCGCGCTGCAGTCGCACACGACGAGCAACGCGACCACGGTCGCGCAGCACGCCGCCCTCGCGGCGCTCACGCTTGGCGACCCGGTGGAGCGCGCGGTCGCGGCGATGGTGGCCGAGTTCAAGTCGCGGCGCGATGCCGCGCTGCCGATCCTGCGCGGCTCGAAGGCGCTGACGGTGCTCGACCCGGCCGGCGCGTTCTACTTCTATCTCAAGGTGCCCGGCGGCGCCGACGCGGGGACCCTGTTCAGCTCGCGGCTCCTCGAGGAGCAGGGCGTCGCGATCGTGCCCGGCGCGGCGTTCCGCACGCCGGAGTGGGTGCGCATCTCGTACGCGGCGGCGAAGCCGCTCGTGGTCGAGGCGTGCGCGCGCGTGGCGAGGCTCGCCGACGCGATGGCGTGAGGGAGGTGCCGGACGCCGCGCCGGGGTTCACCCGGATGCGGCCTCCGGTGCCGGGCGGCAGATTTCGGCTCACGGGGCGCCGCGCCGCTCCTCCTAGCGTCGCGGCACTCTGGCTTGGAGGCCAAGTGTCGCTCGACGTGCGCATCGACGAGATCAGCGAGGCGGAGCTGCCGCCGGTCGAATACCGGTGGGACGCCGACACGGAGATCCTCTGCGCGGCCCTGCGACCGGCGGGCGTCGCCGAGGGGCTCACGGGCTCGATGGACCTCGAGGGCGCCGACGGTGCCTGGCTCACGTTCGAGCTGAACGGCGGGCGGCTCGCCGCGGTCGAGGTGGCCGTCTGGCCCGATGTGCGCACCGTCGCGTCGCTCGCCGCGCCCGACGCGTGCGGCGCCGCGCGGTTGCAGGTGCCGGGGCGCGCGTCGCAGCCGGGACCCGAGGCGGTCGAGGTGGACACCGCGATCCGGGCGGTAGCCGACGAGGCGGAGCGGACGATACACTTCCGCATCGGCCCGTCGCGCAGCGCCCGGGTCCACCGCGTGGCGAGGGACCTCCTCGTCGAGGTGGACGCCCGCTCGCGGATCGCGGGCCTCTGGCTGCTCAACGTCCCCCCGTTCCCCGCCTCGCTCCCGACCTGAGATGATCACGACCATCGTGCTGGTGAACGCCGAGCCGAAGTCGATCCCACGCTGCGCCGCCGCGCTCGCCGGCATCGAGGGCGTGACCGATGTCTACTCGGTCTCGGGCGAGTGGGATCTCGTCGTGATCGTGAAGGTGCGCGAGTACGAGGAGATCGCGCGGATCGTGACGGAGAAGTTCCCGACCGTGCCGGGGCTCGTGCGCACGACGACGCTGACGGCCTTCCGCGCCTACTCGAAGGCGGACCTCGAGCAGGCGTGGGACATGGGCGTCGACTAGCCGGCGGCGGCGCTCAGCGCCGCTCGCGCTTGTCGAGGCACCAGTTCTGCGAGATCCGGAAGACGCCGCGCCAGCGGCCCTGGGCGTGCTTGAGGATCATGAACTCGCTCCCGCCGCCGAAGGTCGACTCGTCGACGAGGATCTCGTCGACGCCGTCGCCGTCGAGGTCGGCGTGATTGAGGACGCGCTGGAACCGGACCTCCTTCGCGTCGCCGCTCGAGACGTGCTGGTAGCTCGAGAGCAGCGTGCCGGCCGAGTCCTCGGCGAGGGCGAGGATCATGACGCTGTGGCCGACGCCCGCGCCGGCGTCGCCCGCGTTCGGGTCGACGTAGCTGGCCATCAACGTGAGCCCGGAGCTGCCGGCGCCCGTGGGCAGCCAGCGCGCGATGAACTCGAGGTGCGCGAGCTCCTCGCTGCCGAGCTCGCGGCTCGCGGCGACGGTGCTGCCGAAGCTGCGTCCCTTCGCCTCGGCGTCGCGCGGGACGCGGCGCTCCTCGCGCGGCTGCGTGAGCGGCGTCGAGGACGCGAGGTACTCGACGCTCTGCTCCACCGCGCCCTTCGCCTGGAAGCGGCCCGCGCCCTGCGGCATCAGGTCGGTGCATCCCGGCAGCGTGTAGAGCGAGCCCTCGTCGTTCCACATCCCGCGCGTGACCTCGATCGTGCCCTGGTCGGACCCGTTGCGGTAGATGCTGAGCTTCCGCCCCTTCGCGAAGAAGAGCGAGTCGAGGAGGCGCCAGCCGTCCGCGTCGAGCACGAGCGGCGCGAGGTGGCCGCCGTCGGAGACCGCGAGCGGCAGGATGCGCGGGTCGTCCTTCGAGCCGAACACCTGGAAGAGGACGGTCGAGGTCGGCGTGAGGACCGTCAGCGGGACGGCGGGGACCTCGGGCGCCGGCTGCTCCTCCGCCTTGTCGCACGCGGAGAGCAGGGCTAGGATGCCCACGATGAGCACGGGGTTGCGCATGGGTCCAACGTATGGCTCGCCCGAGGGGGCGGCAAGCGTTCGAGACGCCCTGCGCGCGCTGCGCGAGAGCGGCCTCGGCGGCACCGCGCCGGAGGCGACGCTCGAGGCGATGCGCACGCCCGATGAGCCGCCGCGACTCGAGGCGGCGACGCCGCTGGAAGGGGACGCGGTCCGCGTGCGCGCGGTGCGCGGCGGGCCGCTCGAGGGATTCGCCGCCTTCCTCGACGGGATCCAGCGTTCGCGCGTGCTCGCGCACGCGGGGCCGGTGCCGATCGTGCACGGGGCGGTCGCGGCGGCGGTGCGCGCGCGCGTGGACCGCCGGATGCGGACGTGGGAGCAGCCGGTGACGTCCCAGGCGCTCTACGCGCCGGTCGCGGCGCTGCCGCGCGGCCTCGCCGACGCGCTCGCCTCACGCGTGCCGCTGCGCGACACCGGCGACGGCGGCGCGGGCGCGGCGCATCCGCAGGAACACACGGCGCGCGCGCTCACCGCCGTGCAGCGCGCGCGCGAGGCGGCCGAACTGTCGCTCGTCGCGGCGTGGGCGGCGCGCGGCGAGGGACCGCTCCTCGTCGACGGCGGGATCAGCGGCAGCGCCGACGCTGCCGCGAGCGCTCGCGTCGTCGGCGTGGTGAAGTCGCACCGCACGCTCTACACCGACGCGGCCGCGCTGCCGCTCGTGCTCGGGCTGCGCGATGGGGAGCGCACGACGGCGGTCCGCCTCACCTCGCCGCGGCGACTGCCGGTCGCGACCTGGTACCTGCGCCTGCGCGACGCCACGGGGCGGGCGCCGCTCTTCGGGCTCGTGCGCGTGGAGGTCGCGCTCACGGAGGCCCTCGAGGCCCGCGCCGACCTCGTCTCGCGCTGGATCCTCGCCGAGCGCGCGCCGGTCTCGCTCCCCGACGCGCGGTGGGACGTGATGGTCTACGGCGTGCGGGAGTGCGAGCAGTACCTTTCGGCGATCCTCAGATGAGCACACCAGTCCTCGGGCGCGTCGTCGCCACCGAGCGGCGCCCCAACACGCCGCACGAATTCCATTTCTGGACCGCCCTCGACGCGCCGGTCGGCATCGGCACGATCGTGCGCGTGGAGAGCACGCGGCCGGTCAACGGCATCCTGCCGCGCACGTTCGGCGTCGTGACCGAGGGCTTCGGCTACACCGACCTGCAGACGCCACTGCACGACGTGCTCGGCGCGGACGGGGAGCCGGGCGCGAGCGCCGGCGCGCCGACGGAACGCACCGAGATCCGACTCTACACGGCGGCGGTGCTGCGCCACGTGCCGGAGGAACCGCTGCAGCCCGTGCCGATGGGCACCGTGCACCTCGCGACCGAGGCCGACGTGCAGTCGGCGCTGCGGATGGACTCCTATGCCGGCGGCAGCGCGGCGCGCGGGATCCCGGTGGGGCTCTACCGCGCGGGCGGCACCGAGGCCGCCGTGCATCTCGACGCCGACTTCCTGCTCGGGCCCGAGGCGGCGCACCTCAGCATCTCCGGCATCTCCGGGCTCGCGACGAAGACGAGCGCCGTCGAGTGGCTCCTCGCGAGCATCTTCGCGCACTTCCCGGCGTCGAAGGGGCGCGTCGCGGCGGTCTGCTTCAACGTGAAGGGCCCCGATCTCTGCTTCATCGACCAGCCCGCGGCGGCGCTCGGCGACGAGGACCGCGCGATGTACGCGCGGCTGGGCGTGCCGGCCGAGCCGTTCCGGAAGGCGCGCTTCTTCGCGCCGTGGAGCGCGCGCGGCACGCAGCTCGCCACGCTGCGGTCGCACGAGGCGCTGCAGGAGAACGTGCAGCCGCTCACCTGGGGGCTGCGGGAGACGCTGCAGTACGCCGAGGTGCTGCTCAACAAGGACGACGTGGATGCGAAGGCCGACGCCCTGATCGACTTCATCAAGGAGCGCGTGCTCGACCAGCACTTCGCCGACCCGATCCTCGAGCGGGCGCACGAGGTGCGATCGTTCACCGACCTCGAGCAGTGGTTCCGCGAGCTGCTGCGCGGCATGGAGGCGCGGAACGCCGAGAACTGGCGCACGCACCACGTCGCGACGATCCGCAAGGTGCGCAACCGGCTCGTGAACATCTCGACCCGCTGCAAGGGGCTCGTCACCGACGACGGCACCGTGAGCGACCTGCCGTTCGGCGCGTTCGAGGACCGCGGCGTCTACGTGATCGACGTCGCCAACCTCGAGGAAGACGCGCAGGACCTCGTCTTCGCGCGGGTCGTCTCGCAGCTGCGCGAGCACCTCGAGAAGCGGCAGCTCGGCGTCGAGCAGGTGGTCGTCTTCGTGGACGAGCTGAACAAGTACGCGCCGGCCGACGGCCAGGACACGTACGTGCGGAAGATGCTGCTCGACATCGCCGAACGCGGGCGCTACCTGGGGCTCGTGCTCTTCGGCGCGCAGCAGTTCCGCTCGCAGGTGCACCGGCGCGTGGTGGGGAACAGCGGCACGACGCTCTACGGCCGGATGGACCCCGACGAGCTCGCGACGCCGGGCTACCAGACGCTGGCGCCGGCGACGAAGGCGCGCCTCGCGACGCTCGAGAAGGGACAGCTGATGGTGCGGCACCCGCACTTCGGGCAGCCGGTCTTCGTGCGCTTCCCGCGGCCGGCCGTGCTCGGCGGGCGCGAGGGCGTCGAGCGGTTCCCGCAGGCGGAGGAGCTCACGCTCGAGATGGCGGTGACGAAGGCGCTCCGGCGCCTCGATGCGACGGTCACGCTCGGCTGGGTGCAGGACGCGCTCGCACTCGCCGGCGACGACGAGGACGGGATCCTGCGGGCGCGCAACCGCACGCTGCAGGCGCGGCCCGACGACGTGAAGGCGTTCTTCAAGGCGCAGCTGCGGAAGCGCGCGACGCCGGAGGTGGCGGCGCGGCGCGGGCCGGCCCCCCTCCGTCCCGTCCCCGGCGACGACCCCTACGGCTGACGCGGCGGCGCGCCGCGCACCGCCGCCGGGCCACCGCGCCTAGATTTCCCCTCGCGTGCGGCTCCTTCACCTCTCCGACCTCCACCTCGGGTTCCGCCAGTACCAGCGGCAGACCGCGGCGGGGATCAACCAGCGCGAAGCGGACGTCGCGCAGGCCTTCGCGCGCGCGGTGGACCGCTGCATCGAGATCGCGCCCGACCTGATCCTCGTCGGCGGCGACGTGTTCCACACCGTCCGCCCGACGAACACCGCGATCCTCCACGCGTTCCGGCAATTCTCGCGGCTGGTCGCCGCGCTGCCCGAGACGCAGGTCGTCGTCGTCGCCGGCAACCACGACATGCCGCGCTCTACGGAGACGATCTGCATCCTGCGGCTCTTCGAGCAGGGCTTCACCGCGCGCTCGGCCGGCGGCGAGGGCGAGGAGGTGGTCGCGCTGCCGATCCACGTCGCCGACCGCGAGGCGCGGCGGATCCACTTCCCGCACCTGGACTGCTCGGTGCTCGCGGTGCCCGACCTGCCGCCGGGCTCGGTCGAGCTCACGCCCGACCCGGCGGTGAGGTACAACGTGCTGCTGCTGCACGGCGAGGTGCAGGGTGTGCTGCCGGCGGCGGACGAATCGGACCGCGCGGCGATGCAGATCCCGCTCACCGACGTGACGCGCGCCGGCTGGGAC
>CAZIDS010000092.1:0-10838 GCA_964537945.1 uncultured Gemmatimonas sp. | reverse complement strand
CATCAGTGCGAAGACGACGACGCCGTCGAAGAGGCGGTCCACCGCGAGCGAGGCGAACGAGGCCGAGAAGGGGACGTCGCGCCGTTCGCGCGTGATCGCGAACGCGCGCGCGAACTCGCCGGCGCGCATCGGGAAGACGTTGTTCACCATCATCCCGATCGCCGTCGCGTGCCAGAGCGGCCGGACCGGGATGCGGCCGCCGACGACGGGCTTCAGGATCGCCTGCCAGCGCCGCGCACGGAGCGGGAAGATCGACGTCGCGACGACGGTGCAGGCGCCCCAGAGCCAGAGGTTCGACTCGCCGAGCACCTTCAGCACCTCACCGACGTGGCCGTGCAGCACCCACCAGAGGAGCAGGACGCTCAGGGCGATCCCGAGCGCGCCGCGCCAGTCGAGTCGCATCGTCAGTCGGCCGCGGCGAGCTGCAGGAGGTCGTAGAGCTCGGCGAGGGTGTCGGGGTCGGGCACGGTCGCGGCGTCGCGGAGCCGCTCGCCCAGCTTCAGCGCCTGCTGGAGGGCGTCCTTCCCGCGGAAGACGATCTCCTCGATCGGCACGATGTCGTCGTCGGGCCCGACGAGCGGCTCGACGAGCGGGGTCGCGCCGAGCGGCTCGAGGCCGGCGATGCCGGTGGCGAGCAGCTGCTGCAGCTCGGCCCCCTTGGCGCCCTTCGTCGGGCCCGAGCCGGGGCCGCCGCCGAGCGCGGGGAGCCCGCGCGGCGTGCTGTTCATCCGGCGCTGACGCGCCGGCGTGGCGGTGATCGGCGCGGGCGGCGTGCCGGTGAGCCGCTTGAGGAGCGAGGCGAACCGGTCGGCGACCTGGGTCGAGGGCGTGGACTCCGGGCGGCTGAGCTCGGTGCCGGCCTCGTCGAGCACCCACAATGCACGCTGGTCGAGCGCGCTGGCGCCGCGCTCGGCGGCGAGGAAGAGGTTCGCGATCTCGGTCGCGGAGAAGCTCTGCGCGGCGCGGGCGAGGTTGCGGACGGCGCCCCGCAGCTCGCGGCCGACGCGGTCGCGCGTCGCGGCATCGATTGCGGCGCGCCCGTCGGCGACGAGGCGGCGGAGGTGCTCGGCCTGGCTGACCACCTCGAGGCGGAAGCGCTGCGAAGCCGTGGTGGGCGGATTCTGCGACGCCGTGATGAAGGCGCCCATGGGGCCGTCGGGGAGGAGCGACGCGATCGGCACGACCTCGTCGGTCTCGCGCTCGCCCGAGCGCAGCGTGTCGGCGGCATGGGCGAACTCGCGCACCGCGGGCGTGTCGGTCGGCGGGAGCCCGCCGGTGCGGATCGCCTCGCCCCCTTCGACGAGGACCTTCGCGGCGGTGCGGAAGAGGCGGCGGCGTTCCGCGGTCGCATCCTCCTGCCCGAGCTCGATCGGCTTCGCGGCGGCGTCGAGCGCGTCCACCACCTCCGAGAGGGGCGGGAGGTCCTTCAGCGCCGCGACGCCGCGCAGTGCGCGCACCCGCCGCATGGTCTCGGCGAACTCCTCGGGCGAGCCGGGATGATCGGCGTACGAGAGGAGCCCGGTGGCGGCTTCGGCCGTGGCGTGGGCGAGGTAGGCCGCGCCCTTGCCGCGCTGGTGCTGATGCTGGATCCGGGGTGCGAGGTGGTCGAGCTCGGCCATGCGGACGTTCGCGCGGCGGTCCTCGTTCTCGCCCCAGGTGCGCGCACCGCGGACGAGGAACTTGAGGTCGTCGACCGCGGCGATCGCGACGCCGCGCGTGCCCGCGTCCCAGGCGAGGCGACCCTCGCGCACGTCGCGCGCGAGGCGCTCGAGTCCCTGCGCGACGCCGGCGATGCCCTTGATCTTCGCCATCGTCGCGGCGCCGCGGAGGCCACGGGCGGCGCGCGTGAAGGCGTCGACGTCCGGCGGGCCCGCGGTCGCGCGCGAGGCGAGCCCGTCGAGCTGGTCGACGTACTCGTTCGCCTCGAGCGTGAAGAAATCGAGCAGGCCGCCCGTCATCGCGCCTCCGCGCGTCGTGCGTTCATCGGAGCAGGTGGGGTCCGGGAAGTGTGCCGAGCCGCGTGCGGCGGGTCAACGGGCGCGCGCGGCATCCATCGCCGCGCGCATCGCGCGCACCGCCTCGGCCATTCCGACGAATACGGCGTGCCCGACGATACTGTGGCCGATGTTGAGCTCCTCGCATTCGGGGATGGCGGCGACGGCCCCGACGTTCGCGAGGGTGAGGCCGTGGCCGGCGTGCACGGCGAGTCCGGACGCGGCGGCCAGGGCGGCTGCCGCCTGCAGCGCCTCCAGGTTGCGGGGCACTTCGGGGTGGTGGCAGTAGGTCCCGGTGTGGAACTCCACGGCGGCGACGCCGAGCGAGGCGGCGCGCTCGACCTGCGCCCGGTCGGGATCGATGAAGAGCGACGTGCGGATGCCGGCCGCGCGCAGCGCGGCGAGGCCGTCGCCGAGCTGCTCGGCGGCCGCGCGGAGGTCGAGTCCGCCCTCGGTGGTGATCTCCTCGCGCTTCTCGGGGACGAGCGTGACCTGGTGCGGCCGCAGCCGCACCGCGATCGCGGTCATCTCGTCGGTGGCCGCCATCTCGAGGTTGAACGGCGTGCGGGCGCCTTTTGCCAACGCCTCCACATCCTCGTCTTGGATGTGGCGGCGGTCCTCGCGCAGGTGCGCGGTGATGCCGTCGGCACCTGCCTCCTCGCAGAGGCGGGCCGCGGCGACGGGATCGGGGTAGGACGCCCTGCGCGCCTGCCGCAGCGTCGCCACGTGGTCGATGTTGATGTAGAGCCGCTGCCGCTTCATCCGGATGCCGTTCCTTCCCCAGACCGAGGAGCCCGACGTTGAGACGCGCCCTGACCCTGCTGCTGCTGCCCCTGATCGCCGCTGCCTGCCGCCGCCAGGCGGTCGGCGCCGAGACCGGCGCCGCCACGAGCCAGCAGGCGGTGATGCAATTCCTCAACGCGGCGCAGTCGCAGGACCTGCAGGCGATGTCGGCGGTGTGGGGCAACGAGGAGTCGCCGGTGCGCGACCGCGTGGGCCGTCAGGAACTCGAGCGCCGGCTGATGATCATGACCTGCCACCTCCGTCACGACAATTCTCGCATCGGACCGCCGGCCGCGGGAGAGGCGGGGCGCACGCTCTTCGCGGTGGAGCTGACGCAGGGTGACAAGAAGGCGTCGCCGCAGTTCAAGACCGTGCGCAATGCGCGCAGCGGGCGCTGGTTCGTCGAGGAATTCGACATGGTCGCCGTCGCGTCGTTCTGCACCGGCGCGCAGCCGCGCCCCGCCCCTCCGTCCGCCGCCCGGACGCGTTAGTATTCGCTCAGTTCGACGAGCACGCCGTTGGTGCCGGAGGGGTGGATGAAGGCGATCCGCTTGCCCTCCGCGCCCACCCGCGGTCGCTCGTCGATCGGGCGGAGGCCGGCCGCGCGGAAGCGCGCGAGCGTGCCATCGAGGTCGTCCACCGCGAAGCAGATGTGATGGATGCCGGGTCCCCGCCTCGCGAGGAACTTCGCGATGGGGGAACCGGGTTCTTCCGGTTGCAGGAACTCGATGAGCGCGTCCCCGGCCGCGAGGGCGGAGATGCGTGCGCCATCCGAATCGTCGATCTCGACCTCCGGCATCTCGAGGAGGTCGCGGTAGAGCGGGAGGATCGCCTGGATGGACTCGGTCGCGAGACCGATGTGGGCGATGCGGGTCCCGCGCTTCGGTGGGGTGGCGGACATCCTCTTTGGCGGCTCCGGTGGCGAGTGGACTCGCAGGGTCGCCGTAACGTTAAGTGGGCCGGCGGGCGCGTGCATCGCCGGCGTGAAAGGGAGCGGAACTGATGTCGAAGACGGTCGCGGTGACGGATGACAGCTTCTCGGCCGAGGTGGAGCAGCACTCGGGCCTCGCGGTGGTGGACTTCTGGGCGACCTGGTGCGGCCCGTGCCGCATGATCGCCCCGATCCTCGACCAGCTGAGCGAGGAGTTCGCGGGTCGCGTGAAGGTCACCAAGCTCGATGTGGACGCGAACCAGAAGACCTCGATGCGTTTCCAGGTGCGGTCGATCCCGACGCTCCTGTTCTTCAAGGATGGGAAGCTCGTCGATCAGGTGATCGGCGCGGTCCCGAAGCAGGCCTTGGCGGCGAAGTTCGAGCAGCACGCCGCCTGACCCTCACCGGACCCTGATGGGGATCCCGCGCGACGCACTCCGCTATCCCGCCAAGCGGGTCCTGCTGCACCGGACTCGCTTGGCGTACGTGCATCTGCGCAACCTCCTGACCGACGCCAAGCGCGACCGGTCCGCCCGCGTCTACGGGTACGTGGCGGTCTGGCTCCCCGAGGAGCTGATCACGCTCTTCCTCGAGGAAGGGGAGGTGGTGAACGCGACCTCCTCCAGCGACGGCGAGAAGTTCACGCCGATCGCGATCAGCGACGCGATCGGCCGCGTGCCGACGGCGGCCGAGTACGGGAGCATCTGCTTCCACGAGGCGACCGACGAGCAGCTCGACACGATGTGGGCGACGCAGACCGGCACGCCGATCGCGTGGCCGCGCGAGCTGCGGCTCGAGGACGGCGACGCGCTGCTCGCGTTCCTCTACGCGACGATGCACGACGGCGCGCTCGAGATCCGCGTGGACGGCGCCGTGCACTACGTGATCGTGCAGGCGGGCTCGCCGGTGCGCGGCCATTTCTCCGATGCCCGCCCCGGGGACGTGAAGGCGCACGTGAAGGCGCTCGTGGACCCGCACGGGCCGGCCGCGAAGCCGCTGATCCGCCTCTGGCCGAAGGCCGATGCGCTGCCCGCGCAGGCCTCGCCGGCGCTGATCCAGGCCTACCGCGACCTCATCGCCGCGATGGTCGCGAAGCTCGGCGACGCCGGCGCCTCGAACGCCGCCGAGCTCGTCGAGACGGCGCGCCGCGCGCAGGTGCCGCGCTTCGCGCTGCTCGAGCGATTCTCGCCGAGCATGCCGACCGTGCGCGACCCCGTGACCGACACCGAGACGCTCACGCTCGCCGTCGCCGCCTGGATGGCGGACGCGCTGCGCATCGGCTCGTCGACCGGACTCGCGCCGGAGAAGGCGCTGAAGGACCTCACGGCGGCGCGGAAGCACATGTTCAACGCGGCGGGCCTCTACGACGCCCTGCCGTGGAAGCCGCAGTGGTGACCACCCCCGGCGCGGCGACGCCCGGGACCCTGCACATCGTCAGCACCCCGATCGGGAACCTCGGCGACCTCTCGGGGCGCGCCGTCGAGGTGCTGCGCACGGTCGCCGCGATCCTCGCCGAGGACACCCGGCACACCCGCGTGCTCTGCGACCGGTTCGACATCCGCACGCCTCTCGTCGCCTACCACGAGCATAACGAGGCGAAGGCGACGCCGGGGCTCGTCGGGCGGCTGCTCGCCGGCGAGTCGCTCGCGCTCGTGAGCGACGCCGGCACACCGCTCGTCTCCGACCCGGGGCAGCGGCTCGTGCGCGCCGCGATCGACGCCGGCGTGACGGTCTCCCCGGTGCCCGGCGCCTCGGCCCTGCTCGCGGCGCTCGCCGCCGCCGGCCTCGCGACCGACCGCTTCACCTTCTTCGGCTTCCTCGCGCGGAAGGGCGGGGAGCGGACGCGGGCCATCGCGGAGATCGTCGCGCTCCCGCACACGGCCGTGCTCTACGAGGCGCCCGGCCGGGTAGGGGAGACGCTGGTGGACCTCGCCGACGCCGGCGCGGGGGAGCGCGCAACCGTCGTGGCCCGCGAACTGACCAAGCAGTACGAGGAGTTCCGGAGGGGAACGGTGGCCGAGCTCGCCCAGTACTATTCGACCGGGGAGCCGCGCGGCGAGGTGGTGCTGCTGGTGGCGGGGGCGCCGCCGGCGGGACTCGACGAGGCGGCCCTGCGGGTCCGCGCGGCAGGGCTCCGCGCGGACGGCCTGAGCGCGCGCGAGGTGATGCGCGTACTCATGGAGACCGCGCACGCGCCCCGCAACCTCGCCTACCGGATCGCCCACGAGTGACCGTCCCGCGTCGCCTCCTCCTCTCGGTCCTCGGCTGCACGGCCGCCGCCTCTCTCGCGGCGCGCCCGTTCGGCGAGGCGCCCGCCGCCGCGCCGCACCTCACCGTCGCGCGGCTCCAGTACGACGGCGACGACTGGTACGCGAACCCGTCGAGCATCCCGAACCTGATCAAGGCGATCCGCGACCGGACCGCGCTCCAGGTGGAGCCGCGCGAGGCGCGCGTCACCCTGATGGACGAGAAGCTCTGGGACTACCCGTTCATCCACCTGACGGGGCACGGGAACATCAAGTTCTCCGACGCCGAGGTGGCGCGGCTGCGCGACTACCTGCTCCGCGGGGGCTTCCTGCACGCGGACGACAACTACGGGCTGGACGAGCACTTCCGCCGCGAGATCGCGAAGGTCTTCCCCGACCGCAAGCTCGTCGACGTCCCGCTCGACCATCCGATCTACCGCATCGTGTACCAGTTCCCCGAGGGGCTGCCGAAGATCCACGAGCACGACGCCAAGCCGGCGCGCGGCTACGGGATCTTCATCGGCGACCGCCTCGCGGTCTTCTATTCCTCCGAGAGCGACCTCGGCAACGGCTGGGAGGACGTCGGGATGTATCCCGACGACCCGCCGGAGCTGCACGAGGCGGCGCTGCGGATGGGGATCAACCTCTTCGTCTACGCCGTGACGAGCGGGCCCGGCCGATGAGCGTCCTCGAACTCGTGGCGGAAGAGACGCGCCGCGCGGCGCGCACGGCGAGGGTCGCGAGCGTGCTGGTGCCGCTCAGCGCCGCGGCCGCGCTGCTCACGGCGGGTGCGATGTGGCTCGCCCGGGGACGCTGGCTCGCGCTGCCGGCGGTGGTGCCGTTCGCGGTCTGGCTGGCGGCCTTCGCAGGCGGGGCGGTGCTCGCGCTCGTGGTCGGCCGCCGCGCGCAGCGGCGCGCGGCCGCGCAGGCGCTCGCGCGCGCGATCGAGGAGGAGCGGAAGTTGCGCCGCGGCGCGCTCACCGGGCTGCTCGAGGTCGCGTCGGAGGGCGGCGCCTTCATCACGCGCGCCGCCGACCTGCTTGGCGCGAAGCTGGCCGACGTCGCCGGCGAGCCGGCGCCCCAGCATCGCCGGCGACTCCGCCGCGCGGCGATGCTCTCGACCGTCGCCTTCGCCAACGTCGTCGCGCTCGCGAGCGGCTCGTTCGCCAAGCGCGAGGACGGCTGGCGCGCGCTGTTCAACCCCGTCTCCGCCTGGCGCGGCACGCTGCTGCCGGCGCTCGAGATCACCGACGCGCCGCGCCGGCTGCAGCGGCGCGGCACGGCGACGATCGCGATCGCCGCCCAGGGGCGGCGCGAGGTCACGGTGCACTGGCGGCTCACCGGCGCCGGCTGGCGCGACACGCTGCTGACGGTGGACGACGCGGGCCGCGCCGTCGTGATGCTCGGGCCGGTGGACGCCGACCTCGCGCTCGTCGCCGACGACGGTCGCGCGCAGAGCGACACCGCGAACGTGCTCGTGGTGGACCGGCCGTTCCTCGGCGACGTCACCATCCGCGCGACCTACCCGGCGTACCTCGGTCGCTCGGTGGAGCGGCTCGAGGCCGACCTCCCGCTGCGCCTGCCGGCCGGGACGCGGCTCGCGATCGAGGGGCACTCGTCGGAGGCGCTCGCGGGCGTCGCGCTCGTCGCGCCGGACTCGCGCATCGCGTTCCGCGCCAGCGGCACGGCGTTCACCGGCGGCTGGACGCCGGTGCGCTCGAACACGTACACGTGGGTCGCGACCGGCGCGACGCAGGCGATCGAGGACCTGCCGGCGCCGCTCTCGATCGAGGTGCTGGAGGACTCCGTGCCGCGGGTCGAGATCGTCGAACCGACCGGCGAGGCGCTCGTCGGCCCGCAGGAGCGCGTGGCGATCGAGATCGTCGCGCAGGATGACAATGCGCTCACCGGCGTCTGGCTCCGCCGCACGGTGAAGGATTCGCGCGGCGCGATCCTCGACTCGGCGGTCTACCGCCTGAGCGACGACCGCGAGGCCGAGTGGATCGGCGGTGCGGTGCAGGACCTCGGCCTCCTCTCGCTCGCGCCGGGGATGCGCGTCGAGTACGTCGCGGTCGCGCGCGACGCCGCGCCTGGCGGTCACGAAGGGCTGAGCGCACCGCTCGTGCTGCGGATGCCGAGCACCGAGGAGGAGCGGATCGCGGCGCAGGCGGCGAGCGACGCCGCGGTGGCGGCGGCGAACGCGGCGGCGGCGGCGCAGAAACAGCTCACCGAGCGCACCGAGAACGCCGCGCGGTCGCGGAGCGACCGCGGAACCTCCGGCGAGACGCAGAACCGCGACGGCAACCAGCCGGGCGCGCAGCCGCAGCCGGGCCAGCGTCCGGGCGAGCGCCCCGGCGAGCGGCCGATGAACTTCGACGGCGCGGCGCAGGCGAAGGAGATCGCCGACCAGCAGCGCGCGCTGCAGCAGCAGGTGCAGGGGCTCGAGGAGGCGGCGCGCGAGATGGAGGACCGCCTCCGCTCGGCCGGCGCGCTCGACACCTCGCTCGAGCGGCAGCTGCAGGCGGCGCAGCGGATGCTGCGCGAGGCGATGACGCCGCAGATGATGGAGACGCTCAGGCGCCTCGAGAACGGCGCCCAGTCGCTCGACGGCGCGCAGACGCGGCAGTCGCTGGCCGACCTCGCGCAGCAGCAGCAGCGGATGCGCGAGACGCTCGAGAAGAGCGCCGAGATGCTGAAGCGCGCGGCGCTCGAGGGGCAGATGCAGACCACCGGCGACCGGGCGCGCGAGCTCGCCCGTGCGCAGCAGCAGTTCGCCGACTCGGCGCAGCAGGCGGGGCAGCCCGACCCGAACCAGGCGCAGCAGCTCTCGCAGCGGGCGCGCGAGCTCTCGCAGCAGATGCAGCAGCTGCGCGAGCGGCTCGAGCGCGAGGGCGCGCAGACCGGCGCCCAGCAGTCGCAGCGGGCGGAGGAGGAGGCGCGGCGCTCCGAGCAGCAGCTGCAGGAAGCGATGCGGCAGGCGCGCGACGCCCAGCGGCAGGGCGGCCAGGCGCAGCAGCAGGCGCAGCAGAACGCCCGCGACGCGGCGCAGCAGGCCTCGCAGGCGATGCAGCAGGCCGCGCAGAGCATGCAGCGCGCCCGCGACGGCCAGGTCAGCGAGTGGAAGGGCGAGCTGACCAACGCGCTCGACCAGTCCGTGCAGGAGATGCTCCAGCTCGCGCACGAGCAGGAGGAGCTCGCGCTCGCCGCGCAGCGCGACCCGAACGACCCGAGCCTGCGCCAGCAGCAGGCCGCGCTGCAGCAGGGGATGCAGCAGGCGCAGCAGCGCGTCGCCGACGAGGCGCGCAAGTCGGCGCTGATGTCGCCGCGGACCCAGCAGATGATGGAGCAGGCGCAGCAGCGCGTGCAGCAGGCGACCCGCGAGGCGTCGCAGAGCCAGCGCGGGCAGGCGTCGCAGTCGATGCAGGAGGCGGCGAACGCGATGCGGCAGGCGGCCGCACAGATGACCCGCGACCGCGAGCGCGCCAACGACGCGCAGAGCGCCTCCGGCCTGCCCGAGATGATGCAGCAGATGCAGCAGCTCGCGCAGCAGCAGGGCGCGCTGAACGGGCAGATGCAGAGCCTCTTCCCCGGCGCGCAGGCGCGGCCGTCGCAGGACGCGATCGACGCGGCGAACCGCGCGAAGGCACGCGAGCTGGCGCGCTCGCAGCGCGAGGTGGCGCGCGCGCTCGACGACGTCGCCGACGCCGATCCCACGGGCCGGGCGCAGGAGATGGCGCGCGAGGCCCGCCTGCTCGCGCAGGCGCTCGACCAGGGCGTCGTCGACGCGGCGACGCAGGCGCGGCAGGAGCGCCTCTTCCGCCGGATGCTCGACGCCGGCCGCGCGCTCGAGCAGGAGCAGAAGGACGAGAGCCAGCGGCGCGAGTCGCGCGCCGCCCGGGGGATCCGCAGCTACACGCCGCCGGGCGGGCCGGCGCGCGACAAGGCCGCCGACCGCTACGCCGTGCCGACGTGGGAGGAGCTCCGCGGGCTGACGGCCGAGGAGCGGCGGCTCGTCATCGAGTACTTCCGCCGGCTGAACGCCGAGCGCGCGCCGTGACCTGCCGGCGACTGCTCCTCGCGGTCGCCCTCGCCACGGCCCTCCCGCTCCGGGCGCAGGAGCCCGGCGGCGCGCAGGTCTCGCGAGCGCTCGAGGCCGAGACGGCGGGGAAGAACCGCGAGGCGATCGCCGCGTGGCGCGCCGCCATCGATGCCGGCGCCGTCGTGCCCGGCGTGCTCGGGCTCGAGCGCGTCTTCTCGGTGCTGGCGCAGGAGGAGTCGCTGCTGGTCGTCTTCGACACGATCATCCCGCGACATCCGCGCGAGTGGCAGATCCGCGCCGCGCAGCTGCGGACGCTGATGGCGATCGGGCTCGACGCGCGCGCGGCGCGCGCCTTCGGCGACTGGCGCACGCTGACGCCGAACGAGGTCACGCCCTTCCGCGAGTACGCGCGCGTGCTGCTCTTCAACGGCCGCGCCGCCCGCGCCGACACCGTCCTGCGCGACGCGTCGGCGGTGCTCGGCACCACGCGGGCGCTCGTGCTCGAGGTGGCGCAGATGCGGGCCGCGCTCGGGCTGTGGCGCGAGTCCGCCGCCGCCTGGCGCGACGTGATGGACGACGAGCCGTTCTACGAGCAGGCGACGGTCTTCTCCCTGCAGCCGACGCCGGCCGCGCATCGCGACTCGGTGCGCGCGGTGCTCGCGCGGCCGCCGGCCTCGCTCGGCGCACTGCAGTCGCTCGCGCTGCTCGAGCTCGCGTGGAACGCACCGCGCAACGGCTGGGCCGCGATCTCGGGGCTCTCGCCGAGCGACACCGTCGTCGCGATCTGGAAGAACTTCGCCGACGAGGCCGAGCGCGCCCGCGCCGGGCCGGCCGCGCGCGACGCC
>CAZIDS010000091.1:0-10845 GCA_964537945.1 uncultured Gemmatimonas sp. | reverse complement strand
TGTCGGCGTAGCCGGAGATCTCCTCGACCTGCCGCGTGTCCATAACCTCGGTCACGATCGGCAGCCCGGTCTCGGCGCGCACGGCCGAGAGCATCTCGAGCGCCGCGACGCCGAGGCCCTGGAAGGCGTAGGGCGAGGAGCGCGGCTTGTAGGCGCCGCCGCGGAGCATGCCCGCGCCGGCGGCCCGCACCGCGAGCGCGGTGTCGCGCAGCATGTCGCGCCCCTCGACCGAGCACGGGCCGGCGATGATCGAGAGCGCGTTCCCGCCGACGATCGCCGCGCTGTGCATCCCCACGCGTACCTTGCTCGGCTCGGCCACGAACTCGCGCGCCGCGAGCTTGTACGGCTTCATCACCGGCGTCACCGATTCGACGCCGGGCAGCGTCAGGAGTGAGGCCTCGGCGAGGAGCGCCTCGTCGCCGATGCAGCCGATGATGGTGCGGTGCTCGCCGCGCGAGATGTGGGTGCGCAGCCCCAGCTGCTCGATCCGCTCGCGGATGCGGTCGATCTCGGCGTCGGTGACGCCCGTGCGGGTGACGACGATCATGGGGCCAGCCGGTCCTAGGTGGGGGAGGGGGGTTCCTGCGAACTCTGCACGATCCGGACCATAGCGGCCACGTCGGCGTCCCGCAGGTGCCCGTGGGTGGGCAGGGTCACCATGCCCCGCGCGATGGTCCGGGCGCCCGGCGTGTCCAGGGTGCCGGGGGCGAGGTGTGGCCGAATGCCCGGGACGTCGAAGAGAGGGGCCGGATAGGACCCGGTCGCGCCGTAGCCCGAGCGCCGCAGGGCGGCGAGGAGCGGGTCGCGGCGGGCGCCGTCGCACTGCACGAACGGCACCCGCGGGAAGACCGAACGGGAGCCCACCCGCGCCGGGACCAGTATCCCCGCTGTCCCGGCGATCCCGCGCTGGAGCGCCTCGGCGTTCCGGATCCGGCTTGCCGTGATCTCGTCGATGCGGCGCAGCTGCTGGCCGACCAGCGCGGCGAGCGACGGTGCCAGCCGCGTGGTCGGGTACTCGAGCTCGAACGGGGTCTCGCCCAGCCGCAGCACCTTGTTCGGGAGCCAGTAGAGCCAGGGCCGCAGCAGCAGCGCGTACGCGAGCAGCTTCGCCGACTGCATCGCCACTTCGACGGCGCCCGGGGCCGGCATCGCGGCGCAGAGGCGCCCGATGCGCTCGGCGAGGTCGGGGTCGCGGCAGGTGATCACGCCGCCCTGGAGCGACGTGATGTTCTTGCCCTTGTCGAAGCTGAAGAGCCCGGCGTCGCCGAAGCTCCCCGCCCAGCGGCCGCCGACCTGTCCGTCGAGGCACTGCGCGGCGTCGTCGACGAACGCGACGCCACGCTCGCGCGCGAGTCCCTCGAGTGACGGGAGGTCGGCCGGGATGCCGTAGAGGCTCGTGCCGACGATCGCGACCGTGCGCGACATGTCCACGCCCGCGAGCGCCGCGGGCGCGAAGTCGAGGGTCTGTGGCTGCACGTCCACGGGGCGGACCTTGAGTCCCGCGCGTACCGCCGAGGCAGCGACCGAATAGCAGGTGTAGCCCGGGATCACGACCTCGTCGCGGCCGCCCGCGCGCTCGGCGAGTGCGCGGAGCACGAGGGTCATGCCGGCGCGAGCCGACGAGAGGAGGAAGACGTGACCGAGCCCGTAGCGCGACGCGAGCGCCTCGGCGAGCGCGCGCGACGGCGCGTCCCCGGCGAAGGCCCCGCGCAGCCAGCCCGCGAGGTCGCTGCCGCGGAGGACCGTCCCCGCCGGCGCGACGAAGCGCGGCAGCACGCTCAAGGGATGATCCGGGCGATCCGCGGGCCGACGACGTCGAGCACACCCAGCGGGAGCTTCCGCCAGGTGCGGATCGCGAGCGCGTACTTCGGGTTCCGTGGGTTGAGCGCCGGGAGCGCCTGCCGCTTCACGAGGTGGTAGTTCCAGTGCAGCTGCTTCGGCACCGCCATCCACTTCTCCTTGTACTCGACGGCGCCCGAGTCCTTCGTCGAGCGGCCGAGGTGGAAGGACGTGAAGCCGCGCGCGATGCCGTCCCTGATCATCTCCCAGTAGAGGACGGAGTTCGCGTTCAGCTTGTAGTGGGCGGGATGGCCCGCGGCCCACATTCCCTCGATGGTTCGCGCGTGGTAGCCGTTGAGCGCCGTGCCGATCGGCGTGCCCTCGTGGTACGCGATGAAGATCCGGGCCGAGTCGCCGAAGGCGCGGAGGTAGTCGGCGAAGTACGACTTCTTGTAGAGCGGGGTCCCGAGGTCGCGCCAGGCGAGGCGCATGAGCTCGTAGAAGTCGTCCAGCAGATCGGTCGTCCCCGCGCGCACCTGCAGCTCGTTCTTGAGCGCGCGCTTGACGTTCTGGCGGTGCTTGTGACCGAACGCCTTCATCAGCTCCTCGGGGTCGCCGGGGAGCGCGATCGTCATGCTGACCTTGTCGGTGTTGGTCGGCCAGCCGTCGTACGGCTTCGTGGTGCGCACCTCGAGGTAGTCGCACCGCGACTCGTCGGCGTGCGCGCGGCCGGCGTCGAGCAGCGTGCGCTCGGCGTCGGCGTCGAGCGCCGCCGGGCCGCCGAAGTTCACGAATGGCATCGACGAGAGGATGTGCCCGAAGAGCGCGCTCCGCACGTGCACCATCGGCAGCACGCCGACGACGTCGTCGCCGCGCTCCGCGATGAGGTACTGCGTGCGATGGCCGAGCGAGCGTTCGTTCACCGTGCGCCACTCGTACCGCTGGTAGAAGTTCCCCTCCGCGCACAGATTGACGAACGCGTTCCAGCGGGACGCATCGGCATCGGTCGCGGGTCTCACGCGCACGGAGCTTGCAGTAGGCGACACGAGGGCTTGGCGGGTGGGTTCAGGTGACCGCGGCAAGATAGCGCCGGGCGCCGCGCAACGGACGACCGGCACACGGGGAAAGACGACCGAGATGGCGATCCTGTTCTGGACGGGCCTCGCAGGGGCCTTCTATGCGTATGCCGGCTATGCGTTCGTGCTGCTCGCCTGGCGCCGGCTGCGGCCGGCCCCGGTGCGCCGCGACGCCGCCCTGCTCCCGACGATCTCCATCGTCCTGCCGGTCCACAACGAGGCGACGCAGGTCGGCGCGCGCCTCGCGTCGCTCACCGCGCTCGACTATCCGCGCGAGCGCGTCGAGCTGATCCTCGTCTCCGACGGCTCGACCGACGCGACCGAGGCGATCGTCGCCGCCGCCGCCGCGCGCGACCCGCGCATCGCGCTCGTCCCCGTCCCCGAGCGCCGCGGCAAGGGCAACGCCCTCAACGTCGGCATCGCGCGCGCGACGCACGACGTCATCGTCTTCCTCGACGCCGGCATCGAGCTCGAGCCCGACGCCCTGCGCGCGCTCGTCTCGGCCTTCGCCGATCCGGCGGTCGCGTGCGTCTCCGGCGAGGACCGCATCCGCGGGATGAGCGGCGAGGGGCTCTACGGCCGCTATGAGATGTTCCTCCGGCGCGCCGAATCGGACATCCACTCTCTGGTCGGCGCCAGCGGCTCGTTCTATGCGATGCGCCGCACCGCCGCACCGCACTTCCCCGAGGGCCTCGCGCCCGACTTCCTCTCGGTGCTGCACACCGTGCAGCTCGGCCACCGGGCGGTGGACGAGCCAGCGGCGGTCGGGTACATGGGCGCCGTCCGGGGACACAAGGAAGAGTTCGGGCGCAAGGTTCGTACCCTGATCCGCGGTATGACCGCCCTCTTCGCGTATCGCGGCCTGCTGAACCCCGCCCGGGGCGGCGCCTTCTCGTTCTTCCTCTGGTCGCACAAGCTGATGCGCTGGGCGGTCCCGCTCTTCCTCGTGATGATGCTCGCCGGCAACGCCGCGCTGCTGCACCAGCGCCCTTGGCGCTGGCTCGCGGTGCCGCACGCGCTCTTCTATCTCCTGGCGGCGCTCTCACTCGCGGGGATCACCAGGGATCCCTTCGGACGCATCGCGGGCTACTTCGTGAACGTGAACGCCGCGATCGCGGTCGCCTGGTGGAAGTACCTGCGCGGCATCCGTCAGGAGGTCTGGACGCCCTCGAAACGCTGACGGAGCCGGTCGGCGCCCCGGCGCAGCGACCAGCCGATCGCCGCGCCCCCCGCGAGCGCGAGCAGCTCGCCCGGAGGGGTCGGGAGCAGTTCGCTCCACCACGGCGTCGCGACCGCCGCCATCAGCGCGAGCGCCGTCCCGACGGTCACGATGCGCCCGGAGCGCGCGTACCACGCCATCAGCGCCGCGACGCCCGCGAGCCAGAGCAGGTCCACGAGGTCGCGCAGCGCGTAGACGCGCGTGGGTACGGCGTAGATGAACGTCCAGCCGCGTCCGATCGTGAAGCCGAGCGCCATCGGGGCACCGCCGTTCACGGTCACCTCCACGCCGCGGCCGCGCAGCCGGCGGATCCGCACCTCCACCGTGTCCCCCTTCCTCACGCCGGCCATGATGCCGTCGGCGCGCAGCGTCGGGCGCGCGAGGTTCACGTCGTCGGCGCGGTAGCGCGGGTCGATGAGCAGCGCGTCGCGGTGCACCGCCAGGTTGTATGCGTCGTGCCCGTCGCCGTAGGGCCCGAACACGAGGCGGAAGATCGGCTCGTGCCACACCGGCGGATCCGTGGCCACGAAGCGCACCGCGAGCACGCTCCCGCCGAGCAGCTCCCGCCGCAGCGTGACTGGGTCGGGGAGCCGCTCCGGCGGCAGCGGCATCCCGGCGATGCGAGCGTCGAGCACTTCGCCGCGATAGGGCGAGAGCCCCTCGGCTCCCGGGTTCCACAGCACGTAGTAGTCGCCTTCCGGCGCGACCGGTTCGAGGAAGAAGCCGGTGCCGACGAGCAGCAGCGCGAGCGCCGCGATCGCCCCCGCGCCCGCGATCCGGCCCGCGCGGCCGACCGGCAGCATCCACGCGAGCGGCCGGCGTGCGAGCACTGCGCCGAGGAATGCGCCAAGGGTGTTCGCGAGCAGGTCGCTCAGCGCCGTCTCGCGGCCGGGCACGACGTAGTACTGCAGCGTCTCGATGGTGAACGAGATCGCGAGCGCGATGAGCGCCACGCGGCCCGTGCGCCGGAGCACGCGCCACGCGAAGAACCCGAACGGCAGGAAGAGGACGACGTTCAGCGTCGTCGACGTCAGCCAGTTGCTGCCGCAGGCGATGCAGAGGTCGACGTGGACGTCGTCCGGCGGCCCCGGGATCAGCGTGGCGATCGCGACGAGGAGCAGCGCGATCGCGAGCGCGATCCGGTCGAGTCGGGCGCGGTGCATCCGTGAGGGTGCGGGAGAGGGAAGGCGCCCGACACCCGCAGGCGAAGCCGCTACATTCCGGCTGCCCGCGATGCGCCACGACGCGACCACAACGCTAGCCACCGATGACCGCTGACGACAAGCGAGGCGCCCGGCGCATCGTGCACCTGTGCACGCCGGCGCGCGTCGGCGGCCTCGAGCGCGTGGTGCAGGCGCTCAGCCGCGAGCAGGCCGCTCGGGGGCACGACGTGACCGTGCTCGCCGTGGTCGGGGATCCGGCCACCGCCGAGGCGTTCTTCGAGCCCTTCGCCGGATCGGGCGTGCGGACGATCGCGATGGTCTTCGGCGGCCGCGAGTACCGGCGGGAGCGCCGCGGCATCCGTGAAGCCGTCCTTGAGCGCCGCGCCCACGTCGTGCACACCCATGGCTACCGCGTCGAGCTCCTCCACGGCGGGCCCCTGCGCCGCGCCGGCCTCGCGGTGGTCAGCACGGTCCACGGCTCGAGCCGCATGGGCGGACTCACGCACCTGATGGAGTGGATGCAGCTCCGCGCGCTGCGCCGGTTCGGCGGTGTCGTCGCGGTCTCGAGCCCGCTGGAGCGCACGCTGCTCGATGTCGGGGTCGCGCGCGACCGGCTGCATCGCATCCCGAACGTGGTGCCGCTCGCCGCGGCGGCGCTGCCGCGCGACGACGCACGGCGCGCGCTCGGGCTCCCGACCGGCACCGAGCCGGTCCTCGGCTGGGTGGGACGGATCGTCCCGGTGAAAGGGATGGACGTCTTCCTGCGCGCCGTCGCGCTGATGCCGAAGGGTACGCACGTCATCTCGATCATCGGCGACGGGCCCGACCGCGCGCCCATGGAAGCGCTGGCGCGGGAGCTCGGCATCGCCGACCGCGTCCGCTTCCACGGCGAACTGCCGGACTCGGCCAAGCTGCTCGCCGCATTCGACGCGTTCGTGCTGAGCTCGCGCTCTGAAGGGACGCCGATCGTGGTGCTCGAGGCGATGCGCGCCTCCCTTCCGATCGTCGCGACCGCCGTCGGGGGCGTCCCGGACGTCGTCCAGGACCCAGGGACGGGCTGGCTGGTGCCCCCGGAGTCCCCGGAGGCGCTCGCCCGGGCGATGGGCGACGTACTGGCCGATCCGGGGGGTGCGGCAGCCCGCGGACGGGCCGGACTCGACCGCCTCCGGCGCGAGTACGACCCAGGGGTGTGGGTCGCGCGCTACGACGAGGTGTATGAGCGGGCCATCACGTTCAGGGAACGCGACTTGCGATGATGGGAGGGCGCCGTGACTATTCGCGTCGTGCCTCGTTGAGCGGGTGAAAGGAGGGAGACCTTGGAACGGACTTTCCGGCGCGCCGCCCTCGCGGCGCTCCTGTGCGCGGGGTGCGGAGGGGACATGACCGACCGGACGCCGGGCGTGACGGAGCCGCAGCTCTCGAGCGTCACGCCGGCCGAATGGCAGCGACTCGCAGCGCGCCGGATCTTCTTCGCGCACCAGTCGGTCGGGGCGAACGTGATGGACGGCATCGCCGCGGTGCTGAAGGCGAACCCCGCGATCCCGCTCCACATCGCCGAGGTCGCGAGCGCGGCCGAGATGAACGGGCCTGGACTCTACCACAAGAAGGTGGGCACCAACGGAAAGCCGGAGACGAAGCTTGCCGAGTTCGACTCGCTGAGCCGCGCGGCCTTCGCGGATTCGGCCGCCGCCGGCGTCGCCATGCTGAAGTTCTGCTACGTGGACGTGAAGGGGCAGACCGACCCGAACCTCCTCTTCGAGCAGTACAAGGCAGAGGTGGACGCGTTGCGCGCCGCCCGCCCCGGCATCGTGATCGTGCACGTGACGATGCCGCTCTGGGTGGACACCGGCTTCATCGACCACTGGGGCACGATCGCGCTCGGCAAGGCCACGCCCATCCGCCAGCTCAATGCGGCGCGCCATCGGTTCAACACGCTCATGCGGCAGGCCTACGGCGGGAAGGAGCCGCTGTTCGACCTCGCGGCGTACGAGGCGATCGGGCCCGATGGCGCGATCTCGGACTACCGCTACGACGGCGCGCGCGTGCCCGGCCTCGCGAAGGCGTGGACGACCGACGGCGGCCACCTGAACGACGCGGCGAAGCAGCGGATGGCCGAGGCGTTCCTCATCACGCTCGCGAAGCTCCCCTGAGCGCGCCCTCTCCCCTCGCCGGCAGCATCACCGCGCTCTGGCTCCTGCCACGGCACGTCGCGTACGTGCGCGCGCTGCTGGCCCGGCTGACGCATCGCGCGGTGACGGGCGTCAAGGCGAAGGCGACGGTGCTGGTGATCGGTTCGGCGTTCGTGATCTTCGGGGCCGAGGAGCAGAGCCCGGTGCTGATCGGCGTGTCGATCGCGCTGCTCGCGGCCCTGTCCATCCAGACGGCGGTCTCGGTGCTCGAGCGGCCGCTCGGCGTCCGTCGCCTCGCCGGTCGCCGCTTCCCGCTCGACGACGTGCCGCCGGCGCGCGAGACGCTGATGGCGCTGCGGATCGACCCCGCGACGGTGGACCGCATCGTCGCCGAGTCGGCGGACGGCCGCGAGGTGAAGCTCGCGTCGTTCGACCAGGAGAATCGGCTCCTGAGCTCCGTCGGGCCGATCCCGTACTTCAAGGGCGAGCTGATCACCGAGGAGCAGTTCATCCCGCGCTACCGGCACCTGCTCGACCTCGTCGTGACGCGCGGGGTCGTCGCGGTGCGGAAGGGCTACTCGAACTCGACGAGCCTCGAGAACGAGGCGCTCGCGCTCGCGGCGCTGGCGACGATGCCCGGCATCCCGCGGATCGTGCACCTCGACCGCGCGGCGACCGTGATGTACCAGTCGTTCCTGATCGGCGAGAACATGGGTAGCCTCATGGCGGCGCGCGGCGCGTCGGTCGACACGCAGCACGAGATGATGGTCAACCGCCCGAGGCCTGGCACCTGGACCGAGGAGTCGCTCCGCATCCCGCAGCGGCACACGTGCATGCTCGCCCTCGCGTCGATCGTCCCCGTGACGATCCTCGACGAGCTCGAGTCGATGATCCTCCGCATCCACCAGATGGGCGTGACGGTCGGCGACGTGAAGTTCGGCAACGTGCTGCTGCGGCAGGGGCGCCCCTTGCTCATCGACTTCGACTGGGCGCGCCTCATCAAGGCACGGTCGGTCGCGGCGCTGCTGCGGCGCGACGAGGAGCGCGACGTCTTCAACTTCTCGTTCGGCCGCGCGATGCCCACCCTGGCCGGCCTGCGCCGCGAGTTCACCTGGATGGAGTCGATCCGTCCCGACCTCGTGGACGGCCGCATCGACTTCGGCGGCGGCGTGCGCGTCGGCCGCCGCTGGACCCCCGACGCCGGCAGCGGACTCTGGCCCGCGGTACGGAAGGCGCTCCCCGGCATCGCCGGTCGGCGCATCGTCGACGTGAACTCGCGCGACCCGATCGCGCTGCTCGAGCTGCTGCGGGCCGACGCGGCCGAGGTGACATCGTACCATACCGACCCGACCACGGCTCGCTTCGCGCGCGCCTGCCAGGCGCTCGTCGAGCACATCGACAACCGGCGCTACGCCTTCCGCGTCGTCGAGACGCGGCTGCCCGAGTCGGAGCTCGGCGCCGGCCATCAGCTGTGCACCGCGCTCGGCGGCGCCGGCCGCGTCGACCCGTCGATCATCGCGACGAAGGTCGCCCGTCTCTCGTCCGACGTGACCCAGTTCCTCTTCCGGATCGAGGGCGACCGGGTCGACCTGAGCATCCTCGCGGCGCTCAACGCGAACGGATTCCGCATCGTGTACGAGTCCCGCCGGTTCTTCGCCACGCGCCGCCTCGTGCTCGCGCGCCGCGGATGAGGGCGGTCCGCGCCGCCGAGCTCCTGCTCGTCGGGAGCGGCGCCTCGCGACTCGGGGCCATGCTCCGGTCCGGTTCGCGCCTGATCCTCGCCTACCACAACGTCGTCCCTGACGCGCTCGCCCTGCCCGGCGAGCGCTCGCTCCACCTCGCCCTCACGAAGTTCCGCGAGCACCTCGACGCGCTGCAGGAGTCGCATGACGTGGTCGATCTCGCGACGCTGGTCAGCGGCGCGGGCGCGGCGCGAGCGGGACGGCCGCGCGTCGCCATCACGTTCGACGACGCCTACCGTGGCTGCACCTCGCTCGCGTTGCCAGAGCTCGAGCGGCGCGGCCTGCCCGCGACCGTCTTCGTGGCGCCGGGACTGATCGGCCGCGATGGTTGCTGGTGGGATCAGCTCGCCGAGCCGTCCAGCGGCACGCTCCCCGCTCACGCGCGAGAGCACATCCTCGGGTCCCTCGCCGGCGACGGCGCTCGCGCGCTCGAGTGGGCACGGTCCGCCGGGCTCGCGGTCCAGGCGCTCCCGGCGGTCGCCGGCATCGCGAACGAGACGGAATTGCTCGAGGCGTCGCGGCGGGGAGGCATCCGCATCGCCGCGCATTCGTGGCACCACCGGAACCTCTCGCAGCTCCACGGGGAGGCGCTCGATCGGGAGTTCCGGGACCCGATGGACTGGCTGCGGCAGCGCGTCCCTGGTGCCATGCCTTGGCTCGCCTATCCGTATGGGCTACACTCCCCAGCGACCGATGCTGCGGCCCTCGCGGCAGGCTACGAGGCGGTCTTCCGGATCTTCGGCGGCTGGATGCGGCCGGCCGACGACCGCTCGCGGATCCTGCCCCGGGTGAATGTCCCGGCGGCGATCACGACGGAACGATTCATGCTCATCACGCGGGGAATGCTCCCGCTGCACTAGGCCCGGCGGGCCCCCCGGCGGCCCGCGACCACACCCTTCGGAGTCCAGATGACGAGTTCGGCGCACGCAAGGTTCGGAGAGCAGCGACTGGTACGCCCCGAGGTGGGGGCACTCCAGCGGATGCATTTCCAGCTCTTCGGCGTGGCGGACCCGGCGCACTACCTCCACAACCGGTGGATGCGGCACCTCCTGCTGCCGGCGCTCAGCGCGCCGCCGCGGCGGATCCTCGACGCCGGCTGCGGCCGCGCCGACCACTCGATCTTCCTCGCGCGGCTCTTCCCGCAGGCGCAGGTCGTCGGCATCGACATCGACGCCCCGATGATCGAGCGCAACGCCGACACCGCGCGCCGCCTCGGGCTCACGAACGTCGAGTTCCACTTCGGCGACCTCACGAGGATCGACGCCAAGGAGGAGTACGACGTCGTCATCTCGATCGACGTGCTCGAGCACATCATCGAGCAGGAGCAGGCGCTGCGGAACCTCACGCGCGCGCTCCGGCCCGGCGGGACCTGCTTCTACCACATCCCGACGATCCGCGAGGTGCCGGTCCCCTTCTCGACGATGCTCAAGGACTTCCACGAGTGGGGCGAGAAGGAGCACCTGGCGAAGGAGCTCACGGCGGAGGAGTTCACCGGGCGCGTCGCGGCGAGCGGACTCACCGTGCTCAGGTCCCAGCGCACCTTCGGCTGGTGGACCGGCGAGATGGCGACGTCGCTCTTCACGCTGCCGTACAAGAACACCCCGCTCAACGTCGCGATGCAGCTCGCGCTCGCGGTGCCGGGACGCGTGCTGTCGATGATGGACGGCCTCGGGTTCGACCGCACGCGCTACGCGGTCGGGATCGTCGGCCGGAAGCCGTGACGGAGGCGGCGCCGGC
>CAZIDS010000090.1:0-10865 GCA_964537945.1 uncultured Gemmatimonas sp. | reverse complement strand
GGACCGCCGGCGTGCACCCGCACGACGCAGCGGGTTACGATCCCGCGCGCGACGGGCCGGCGATCCGGCAGGCGATGGCGGACGGGGCCGTCGCGGTCGGTGAGTGCGGCCTCGACTACCACTACGACCACTCGCCGCGGCCACTCCAGCGACGCGCCTTCGCCGACCAGCTCGCGATCGCGCGCGAGGCTGCGCGCCCGGTCGTAGTGCACACGCGCGAGGCCGAGGACGACACGACCGCGATGGTGCGCGAGGCGGGGGACGCCGGCATCCGCGGCATCCTGCACTGCTACACGGGCTCGCACGCGCTCGCCGAGACCGGGCTGGCCGCCGGCTGGATGGTCTCGTTCAGCGGGATCGTGACCTTCAAGAAGTGGGACGACCTCGCGCTCCTGCGGCTCGTTCCCGACGACCGACTGCTGGTGGAGAGCGACAGCCCGTATCTTGCGCCGGTGCCCTTCCGCGGGAAGCGCAACGAGCCCGCGTGGTGTGCGTATACGCTCAGGCGGCTCGCGGAGGTGCGCGACGTAGAACCAGGCGCCCTCGCCGGGCAGGTCCTGGGCAACACCCGCCGTATCTTCTCGCTCGACTGAGTCGCGGCGGACGAGGGCCCCTCCCTCCCTCCCTCGCCTCTCCCACTCGCCCCTCGATCCTCTCCCTCCCCTTCGCTCCTCGCTCCTCCCCATGTCCGTCCCGTCCGACATCGAGATCGCCCAGGCCGCGAAGCTCCGCCCCATCACTGACGTCGCCGCCGAGATCGGCCTCGGCGCCGACGACCTCGACCTCTACGGCGAGTACAAGGCGAAGGTCTCGCTCGAGCTCACGACGCGTCCCGCGAAGGGGAAGCTCGTGCTCGTCACGGCGATCAACCCGACCGCGGCCGGCGAGGGGAAGACCACGACGTCGGTCGGCCTCACGCAGGCGCTCAAGCGGATCGGCCAGAACGCCGTCCTCTGCATCCGCGAGCCGTCGCTCGGGCCCGTCTTCGGCGTGAAGGGCGGCGCCGCCGGCGGCGGCTACGCACAGGTGCTGCCGATGGACGACATCAACCTGCATTTCACGGGCGACTTCCACGCGATCGCGTCGGCGCACGCGCTGCTCGCGGCGATGCTCGACAATCACCTGCAGCAGGGGAACGCGCTCAACATCGACCCGCGGCGCATCACGTGGCCGCGTACCATCGACATGAACGACCGCGCGCTGCGCAAGGTCGTGATCGGGCTCGGCGGCCCTGCCGAGGGCGTCGTGCGCGAGGAGCGGTTCGTCATCATCCCCGCCTCCGAGGTGATGGCGATCGTGGCGCTCGCGTCAAGTGCCGCGGACCTCGAGGAGCGGCTCGGCAACATCATCGTCGGCTCCACCTACGGCGACGCGAAGGACCGCAAGCCGGTCCGCGCGCGCGACCTCAAGGCGCACGGCGCGATGGCGATGCTGCTGAAGGACGCGATCCGCCCGAACCTCGTGCAGACGCTCGAGGGCGGACCGGCCTTCGTCCACGCCGGGCCGTTCGGCAACATCGCCCACGGCTGCAACTCGGTGCTCGCGACCCGCGCCGCGCTCGCCGTCGGCGATGTCGTCGTCACCGAGGCGGGCTTCGGCTCCGACCTCGGCGCCGAGAAGTTCTTCGACATCAAGTGCCGCTCCGGGGGCATCACGCCCGAGGCCGCGGTGCTCGTCGCGACCGTGCGCGCACTCAAGATGAACGGCGGCGCGAAGAAGACCGAGCTCGCCACCGAGGACCTCGCGGCGCTGCGCAAGGGCGTCGTGAACCTCGAGCACCACATCGCGAACGTGCGCCAGTTCGGGATGGATCTCGTCGTGGCGATCAACCGCTTCGGCACCGACACCGACGCCGAGCTCGCGATCGTGCAGGAGGCCGCGCAGAAGGCCGGCGCGCGCGTCGCGCTGTGTGAGGTGTTCGCGAAGGGCGGGGCGGGGGGCGAGGCGCTCGCGCGCGAGGTGATGGCGATCCTCGAGGGCGGCAAGAGCCGCTACGCGCCGCTCTACGACGCCAAGCGGCCCATCCGCGAGAAGATCGACACGATCGTGACGAAGGTGTACGGCGGCGAGGGCGCGGACTACAGCGCGAAGGCAGACCGCGCCATCGCGTACCTCGAGTCGATCGGCCTCGGCGAGACGCCGATCTGCATGGCGAAGACGCAGTACTCCCTCTCCGACGACGCGTCGAAGCTCGGGCGCCCGACGGGCTTCCGCGTGACCGTGAACGACGTCTATCCTGTGGCGGGCGCCGGATTCCTCGTCGCGCAGTGCGGCGAGATCATGACGATGCCCGGCCTCCCCAAGAGCCCCGCCGCCGAGCGGATGGCGATCCACCCCGACGGCTCGATCTCGGGCCTCTTCTAGGAGCACACGTGCGCGTGCAGACCCTCTCGACCGACCAGGCCCCCGCCGCGATCGGTCCGTACAGCCAGGCGACCACGGCCGGCGGCTTCCTCTTCACCGCCGGCCAGATCCCCCTCGACCCGAAGACGGGGGACGTGGTCGCGGGCGACGTCGTGCCGCAGACGAGGCAGGTCCTGGCGAACCTCCAGGCCGTGCTGGCGAAGGCCGGCTGCTCGTGGAAGGACGTCGTGAAGACGACGGTCTTCCTGCAGGACATGGCCGATTTCCCGCGCTTCAACGAGATCTACGCCGCCGCCCTCGGCGACGCGCGTCCGGCCCGCAGCACCGTGCAGGTCGCCGCGCTCCCGCGCGGCGTGTCGGTCGAAGTGGAACTCATCGCCAAGCTTCCGTGACCCGAGAAGAGATCTTCAAGCTCACCCAGTTCGCACGCTGCGCCGGCTGAGCGTCGAAGATGGGTCCGGGTGACCTGTCCGCCGCGCTCGCGCCGCTGCCGCGCGAATCCGATCCCCGTCTGCTCGTCGGTCGCGAGACCTTCGATGACGCGGGGGTCTTTCGCGTGGCCGACGATCTCGCGCTCGTGCAGACGGTCGACTTCTTCGCGCCCATCGTCGACGACCCGTACCGCTTCGGCCGCGTCGCCGCGGCGAACGCCCTCTCCGACGTCTACGCGATGGGCGGCGAGCCGCTCACGGCGATGAACATCGTCGGCTTCCCGGAGAAGACGCTCCCGCTCTCGGTCCTCACCGAGATCCTGCGTGGCGGGCAGGACGCGGTGCACGAGGCCGGCGCCCGCATCGTCGGCGGACATACCGTCACCGACGAGGAGCTCAAGTACGGGCTGTCGGTCACCGGGCGGATCCATCCCGACCGGATCCTGTCGAACGCGAACGCGCGCGCCGGCGAGGTCCTCGTCCTCACCAAGCCCCTCGGCACCGGGATCCTCGCGACGGCCGGCAAGAAAGGGGCGCTCACGCCCGAGCAGGACGAGGCGCTGTTCCGTTCGATGGCGACGCTCAACGCCGAGGCGTCGCGCGCCGCCGTCGCCCTCGGTGCACGCTGCGCGACCGACGTCACCGGCTTCGGGCTGCTCGGCCACGCGCTGCACATCGCGCGGGCGAGCGGCGTGCGGCTCGCGCTCGACGTGAACGCCGTCCCGCTGCTCGAGGGCGTGCGCGAAGCGCTTGCCGCGGGCCATCGCACGGGAGGAGCCAAGCGCAACGCCGACTGGGTGGACGCCGAGGTGGATTGGAACGACGTCGGCGGGGACTGGCGCGCCCTTCTCACCGATCCGCAGACCTCGGGCGGGCTGCTCGTGGCGCTCGCGCCGGAGCGCGTGGCCGATTACCGTGCGCGAGTGGCCGGCGCCGTCGTCGTCGGCGCGGTCGAACCCTGGTCGTCCGGCGCGCGCATCCGCCTGCACTGAAGCGGCGCCGCGCCGGACGATGCTCCGGTTCACGCAGGGGGGTGGATGGGGTCTGGTGGTCCCCGCGGTCTTCAAAACCGTAGCGGCCCGACCACGTCGGGCTGGGTGGGTTCGATTCCCACACGCTCCCGCCACCGGGCGTCGCGTGCGTGCGCTGCGCTGCGCGCCTGGGCGGCGTTCGCCGTCGCGCTGACGTTCGCCGCCTCCGCCGCCGGCGCCCAAGGCCTGCGAGGCGTGGTGCTGCTCCCCGATTCCACCACACCCGCGCCCGGGATCCTGGTCACCGCCAGCGACGCGTCGGGGGCGGTCCTCGGGCACGCGGTCACCGGCGCGAATGGGCGGTTCACGCTCGCGGTCACGCCGCAGGGCGGCGTGATGGTCCGCGCGCTGCGCGTGGGCTATCGCCCCTCGGAGCTGGGACCGCTCACCGTCGGGGCGGAGGGCGGCACGGAACTCCGGCTGGTGCTCAACACGAACGCGGTGCGCCTGCAGGCGGTCGCGGTGCGCGCCTCGGACCGCTGCGGCGCGCGCAACGACGGCCGCTCGCGCGTCGCCGACGTCTGGGAAGAGGCGCGCAAGGCGCTGCTGCTCGCCAACACCAGCCGCGCCGATGCGCCACTGGTCGCCGAATGGGCTACCTACGATCGCGCGCTCGATTCGCTCAACGTCCGCGTGCTCGACCAGACGGTCTCGCTCACGCGCGCGCCGAGCGAGCATCCGTTCCGCAGCCGCCACGCCGATTCGCTCGCGGCCGGCGGCTACGTCACCGAGGACGACGCCGGCGTGAACTACTACGCGCCCGACGCCGACGTCCTCCTCGCCGAGTCCTTCGCCGCGACGCATTGCTTCCGCCTCGTCGAGGGGCCGGCGGGCGGCGCGGCGCGCATCGGACTGCGCTTCGAGCCGGTCGAGCGCGACCGTCGGCGCCGCGAGATCACCGGCACGCTCTGGCTCGCGCGCGAGAGTGCCGAGCTCCGCTTCCTCGAGTTCACCTTCACCGAGCTCCCTGCGACGGCGGAGCCGGCCGAGCCCGGTGGCCGCGTGGCCTTCTCGCGGATCCCCGACGGTGCGTGGCTGGTCACGAGCTGGTGGATCCGCATGCCTGAACTCGAGCGCGTGCTCCCGACGCGCTCGGCGAGCGCGCGCGTGCGGATCACCGGCCCGTCGCTCGTGTTGCGCGGCGTGAAGGTCGTCGGCGGCGAGGTGACGCGCGTGGAGCGGAGCGGGGCGGTCGTGTACGAGCGCGCCGGAGCGTCGCTGGCCGTGCGCGTCACCGTGCCGGCGGGGGACGACCAGTCGCGCGGCCGCGGCGCGAGCGTCGCCCTGCTGGGCACCGACTACCGCGCCACCGCGGATTCGTCAGGCATCGCCCGGTTCCCGCTGGTGCTGCCCGGACGGTACCGCGTCGCGGCGGCTGCGGCCGGCGACCCGGAGCCGGTGCAGGCCGAGGTGGAGGTGCGCGGCGATTCCACCCACCAGGTGACGATGCGCCTGCTCACGCGCCGCGCGGATGCCGCCGCGCTCGGGCTCGCACCGCCGCGGCGCGTGTCGGGGGACGTCGAGTTCACGGTCGCCGACTCGCTCGGGCGCGCGATCGCCGGCGCCGAGATCGGCGCGGTGGATGCGGCGGGGAAGTCGTATCGCCTGCGCTCGGACAGCGCGGGCCGTGCCTTCCTCACGGAGCTCCCGCTCGGCGACATGCGCGTCGAGGCGCGGATGCCGGGCTACTATCTCGCCTACGGCACCGTGTCCGTCGCGGAGGGACGCACGCCGGCGCAGGTGCTGCTCGAGCGCATGAGCGGCGGTCAGGTGCTCGACACGATGCTCGTCGAGGCGCGCAGCGACCGCGACCGGCTCGCGGCCTTCGAGAACCGCCGGCGGGCGGGGCTCGCCTCGCTCACCGTCACGGGCGACGAGCTCCGGCGCCGCAACTCCGTCAGCAGCTGGCAAGCGCTGCAGCGGGCCGTCGGCGTGGACCTCCTCGTGGGGCCCGAAGGCGTGCTGCCGGTGTCGCGGCGCACCCGCACGATGGACCTGCGCAGCGACAAGCCCTGCTACATGCGCCTCGCGATCGATGGCGTGCTCCTTCCCGACGTTCCCGTGAACCTGCGCGACCGCATGCCGCCGCCGCAGGAGATCCACGGCATCGAGGTCTTCAATGGCCTCGCGACGATCCCGCTGGAGTACCGCAGCCTGTCGGGGAACCTGGTCTGCGGCCTCATCGTCGTCTGGACGCGATGACCCGGGGCGCGCGGCGCCGCTAGATTCCGCGCGTGCCGTTCCCCCGCTGGAACCCGTCGCCCCGCGCGGTGTCGCACTCCGCGATGACGCTCCCGCCTCGCGCGCTCCTCCTCCTCGCCACGCTCGCTGCGTGCCCTGCGGCGGCGCGCGCGCAGCAGGTGGACAGCGCGCGCGCGGGCGTCACGCGGCGCCCGCCCGCCCCAGAGCGGCCGGTGATCGCGGCGCCCGCGGCGCCCGCGGACACCGCGCGTCCGCCGATCACACCCCGCCGCGCATTCCTCTATTCGTTCCTGGTGCCCGGAGCGGGGCAGGCGAAGCTCGACCGCAGCTACGCCGGCGCGATGTTCTTCGTGATCGAGGTGGGCGCGATCGCGCTCGCGCACCGGTCGGCCGAGGACCTCCGGATCGCGCGTCGGTTCGCGAACGACTCGATGCCGCTCACGTACCAGCTCAATCCGACGACCGGCGTCCCAGTGCGCGACACCCTGGGGAATCCCGTCGTCGCGACGTGGAAGGTCTCTCGCTACGACGACGCCTACGTGCGGACGCGACGCCTGCACTACGAGGACTGGATCGCGGTCGTCGCGTTCAACCACCTCTTCTCCGGCGCCGACGCCTTCGTCGCGGCGCAACTCTGGGACCTGCCGGGCAAGGTCGGGCTCCGGCAGACACCCTTCGGCCCGCTCATCCAGGCGAGCTTCGCCTTCCGCTAACGCCGCTCCAGCGTCTCCTCGACGACGCCGCCCGCGGGCGTCCAGCGGCGGAGCTCCACGCGATCCGGCACGAGCCGCAGGTAGTGCGGCCCGTCCATCCAGGCGCCCGGGTTCGCGAAGATCCCGCGCCCGATGCGCTCCATCGAGCGCGCGTGCGAATGGCCGAAGATCAGCAAGTCCGGCGCCCCGGGCGCGCCGAGGCGCTCGCCCGCGACCGCGCGCAGGCCCGCGCCGCCGTCGCGTGGGCGCATGTTCCGGCTCGTGTGCGAGCTCTTCATCGCGAGCCACGTGCCGAAGTCCGGGTGCAGCAGCCGGAACAGCGCGACGCACCACGGGTGCCGCAGCACGGCCCGCAGCCGGCGGTAGGGCGCGTCCTCCTTCGGTCGCAGCCCGTCGCCATGCTCCACGAGCGTCTCCCAGCCGCCGGCCGAGCCGCGCCACGGCCCCACGTGATAGTCGAGCCCGAGGTCGCGCCGCAGCACGTCGCCGCCCCAGCAGTCGTGGTTGCCGGCGACCCACAGCACGGGGACGCCCTGCTCGCGGATCCGCGCGAGCTCGCCGAGCACGCGGACGCCCACGCGGGGGATCGCGTGGCGCCACTCGAACCAGAAATCGAAGAGGTCGCCGTTGATCACCAGCGACTTCGCGTCGCCCGGGATCGCCCGCAGGAAGGCGACCAGGTCCCGCTCCGTCTCGGGGGGCGCGGCACCAAGGTGCGCATCCGAGAGTACATAGCAGGGGGCGGGAAGCATCGCGTAATCCTACCGCCCCGCCCACCCTTTACAAAGGCCGCCGGCTCCCGGTAGACTCGCCCGCGATGCACTCTGTCTCCGAGATCCGCGTCCGCTACGCCGAGACCGACCAGATGGGCGTGGCCTATCACGCCAACTACCTCGTCTGGTGCGAGGTGGGGCGCACCGACCTCATCCGCGAACTCGGCGTCCCCTACGCCGAGATGGAGCGCGCGGGCGTGAAGCTCGCCGTCGCCGACGCGCAGGTGCGCTTCCACGCCAGCGCGCGCTACGACGACGTCGTGCGCATCGTCACGCGCGTCACCGACGTCCGCTCGCGCGGCGTGACCTTCTCGTACGACCTCACGCGCGTCGGGGCTCCCGGCGCCGGCGGCGGCGAGCGTCTCGCCTCCGCGTCGACGATGCTGATCTCGCTCTCGCCCGAGGGCCGTCCGATCGCGATGCCGGCGCGCTTCCGCGAGCTGCTCGAAGGCGCGCGCGAGGCGCCGTCCCGGTCCGCCGATTGACCCCCGCACGCTCGACGAAGAGACTTCCCTTCGTGCGCCCCCTCGCCGCCGCCCGTCGTGCCGCTGCCGCCATCGCGCTCCTCGCGCTCGGCGGGTGCCTCTACTCGTTCGCCGGCGGCGGGCTCCCGTCGCACGTGCGCACCGTCGCGGTGCTCCCGTTCGACAACGAGACGAGCTCCGCCGAACTCCCCGTGGAGCTGCAGCAGGCGCTGCGGCAGGGACTCCAGTCGCGCCTCGGGCTGCGGGACGCGCCCGAGGACCGCGCGAACGCCGTGGTGCGCGGTCGGATCACGCGCTTCGAGTTCGACGCCCCCGGCGGCATCTCGGCCAGTCCCAACGCCGCCACCGCGACCCGACGCCGTCTCCGTGTCCAAGTGGACGTCGAGATCGTCGATCAGGTGACCGGGAAGGTCCTCTGGAGCCGCAGCGGCATGTCCGCCGACGGCGAGTACTCCGATCGCGGCGAGGAACAGGGGCGCAAGCAGGCCATCGACCGCATCGTCAACGACGTGATCGAGGGGGCACAGTCCCAATGGTGAGGGCGCGCGCAGGCAAGGGCGGACTCGGCGGCATCCTGACGCTCGTCGTCCTCGGGTTCCTCGTCTACTTCGGCATGCACATCGGCCGGAAGTACTGGAACTACTACCAGTTCGAGGACCGCATGCGGCAGGAGGCGCGCTTCGCGCAGCATCGCAGTGACGTCCTCATCGCGCGCCGGCTCCGCGAGTTCGCCGACTCGCTCAACCTCCCCGAAGCCGCTTCGAAGGTCACCGTGCGCCGCCGCCAGGGCACGATCCACATCTTCGCCGACTACTACGAGGTCATCGAGTTCCCCGGCTTCGTGCGCGAGAAGCACTTCCACCCCGAAGTCGTGACGACCTTCTGAACGCGCCACTCGATCCGACGCGGAAGGTGATGTCCCGCGCCGACGCGGCGCGCTGGCGCGCGTCGCGCGGCGGCACCGTGGTCTTCACGAACGGCGTCTTCGACCTGCTCCATCCCGGCCACATCGACGTCCTCACCGGGGCGCGCGCGCAGGGGGATGTCCTCGTCGTCGGCGTCAACAGCGATGCCTCGGTGCGCCGCCTGGGGAAGGGCCCCGATCGCCCGGTGCGCACCGAGGCCGAGCGCGCGTACGTGCTCGCCGGCCTCGCCGCGGTGGACGCGGTCGTCGTCTTCGACGAGGACACGCCGCTCGAGCTCGTGCGCGCCCTCCAGCCCGACGTGATCGTGAAGGGCGGCGACTACGCGCCCGACACCGTCGTCGGCGCCGATGTCGTGCAGGCGCGCGGCGGGCGCGTCGTCATCATCCCGCTGACGCCGGGGCAGTCCACCACCGCGATCATCGCGAGACTCCGTTCCTGACATGAGCGACACCGCCAGCCGTCCCGGAGGCCGCGCCGCATCGGCGCTGCGCCCGATCGCCCTCGACCGCGCCGCCGTCCCGAACGCGGAAGGCTCCTGCCTCGTCGCCTTCGGGAATACCCGCGTGCTCTGCGCCGTGAGCGTCGAGGACGGCGTCCCCGGCTGGAAGAAGGGGAAGGGCGAAGGCTGGCTCACGGCCGAGTACGCGATGCTGCCGCGCGCGACGCACACGCGCACCTCGCGCGAGCGCGGCCAGGTGGGCGGCCGCACACAGGAGATCCAGCGGCTCATCGGGCGCTCCGTGCGCGCGATGCTCGACGACTTCAAGTGGGGCGAGTTCACGCTGAAGGTCGACTGCGACGTGCTGCAGGCGGACGGCGGCACGCGCACGGCGTCGATCACCGGTGCCGCGGTCGCGGTCTGCGATGCGTTCGACTGGATGGTGCGCACGGGCCGCATCGCGAAGTCGCCCGTGAAGCGGCGCGTCGCGGCGGTGAGCGTCGGCGTCGTCGGCGGCGCGCCGGTGCTCGACCTCGAGTACGAGGAGGACGTGAAGGCGGACGTGGACGCGAACGTGGTGATGTCGAGCGAGGGGCGCTTCGTGGAGGTGCAGGGCGCGGGCGAGCACGGCACCTTCGCGCGCGCGGAGCTCGATCGCCTGCTCGACCTCGCGGCCGCTGGGATCCGCGAGCTCGATGCCGCGCAGCGCCGCGCCCTCGGGCTCGGCTGACGCGCGTGCAGGGGCCGGTCGTCCTCGCGACGCGGAGCGCGGGGAAGCTGCGCGAGCTGCGCGCGATGTTCGGCGCCGAAGGATTCGCGCTCGAGGACCTGGCGATGGCGGGTCTCGCGGCCGAGGATCCCGCGGAGGACGGCCTCGAGGTGTTCGGGACGTTCGAGGAGAACGCGCGCGCGAAGGCGCGCTGGTTCGCGGCGCGGCTGCCGGGGCGCACCATCGTCGCCGACGATTCGGGGCTCGAGGTCGCCGCGCTCGGCGGCGCGCCCGGCGTGCGGAGCAAGCGCTGGAGCGGCAGCGCCGCGACCGGCCTCGCGCTCGACGCCGAGAACAACGCGGCGCTGCTGCGCGCGCTGCATGGCCGCGCGACGCGGGACGCGCGGTACGTGTCGGTCGTCGTCTGCGTGGACGGCGCTCGGGAGTGGGTGGCGCGCGGCGAGTGCACGGGGCGGATCCTCGACGCGCCGGTTGGTGCCGGCGGCTTCGGCTACGACCCGTACTTCCTGAGCGACGACCTGGGGACGACCTTCGGTGCGGCGTCAGCGGAAGCGAAGGCGCGTGTGAGTCATCGTGGACGCGCGTTCCGCGCGCTGCTGTCGCAGTGGAGAGCGGACGCGTCGGGTGGGAAGGACGCGGTGAAGGTCGCGGAGAAGGACGCGGTGTCGGGGCGTTGACCCGAAGGGTCCTGCCGTTTACTGTTCGTGCTCGGTTCACGGGGCGTAGCGTAGCCCGGTATCGCGCCTGCTTTGGGAGCAGGAGGTCGCCGGT
>CAZIDS010000089.1:0-10927 GCA_964537945.1 uncultured Gemmatimonas sp. | reverse complement strand
ATGATCGCGGTGCGGGTCGGCTGGATGAAGCCCTGTTCGTCGATCGCGCGGCTCAGCAGCACCATCTCGTTCCCATCCCACTTGAACATCCGCTGGAAGCGCACGGTCGTCTTCGGCAGCGACGGGCCCATCAGCTCGGCGTCGCGCCATGAGGCGCCGCCGTCGGTGCTCACCTCCACGCGACTGACGCTGCCGCGCCCGCTCCACGCTAACCCGCTCAGCGTGTGCCAGCCGCGCACCGTCAGCCGGTCGCCGGTGGACGGCGTCGTGATCACCGACTTCGCGTCCATCTCGAACGAGAAGCGGCGCGCGGTGCCGTCGATCGTCGGGTCGGAGTACTTCGACGTCTCCCAGCGCGTCATCCAAGGCCGCGTGCCGAGCTCGATGCGGCGCAGCCACTTCACGTTGATGTTCCCCTCCCAACCCGGGAGCAGGAGGCGCATCGGATAGCCCTGCGCCGGCCGCAGCGGCTCGCCGTTCTGCGCCCACACGATGAGCGCGTCGTCGAAGGCCTTCGCGACCGGCACCGAGCGCGTCATCAGGCAGGCGTCGCCGCCCTCGGCGAGGAACCACTCGGCGCCCGCCTTCACCCCGCATTCATTGAAGAGCGTCGACAGTGCCACGCCGGTCCACTCGCTCGTGCTGATCATCCCCGCCACGCGCTGCGCCGTGAGCTCGGGCTTCGGGTCGCGGAAGGCGGGGCGCCCGTTGCCGGCGCACTCGACGAAGTAGGGCTTCACCACCTGCGGGAAGCGCTTGAGGTCGTCGAGAGTGAAGGTGAGCGGCCGCGCGACCATCCCGTGGATCGTCAGCGTGTGCCGCGCCGGGTCGAGCACCGGCACACCGGCGTGATGCCGTTCGAAGTGCAGGTCGCTCGGCGTGATGGTGCCGGTGAGCTTCTGCAGCGGCGTGTACGAGGAGCCCGTGGTCTCGCCGACCGGCGCGCGCGTCGGCGCCTCGAAGGCGGAGCGCGCGCCGAGTGCGGCGGTGGGACCGCCCTGCATCTTCGTCGCGTCGAGCGGGGCGGTGGGCGCAGGCGGCGCGGCGGGCGCAGCCGCACCACCCTGCGCGCCGAGCGCGGCGGGAAGGCCGGCGAGCACCGCGCCGCCGAGCGTGCCGACGGCGCCGGCGATCAGCTCGCGGCGCGAGAGGGCGGAGGCCGCATCGGCGGCCTCCTCTTCATTGATGGGATTGGTCATGAGCGAAGAAGGTCAGCGACGCGCGCGCGCGGCGACCGGCGGGTTGGGCACGAGTGCGCCGCGCGCGTTCGCGCGCGGCAGGATGCGCGGGGCGTTCACGGCCTTGTGGCCCTTGGTGTCGTACGGCACGTCGGCGGGCGCACCGCCGAGCGGCCAGTCCTGTTCCTTGCCCGGCGAGTCCGGGCGCGCGTGCGAGTTGACATAGGCGGCGAGGTCGAACGCTTCCTGCGCCGTGAGCGTGCCCGGCGCCGTCTGCGGCATGTTGTGCATGATGAAGCTCGCCGCGCGCTCGCGCCGCGCCATCGACGCGCCGACCGAGTACGACGCCGGGCCCCAGAGGGCGGGGAACACGCCGGTGCCGCCGCCGTTCGGCTGGTGGCAGGCGACGCAGGTCTTCGAGACGTAGAGCGCCGCACCGCGCGCACTGTCGCCCGGCAGCACCTCGGCCATCGCGATGAGGCCATCGGCGCCGGCGATCCTCTGTCCCACCGGGATGTCGTGCGAGATGAACGCGAGGTACGCGAGGATGTCCACCATCTCGCGGCTCTCGACGGGGAGCGCGTTGCCGGCGAGCGACCGCGTGAAGCAGTAGTTCACGCGGTCGGCGAGCGCGATGACGGTGCCGGAGCGCGACATGTACTTCGGGAAGCGCGCATGCGAGCCGGTGAGCGGCGCCGACGAGGGACGGAGGCCGTCGTCCTGGTGGCAGCTCGTGCAGCGGAGGTTCGAGGTCGCGTAGTACGGGAGCGACTCGGGGGTGAAGCGGAGCAGGTAGAGGCCACGGCGGATCGAGGCGCCCATCGAGTCCGCGGGGATGTCCGCCTCGCGCTTCGGCTTCCAGGCGGACTCGTCGAACTCGACGGCGCGGACGCCGTTCGCGGACGCGCCGCTGGCAGGGACGCCGACCTCACGGACCTCGCAGGCGGAGGCACAGGCGGCGGCGATGGCGATCAGGGCGAGTCGGACGCGCACTCCTGCTCCGGCGGTGGGGACTCGGTGAGAATGCCCGTGAACGACGGATGCGGCAAGAGGGGCGATGCAACTGCTTCACAACAGGGGACCGAGGGCAGACGGGGGCACCGGATCGCTCCGGTGCCCCCGTGATCCCGGCGCCGAGGCGCGACGGCCTACATCTTCATCAGGCCCGAGACCGTGAGCTCCAGGTTATGGCTCACGCGGATGCCCCAGATGCCGTCGGTCGTGGTCAGCTTGTCGGCCGCGATGAACGCGCTCTTCTCGAGCGTCTTCACGACCTGGCCGTTGATGACGCAGCTCGCCTGCCCGCCGCGCACGCGCCAGCCGACGGTGTTCGTCGCGACGCCGTTCGCGTCGGCCTTCACGATCGCCGGGCTCGCCTCGGCGTTCACGAGCGTCACGACGTTCGCGCCGTGGAACGTCTTGATCGAGTAGGTGCCGTTCCCGTAGACGATGCAGTACATCAGCGTCTCGGTGTCGGTGTCGAGCCCGTTCCCGCCGATGAAGATGCCGTACGAGTGCGGATGCGACGCCGCCATCTTGTGCTCCTTGAACGTCCCCATCACCTCGTAGTCGCCGCGCGCGGTGTTCGCCGGGTTCCAGAAGTCGCCGGCCGGCCCGATGGACAGGCGGTACGCGCCGGCGCCCTCGGCCGCGAACTTCGAGTCGGTGATCTTCTTGCCCTGCGACGCGGCGCGGCGGTCGATCCGGCCCTGCCACCCGGGCACCGAGATCCCGCCGTTCGCCACCGAGCGGTCCGCGTCCTGCGCGCCGGCGATCGACGCCGCCGAGGCCAGCAGGGCCGCCGTGAACATCATCCTCTGCAGTCGCACATCTCCTCCGAGTGAATGGGTGCTCCCGAACGCTGACTGATACCCCGGGACGTGGCAAGGCGTGCCGACAGCGGGCAGATTCCCCGCGATGCGATCCTCCCTGCGCTGTCTCGTAATTGCCACGCTCGCTCTCGCCGCCGCCACTCCGCGCGCCGCGACCGCACAGGACGCTGACAGTCGCGCCCGGGCGCACCTCGCACGGATGACCCGCGAGGAGAAGTTCTGGCAGCTCTTCATGATCCCGGGCGACCTCGACAGCGCGTCGTTCGACTACTCGAAGGGGATCTTCGGGCTGCAGGTCGGCGCCGCGGCCGGCGTCGCGCCGCGCGACGCGGCCCGCGCGCACGCCGCGCGCGTGGACTCGATCCAGCGCTGGTTCCGCACGCAGACGCGCCTCGGCACGCCGATCATCCCGTTCGAGGAGGCGCTGCACGGCCTCTCACGCGACGGCGCGACGGTCTTCCCGCAGGCGATCGGCCTCGCCGCGACGTTCGATTCCGCGCTCGTGCGCCGCGTGCACGAGGCCGCCGCGCGCGAGACGCGCAGCCGCGGCATCCGCATGGTGCTCTCGCCGGTGATCAACCTCGCGACCGACGTCCGCTGGGGCCGCACCGAGGAGACGTTCGGCGAGGACGTGCTGCTCACGAGCGTGATGGGCCGCCAGTTCGTGCGCGCCTTCGAGACTGCGGGCATCGTCACGACGCCGAAGCACTTCATCGCGAACGTCGGCGAGGGCGGGCGGGACTCGTACCCGATCGACGTGAGCCGCCGCGCGCTCGAGGAGCGCTACTTCCCGCCCTTCGTCGAGCTGCTCGGCGCCGGCGCGCGCTCGGTGATGACGGCGTACAACTCGGTGGACGGGTCCCCGTCGACGCAGAGCGCGTTCCTGCTGAACGGCACGCTCAAGCGGCAGTGGGGCTTCACCGGGTTCGTGATCTCCGACGCGGCGGCGACCGGCGGCGCGACGGTGCTGCACCGCACCGAGGCCTCCACCGCGACCGCGACGCAGCACGCCTTCGCGTCCGGGCTCGACGTCGTCTTCCAGAGCTCCTGGCCGCAGCACCGCCCGTACTGGCGCGCGTTCGAGCAGGGGCTCGTGCCCGACAGCGTGATCGACGCGGCCGTGCTGCGCGTGCTGCGCGCGAAGTACCAGCTCGGGCTCTTCGACGACGCGCGCATCTTCCCCGACTCGGCGGCGTACTGGGCGAATCATCCGTCGCACCGCGCCGTCGCGCGCGAGGCGGCGGTCGCGTCGCTCGTGCTGCTGCGCAACGCGCCGCGCGCCCGGTCCGCGAGCGGCGCGGCGATCGACACGCTCGCGCCGCGGACGCTGCCCCTCGCCGCCGGCATCCGCCGCATCGCGGTGATCGGCACCGACGCCGACACGGCGCGGCTCGGCGGGTACAGCGGCCCCGGCATCGCGCCGGTGTCCATCCTGCAGGCGATCCGCGAGCGCGCGGGCGCTGGCGCCGCGGTACGCTACGCGCCCGGCCCCGGCAGGCTCGCGCCGTCGCACCGCGTCGTGCCCGCCGAGTTCCTGGCGTCGCGCGACTCCGTGGGGGCGGAGCACGCAGGCCTCCGCGGCGAGTATTGGGCGAACAACGCGTTCGACGGCGCGCCGGCGATCGTGCGCACCGACGCGCGCGTGGACTTCGGCTGGACGCTCAACTCGCCCGGCGCACGGATCCCGTACGACTGGTACTCGGTGCGCTGGACCGGCACGATCACCGCGCCGCGCGAAGGCGTCGCGCGGCTCGGCGTCGAGGGGAACGACGGGTACCGGTTGTGGCTCGATGGCCGGCTCGTGATCGACGCGTGGGAGAAGCGCTCGTTCGGCGCGCGGCTCGTCGACGTGACGCTCGCACCGGGGAGCCGGCACGAGCTGCGGCTCGACTACTTCGAGAGCACCGGCAACGCGCGCGTGAAGCTCGTCTGGGACCATGGCGTCGCACGCGACGGCGACGCGCGGATCGCGGCGGCGGTCGCGGCGGCGCGGGCGAGCGAGGCGGCGGTCGTGGTCGTCGGGCTCGAGGAGGGGGAGTTCCGCGACCGCGCGTCGCTCGCGCTGCCCGGGCGGCAGGAGGAGCTCGTGCGCGCCGTCGCGGCGACCGGCGTGCCGACGACGGTCGTGATCGTCGGCGGGAGCGCGGTGACGATGTCGCGCTGGCTCGACGACGTGGGCGCGGTGCTGATGGCGTGGTATCCGGGCGAGGAGGGCGGGCACGCGGTCGCCGACGTGCTCTTCGGCGACGCCGACCCGTCGGGCCGGCTGCCGATCACCTTCCCGGTGAGCGAGGGGCAGCTGCCGCTCGTCTACGACCACAAGCCGACTGGCCGTGGCGACGACTACGTGGACCTCACCGGCCAGCCGCTCTTCCCGTTCGGGCACGGGCTCACGTACGCGCGGTTCAAGTACAGTGACCTGCGGCTCGACGTCGAGCGCGGCACGACGGGAGCGGCGGGGACCAGCAGCGCGGGCACGGCGACGAACCTGCCGGCGGCCGACCTGCTGGTGCGCGTGCGGCTCCGCGTCCGCAATGCCGGCAGCCGCGCGGCGCACGAGGTCGTGCAGCTCTACGTGCGCGACGTGCTCACGAGCGTCGCGCAGCCGCTGATCCAGCTGAAGGGCTTCACGCGGATCGCACTCGCGCCGGGCGAGTCGCGCGAGGTCGAGTTCACGCTCACGGCCGCCGAGCTGCGGATGCTCGACGAGCAGATGCGCTGGGTCGTCGAGCCGGGCCTCTTCCGCGTGATGGTCGGCGCCTCATCGAAGGACATCCGCCTGCGCGGGGAGTTCACGCTGCGATGACGATGCACCGTCGGGACCTCCTGCGCGCGGCCGCGGCCGGCGCGCTCCTCGCCGCGTCGCCGCGCGCGGCGCGCGCCCTCGCTGGCCGCTTCGCCGCCGCGCTCACGCAGGGACGCCCACGACCGTCGCCGAGCCAGCTGCTCTGGCAGCGGGACGAGCTGGCGCTCTTCCTCCACTTCGGCGTCAACACCTTCACCGACCGCGAGTGGGGGGACGGCAAGGAGGACCCGGCGATCTTCGCGCCGTCGGCGCTCGATGCGAGGCAATGGACGCGCACCGCGAAGGCGGCGGGCTTCCGGACGGTGATCCTCACGGCGAAGCACCACGACGGCTTCTGTCTCTGGCCGACGAAGACGACGAAGCATTCGGTCGCGTCGAGCCCGTTCCGCGGCGGACGCGGCGACGTGGTGCGCGAGTTCGTCGACGCGGCGCGCGCCGACGGGCTGCGCGTCGGGCTCTACCTCTCGCCGTGGGACCGCAACCATCCCGCGTACGGCGACTCGCCGCGCTACAACGACGTCTACTGGACGCAGCTCACCGAGCTCCTCACCCAGTACGGCGACGTGCACGAGGTCTGGTTCGACGGCGCGAACGGCGAGGGCCCCAACGGGAAGAAGCAGGAGTACGACTGGGCGCGCACCTGGGCGCTGGTGCGCCGGCTGCAGCCCCAGGCGGTGATGTTCTCCGACGCCGGCCCCGACGTGCGCTGGATCGGCAACGAGCGCGGTGCGGCCGGCACGACGAACTGGTCCACCGTCGACCCGGCGATCGTGACGCGGCCGGGAGTCGACGGCCCGGAGGTGATGCGCTCGCTGCAGGAGGGCGACCGCGACGGTACGGTCTGGCGACCTGGCGAGACCGACGTCTCGATCCGGCCCGGCTGGTTCCATCACCCGGCCGAGGACGCGCGCGTGCGCTCGCCGGAGAACCTCGTCGACCTCTACTTCAGTTCCGTCGGGCGGAACTCGAAGCTGCTGCTCAACGTGCCGCCGGACCGTACCGGCCAGCTCAACCCCGCCGACGTCGCCGCCCTCACCGGGATGCGTGCGCGGCTCGATGCGCTCTTCGCGAAGGACCTCGCCGCGGGTGTGCGCGTAGAGTGGCGCGGCCACGGTCCGACGCGCGCGGTCGGCGAGATCGAGCTCCCGTCGCCGCAGCGCGTCGGCGTGATCGACCTGCGCGAGGACATCACGCGCGGCCAGCGCGTCGCGCGCTACCGGGTGGAGGCGTCGGACGGCGGCGAGTGGCGCGAGCTCGCGCGGGGCACGACGATCGGCCACCGCAAGCTCGACCGCGTCGCGCCGCAGGCGGTCCGCCGGCTTCGCGTGACGATCGAGGACGCGGTGGAGCCGCCGGAACCGCTGGCCATCGCGCTCTTAAGCGGCGGCTGACGCCACGACGACCGGTGGCGCCGGCCGTTGCGCTGTGTGAGGTTGAGTACGGACCTGTTCACGAGATGGCCGTGACCCCGACGCCCCGCACCGAAGCCGACGACATCATCCTGCACCTCAAGCGCGCGCACGCCGGCGACCCCTGGCACGGACCGTCGCGCGCCGCGCTGCTGAAGGACGTGACCGCGCCGATCGCGGCGTGGGAACCGGGTGCCGGCGCGCACAGCATCTGGAAGCAGGTGCTCCACATGCGGAACTGGACGCGCGAGGTCGAGGCGCGCGTGCTCGATGCGGCGCCCGACCGCGACGGCGTCCCGGTGGGCGGTGACTGGCCCGCGGTGACCGACACCAGCGAGACCGCGTGGCGCGAGACGCTCGCGTCACTCGACGCGGCGCACGAGCAGCTCGTGCGCGTGGTGCGCTCGCTCCCGGCGACGCGGCTGCACGAGCACGTCGGCGCGACGCCGGACAAGCCCGACGGCACCGGCATCCGCGTCTCGACGATGCTGAAGTCGCTCGCCGAGCACGACATCTACCACTCGGGGATGGTCTCGCTGCTCGCCCGGCTGGCGCGGGCGGCGCTCAAGTCATAGGAGCGACTTGATCCACCCGCCGTCGACGGCGATCGATTGTGCGGTGATGTAGCTCGCGCGGTCGCTGGCGAGGAAGGCGGCGAGCGCGGCGAACTCGCGCGGCTCGCCCACGCGGCCCATCGGCACCTGCTTCTCCCACGCGGCGAAGGCCTCCTCGACCGTCGTGCCCTTCGTCTTCGCGTTGTGCCCGGCGAGGGCGTCGAGCCGCTCGGTGCGCGTGTAGCCCGGCATCAGGTTGTTCACCGTGATGCCGAACGGGGCGACCTCGTTGGCGAGCGTGCGCGCGAACCCCGTCACCGCCGCGCGCACGCTGTTCGAGAGGATGAGCCCCTCGACCGGCTGCTTCACGGCGATCGACGTGACGTTGAGGATGCGGCCCCACTGCCGCTCCTTCATCGCGGGCAGCACGGCGCGCGCGAGGTTCACGACCGAGCCGAGGTTGAGCGCGACGGCCTTGTCCCACGCCTCCGGGGTGTGGCTCTCGAAGGGGCCGGGCGGCGGGCCGCCGGCGTTCGTGACGAGCACCTCGATCGGGCCGAGCGCCCTGGCGGCGTCGGCGACGGCGCGCGCGACGACGGCGGCGACGGCGACGTCGGCGACCGCGGCGAAGGTGGCGACGCCGTGCGCGGCGCCGATCTCCCTCGCGACGTCGTGGATGCGTTCCGTGCGCGCACACACCGCGACGCGCGCGCCCTCGCGCGCGAGCTCCTCGGCGATCGCGCGGCCGAGTCCCTGCGACGCGGCGGCGACGAAGGCGGTGCGCCCGCGGAGCCCGAGGTCCATCGCTACTTCTTGTGGAAGTAGGAGTCGGTGTGGTTCAGCCAGTCCTCGCGCGGCGGGCTGAAGATGTCCACGTCGAGCGTGTCCTCGAGCGCCTCGGCCTTGTGCCAGACGTTCGACGGGATGTGCAGCACCTCGCCCGCCTTCACGTCGTAGGTCACGGCACCGTCGTCGCCCATCCAGAAGCGCAGCGCGCCCTCGAGGATGTACGTGAACTGCTCGTTGTGGTGCTGGTGCTTGGGGACGATCGCGCCCTTCTTGAGGTAGACGTGCGCGAGCATCATCTGCTGGCCGGTGATGAGCTTCCGCGTGATCTGGTCGGTGACCTTCTCGAGCGGGACTTCGGCCCAGCGCTTGTAGAGGACGGGAGGAGTGGTCATCCCGAGAAGGTAGCGAACGGGCGGGGGCGGCGCCGCGTGAGCGGCGCCGCCCCCGCCGGACCGGCCCCGTCAGCGCGACAGCGCGAAGACGAACCGCTGCTGCACGAGCTGCCGCACGGCCTTCTTGCCGACCTTGGCCGGCCGGAAGCGCTGGCCGAGGACGGCAGCGCGCACGGCCGGCTCGAAGAGCGCGTGGGTGGTCTCGATCGCGCGGAAGGAGTCGGGCTCGACGCGACCGTTCTCGTCCACGACGTAGACCACCGTCACGCTCCCCTCGATGCGCGAGCTGCGCAGCATCTCCGGATAGCGCGGCTCGCGCTGCCGGCCGAGCGGCGTGGCCGCGACTTCCACCTCGTCGGCCCAGAGGACGCCGTCGATCGGGCCGGTGGGGTCGCCGCCGTTGACGATGCCGCCGTCGCCGAGCGGGTTCGCCGGGCCGAAGTTCGGCTCCGTGATCGGCGTCGCGTTCGGGTTCGGCTCGGGGATCTGGTCGGGGACGGTGGTCGGGGCCTGGGGCAGCGGCGCCGGCGCCGGCGTCGGCGGCAGATCGAACGGCTTCGGCGGCTCGGGGCTGCGCGGACGCGGTCGCTCGACCGGCGGCTGCGGCTTCCGCGGCGCCCAGAGGGGCCGGGCCTCTTCGGGCGGCTGCATCGGTTCGTCCTTGACCACGATCCTCGTCGCGGCCACCGCAGTGCCGACGAGCCCGAGATGCACCACGAGCGAGAACATCGTCGCCGAGCGCATCCGCGAACGGTTCGGGCGGGACTCCAGCAGGGTCCGGAACATCGCATCCTCCAAGGCGTGGTCGGGACGCGGGTGGGTCCGCGCTCCCCCTTGAGGAGATGCTACACACCGCTCCCTTCGCGCCGATGAACCGCGAATGAAGCTTCGGGCACGCCTGGATTACGATTGGATTGCGGCGGCGCCGCGTTAACGCGCCGCCGCCCGGCGCGGGATCACCCGAAGATCGACCGCACCACGAAGAAGACGTTCGCCGGCCGCTCGGCCAGGCGGCGCATGTACCAGCGGAACCAGGCCGAGCCGTACGAGATCAGCGTCGCCACGGCGTGCCCTTCACGACGGAAGCGCTGCTGCTCCCGCTCGCGGATGCCGTAGAGCATGTGGATCTCGTACTTCCCCTTCGCGAGTCCGATCGAGTCGGCGTACGCCACGAGCCGGTCGAGCAGCGCGATGTCGTGCGTGCCGAAGATCGGCGTGCACTCGCCCGCCTTCGCCCAGTCGAGCATCATGCGCGACAGCTGCTCGTACGATGCGTCGGTGTCCGCCTTCTTGGGAAAGGCGACCGAGGCCGGCTCGGCGTAGGCACCCTTCACGAGCCGGATCACCGGCTTGAGCGGCCGGAGCCGCTCGATGTCGGCCTTCGTGCGGAACAGGTACGCCTGCACCGCGAGCCCGGTCTTCGCGTGCTTCGCCTTCACCGCCTCGTAGAGCTTGAGCGTGCGGTCCACGTACGTCGAATCCTCCATGTCGATCCACAGCGCCGAGCCGACCGACTCGGCCTTCGCGGCGAGCTGGAGGCAGAACTCGAGGCACTTCGGCTCTGACTGGTCGAGGCCGAGCTGGGTCGGCTTCACGCTGACGTGCGCGGGGATGCCGCGCGCCTTGAGCTGGTCGAAGAAGGCGAGGTAGTGGTCGCGAACCGCCTCGCCCTCGGCGACCGTCGTGATCGCCTCGCCGAGCTTGGTGAAGAGGATGTAGCGGCCGTCCTTCACGAGCGCGGCGCCGGCGTCGAGCGCGTCCTCGGGCTTCTCGCCGGGCATGAAGGCCTTCGTGGCGCGCTTCACCACGCGGCTCCTGAGGGCGAAATCGTTCAGCCGCTTGCTCTTGGCGGCGGCGAGCAGGATCGAGCGTCCGAAGGGCATCGTCGGGGGAGTGGAGGAGCGGGGGCGGGCCCAAGGGGCCGCCCCGCCCCAAAAAGAAAATCAACCTCCCCGCCCCGGGAAACC
>CAZIDS010000088.1:0-10953 GCA_964537945.1 uncultured Gemmatimonas sp. | reverse complement strand
GTGCGCAGTCGCGGAACCGGCAAGCGCTCGCAGCCTGCGCGATCTCCGAGAAGTAAAACTGCAAACTCGCTCGGTCCATCTGCCACAAGCCGAGCGACCGGATGCCCGGCGTGTCGATCACGCGCGTGCCGTCCTCGAGCGTGACGAGACGCGACGACGTCGTCGTGTGCCGGCCACGCCCGTCGGTGAGCCGGAGCCGACCCGTGTCGCGCGCCCCGTCCGGATCGATCGCGTTGAGCACCGACGACTTGCCGACGCCGCTGTGCCCGACGAATACCGCCGTCTTGCCGCGGACCTCGGCGCGCAACACGTCCATGCCGATGCCGCTCGCCGCCGACTTCGACTTCGAGCGTGAGCTTCGCACGTCGCGCGTCGATGGCGACGTGACGCCCGTGCTGCTCGCCGACGTGATCCGGCAGGCGGTGCGCACCGCGCTCGACGCGTGCCAGGGCAACAAGAGCGAAGCGGCCCGCCGTCTGGGGATCTCGCGGCCGCGCCTCCTGCGCATCCTCGAGGGCGCGGACGATCAGGCCGAGGATCGCGGCGACGCGAGCGAGACCACCGACCGCGACCGGCGGCCACGGCGATGAACACGCCATCCGACCTGTCCGCGCTGCGGAAGGCCGCGCAGCGCGCCGCCGCCGCCGGCGCGTGGAAGGACGCCAGCGCCATGCTGCAGGCCGAGGCGCCGCAGGTGCGCACGCATCCGGAGACCGCGACGCTGCTCGCGGAATCGCTGGTGCGGACCGGGCAGCACCGCGAGGCGCAGGCCTGGCTGGCGAACCTGCTGCCGACGCTCCAGCGTGGCGAGGACCGCGCGAGCCTGCGCCGGGCGACGGTCCTCTCGGGCGCCGCGCATTTCGCGCTCGGTGAGCTCGCGGCGGCGCGGCGCGCCTTCGACGAGACGCTCGAGCTCGCGCGGACCGACGGCGACGACGCCCTGGTCGCGCGCGCGATGAGCAACCTCGGCGCGATCGCGAACATCGAGGGCGATCGGACGGGCGCGCTCGCGCTCTACCACCTGGCCCTCTCGGCGCACCAGCGGCTCGGTGATGCGCGCGGGCTCGCCGAGACGCTGCACAACATGGCGATCTCGCACCGCGATCTCGGCGACCTCGACGAGGCGGACGAGCTCGAACGGCGGAGCGCCGAGTTCGCGCGCGACGCCCGGCAGCCGATCATCGCGTCGATCGCGGGGCTCGGGCGCGCCGAACTCGCGCTGCGCCGCGGCGACGCCTCATTCGCCGAGGCGAAGGCGCGCCGCACCGCGATGGAGTTCGCCGCGGCGGGCGAGGTGGTGCGGGAGGGCGAGGCGCACCGCCTCGCGGGCGTGGCCTGCACGCTCGCCGGCCGGCACGCCGAGGCGATGACGCTCCTGGACTTCGCGGTGGAGCGGGCGCAGCGGCACGGCGCAGTGCTGCATCTCGCGGAAGCGCTGCGGTCGCGCGCGGAGCTGCATGCCGCCCGCGGCGACGCGCTCGCCGCGCTGGCCGATGCGCGGATGGCCCTGGGGCTGTTCGGTCAGCTGCGATCGACACCGGAGACGACGGCGCTGCTGCGATGGATCGAGGCGCTGCCGCTCCCTCCGGTAGGGCAGGACGGGTCCTGAAGCAGCTCGCAGGCCCACCCCACACCAAACGGAGACCAGCATGCGTTCCCCCCTTCGATACATCGCCGCGCGGTCCGTCCGGACCCTCGCGTCCCTCATCCCCTTCGCCCTCGCGGCGTGCGACGCCGGCACGGCGCCCGCGCCGCGGGCCACCGTCCGCCTCGCGAGCCCGGCCGTCGCCGGCCTCAGCAATGCGATCGGTGCCGGACTCTCGATCCAAGGCAGCAACGGCACGCTCGTCATCACCGACATGAAGCTGATCGTGGACGAGTTCGAGCTGAAGCGCGTCGCGAGCCTCACCAGCTGCGACTCGAGCGGCTCCAACGACGCGTGCGAATCCTTCGAGTCCGAGCTCTTCGTCGCCGACGTGCCGCTCGGCGACGGCTCGGTCACCGTCGCGTCGGGAACGATCCCGCCGGGCTCCTACGACGAGATGGAGTTCGAGGTGAAGGACCTGTTCGTCGACTCGGGTGACCACGGCGACTCGGTGCGCGCCGTCCGCATCGCCCAGCTGCTCGCGGGCCTGCGGACGACGTACACGGACTGGCCGGCCGGTGCCTCGATGATGATCGAGGGCACCTTCACGCCGACCGGCGGCGTCGCGCAGAGCTTCCGCGTGTACTTCGACGCCGAGGTCGAGGTCGAGAGCGAGTTCAGCGTCCCGCTCGTGATCGACTCCACCTCGACCGGGGTCACGGTCGCGCTGCGTCCGGACCTCTGGTTCCGGAACAACGACGGGACCGTCCGCAATCTCGCGCTCTGGGACTTCGCGACGATCCACTCGCTCGTCGAGTTCGAGGCGGAGTTCGAGGAGGGCGTCGAGATCGAGTTCGAGTGAGCCGCATCATCTGAGGGTGCGACCGCCTGCCGGCCGGCTCAGCGCGAGCCGGTCGGCAGGCGGTCGAACCGCAGGTGTCGCACGCGCCCGGCCCACACCGTGAAGCCGCTCACGCGCCCGCGCGGGTCGCGCAGGAAGTGAAGCAGCGTCCCGTCCGGCAGCGCGTACTCGTCGCGCAGGATCGGCCGGAGGATCGTCGTGCCGCGCCAGCCCTGGTCGAGCATGAGCGTGTCGCCGCGCGCGACGAGCGTGTAGCGCGCATCGGCGAGCTCGGGGCTCTGGAAGGTGCCGGCATACGCCGCGACCGCCGCAGCCCCGGTGAGCGGCGCCTCCTCGAGCTTGAACTCGACCGCGCGCGTGTTCGGCTGTACCCAGGTGACCGTGCGCCCGGCCGCCGTGTTCGCGAATCGCAGCTCCGCCGTCCCGCCGCGCATGCGGAAGCGGTCCGCGCCGGCGACGGAGAAGGTGCCGAGCCCGAGTGAGTCGACGAGGTTGCCGTCGCGCACCTGCAGCAGCATCACTTCCTCGGTGCGCGGCGAGCGGTAGCGGCCGGCGAGCGCGGCAAGCGCCTCGCCGGTGATCGCGATCGCGGGCATCGCCTCGGCCGCGACGGGCCCGAGCGCGTCGCCGAGGACGACGACCGCCATGCTGGTCGCGAGGCCACCGGGATTCGCCGCGCCCGAGTTGCAGAGGAGCGCGATCGCGATCTTCTGCTGCGGGAACTGGTAGAGTGCGGCGCGATAGCCGCCGGTGGAGCCCGTGTGCGAGATGCGCCGCACGCCGCGCCAGGTGTCGGTGGAGACGCCGAGCCCGTAGGTGATCGCGGTGCCGTCGTTGAGCCTGATCACCTGCGAGAGCGAATCGCCGACGTCGCCCCAGACGCCGGTGCGCCGCTGCTGCGCGCCGGTCCACTTGAGGTAGTCGTCGATCGTGATGTTGAGCCCGCCGCTGCCGATCACGCGCGTGAAGGGATGGTCGTTGCGCCAGCCGGCGTTGGCCGAGCCCGCATAGGCGGCGGCGCGTCCGGGCACGACGACGCGGTGGTCCTCGCGCCAGCGCGTGTTCGTCATCCCGAGCGGCCCGAAGATCCGCGCCTGCGTGAACTGCTGCAGCGTGGACTTCGACGCGCGCTCGACGATGGCTGCGGCGAGGATGTAGCCGGTGTTGCTGTAGAGGTAGTCCTCGCCCGGGTCGAAGTTGAGCTCGCGCAGCCGCGAGACGAGGTCGAGCACCTCGGCGTTCGGGTGGTCCACCTCGCCGGCCGGACGGTTCTCCGCGTCGTGCAGCGTATAGCGGTCAGGGATGCCACTCGTGTGGCTGAGGAGGTGGCGGATCGTGATCCGCCTGTTGAAGCCCCTCGCCTCGGGCAGCCACTTGGTGATGTCGTCGTCGAGCGAGAGGACGCCGTCGCGCGCGAGGAGGACCATCGCGGCGGCGACGAACTGCTTCGCGGTCGACCCGCTCTCGCTGATCGTGTTCACCGTGAACGGCACCGGCGTCTCGAGGCTCGCCATCCCCCAGGCGCGGCGGAGGAGCGGCGTCCCGTCGCGGTCCACGCCGACGGCGCAGCCCGGCGTGTTCGTGCGCGAGAAGGCGGCGAAGACCGAGTCGGCGCGGCGCTCGAGGGGCGTGGGGGCCTGGGCCGGCGCGAGGGCGGGGAGGAGGGCGACGGCGAGGAGGAGGGCGGCGAGGCGCATCGGAGGCCAGGTGAGGGACGGGCAGAACTTAGCGGTCGACGCGAGGTCTGCGAGCCATTCTGTCACGACTTGCGATGTGACAGGGAGACTTGCGAGTCTGTTTGACCGCCGGCACGGCCGGGCCCGATTCCTGCACTCCACCGCGACATGCGCTCATCGAAGGCCGTCATCGCGATCGCCGCCCTCCTCGCTACGCAGGCCTGCGTGCCGCCGCGGAGCGTGCACTCGGTGGACCCCGTCGTCGGGCTCGGCGCCGGCATCATGTCGCCGCACGCGGCCGACCTCGGCGCGCCGACGGCGCCGTCGTTCGCCGAGCCGCGGCGTGGGACGAGCCAGTGCGCCGTGTACGCGCCCGAGGCGGGTGAGGTGACGGCGGCCGGGGCCGAGCGCTGGAGCATCCTGGTGGGCGACCAGGCGCATCCGTCGAGGGAGATCCACCTCGAACTCGACGCCGCGCGCCGCGTGACCGGCATCGTCGAGTACGAGTACCGCGGGTTCATCCCGGAAGGCGGCTCGCTGGCGACGGGCGCGGCGGTGTTCGGCGCCGACACGAGCGCGGGGCTCTTCATCGTGAGCCGGAAGGACGAGGCGGCGCCGGGCGCGGGGCCGGCCGCTGGGACGGCCGCGGTCGCGACGCAGCAGCGCGACCTCACGGCCGAGGAGCTCGGTCGCGCGCGGACGCTCGCGGCGACGCTGTTGCGCCGGGGCTGCGGCGCGCCGACGGCGCTGACGGGGACGCGCGGCTGAGCGGCCCGCGTCGGTCGCAAGCGAAGAGGCCCGTCGCGCGATGCGCGACGGGCCTCTTCTGATTCGGGAGCGACCGCGACAGGACTCGAACCTGTGACCCGGTGATTAACAGTCACCTGCTCTACCAGCTGAGCTACGCGGCCAGAGACATCAAAAGTAGCCGGGCGGGGGACCCCATTCAACCCTGCCGTACCCCGAAACGGCGGGGCGCCGTCAGGCGTACGCCGGAGCGGGAGTGCACCTTCTCCCACGCCGCCGCCGGCGGCGAGACCATCCCTTCAGTATCGGCCACGTCACGGCCGAGCTGAACCATCCTGCGCCCCGTCCGAAGTCCCGTGCCCATCACCGCAGGCTCCTCGCTCTCGATCGGCCTCACCGCCCTCAAGGCCAACCCGCTCCGCACCCTCCTCTCCACCCTCGGCGTCGTGATGGGTGTGGGCGCGATGGTCTCGGTCCTCGCGATGGGGGACGGCGTCGAGGCCTTCGCGCGGCAGCAGATCGAGCAGACGACCGACCTCCTCGGCATCGCGGTCGAGCCGAACCTGAACGCGGTCGTGGATGGCCAGTTCGTGCGACGGCCGGACGCCATCCGCTTCAGCGCCGCCGACGCCGCCGCGCTCGCGATGGCGGTCGAGGGCGAAGAGCGCGTGGGGATGACCACCGCCGGCGCGGCGCTCGCGACCTTCGCGAAGGGCTCGCAGCCGCGCGGCTTCGGCGTGATGGGGATCCTCGCGGCTCAGCTCTCCGACACCGGCTACACGCTCGTCGCGGGCCGTCGCTTCACCGACGCCGACACGGCGGTCGTGATGCTGAACGAGCGCGCCGCGGGCGCCGTCGCGTTCGACTCGACCGCGCCGGCGCGGGCGGTCGGCCGCGTGATCATGATCAACGGCAATCCGCACGAGGTCATCGGCGTGGTGGGCGGGATGCGCGTCGCCTTCGCGCCGATGGCGGCGCTGGTGCCGGCCGAGGACGCCGCGCGCACGATCCCTGGCACGCGGGCGCCGTCACTCTCGATCGTCGCGCGCAGGATCGAGGACGTGGACCGACTGCGCAACGAGGCGCAGGTCTTCCTCGCGTCGCGCTACGGCGCCGGCTGGAAGGACCGCGTGAGCGTGCGCACGAATCAGGCGCGCGTGCAGCAGGTCGCGAGCGGCATGTTGATCTTCAAGCTGCTCATGGGCGCGATCACCGGCGTCTCGCTCCTCGTCGGCGGGATCGGGATCATGAACGTGCTGCTCGCGGCAGTGGCCGAGCGGACGCGCGAGATCGGCATCCGGAAGGCGGCGGGCGCGCGCGACCGCGACATCCTGCGGCAGTTCCTCGCCGAGTCGGTGGCGATCACGAGCGCGGGAGCGGCGGTCGGCGTCGGGCTCGGGCTGGCAGTCGCCTTCGCGACGGCGGCGATCATGCGTTCGCAGACGCGCGCCCCGGTGCACGCGGCGGTGACTCCCGGGACGATCCTCGTCGCGGCGGGGCTCTCGGTGGCGATCGGGATCGGGTTCGGGCTCTATCCGGCGCTGCGGGCGGCGCGGCTCAGTCCGATCGACGCGATACGACATGAGTGAGACGATGAAGGCTGAAGGATGAAGGCTGAACGTTGAGAGAGGGGGGGAAGCGCTCGATCCGCGCCTCCCACCCCTTTTTCAACCTTCATCATTCAGCCTTCGGCCTGATCAGAACGCCATCGGCGGCGGCGGGGGCGGCTGCATCGCCGGCGGCGGCGGAGGCGGCGTCCACATCGGGATGGCGGGCGGTGCGGGCGGCGCCGGCGGCATCATCGGCGCGGCCGGGCGCGGCGCGGCGGCCTTCGGCGCGGCGGGCTTCTTCGCCGCCTTCTTCTTCGGAGCGGCCTTTCGCTTCGCGGCCTTCTTCGCCGGCTTCTTCGCGGGCTTCCTGGCGACGCGCTTCGCGGCCTTCTTCGCCGGACGCTTCGCCTTCTTCGCGACCTTGCGCCTGGTCGCCTTCCGCGCGGCCTTCTTCGGCTTCGACTTCTTCGAGGCCTTCTTCTTCGCCTTCTTCTTCGTGGCCATCAGTCTCTCCGCTGAGGGATGCCGTTCGACTGCCCCTCAGAAGCTACTGCATCACCGCGATCTCCACGACTACCGCCGTTTCGCCCGCAACAGGGGTCCGATGAACCGCCCGGTGTGCGACCCCGCCACCTTGGCGACCTCCTCCGGTGTTCCTTCGGCCAGCACCCGGCCGCCCCCGTCGCCCCCCTCCGGGCCCAGGTCCACGATCCAGTCAGCCCGCTTGATGACGTCGAGGTTGTGCTCGATCAGGACGACGGTATGCCCGGCCTCGACCAGCCGGTCCAGCACTCCGCACAGGACCTCGATGTCCCGGGGGTGCAAGCCGGTCGTGGGCTCATCCATGACATACAGCTTCCGGCCCCCCTTCCTGGCCGCGAAAGCCAGCTCCCGGGCGATCTTGAGCCGCTGGGCCTCGCCCCCGGACAGGGTCGTCGCCGCCTGGCCGAGGCGGAGGTAGCCGAGCCCCACCTGCTGGATCTGCCAGAGGGCCTGCCCGAGCTTCTCCTCGCGGGGGAAGAACCGGATCGCCTCGTCCACGGTCATATCGAGGACGTCGGTGATCCGGCGGCCGAAGTAGGTCACCTCGAGCACCTCCGGCTTGTACCGGCTGCCCCCGCAGGTCTCGCAGGGCAGGAACACATCGGCCATGAAGACCATCTCGACCTCCACGGCGCCGGCCCCTTCGCAGGTCTCGCAGCGGCCGCCGGGCACGTTGAACGAGAAGGTCCCGGCCGTGTACCGGCGCTGCCGTGCGAGCGGGACCTCGGCGAAGATTCGCCGGATCTCGTCGAACGCCTTCACGTAGGTGACCGGGTTCGACCGCGGCGACCGCCCGATCGGCTCCTGGTCCACGAGCACCACCTCGTCGAGCGCCTCCCAGCCGCTGATGGCGTCGTAGGCGCCGACCTTCTCGCCGAGGTGCTGCCGCGCGGTGTGCTCGCCGGTGAGCTTCTGCTCGAGCGCGCGGAACATCACGTCGTGGACGAGCGTGCTCTTCCCGCTGCCGCTGACGCCGGTGAACACGGTGAGCGTGCCGAGGGGGATGCGCGCGGTGACGCCGCGCAGGTTGTGTTCGCGCGCGCCCTCGATGGTGAGCCACTGCGGTCCCGCGCGCCGCCGCTTCTCCGGGAGCGGGATGACCTGCTCGCCGGTGAGATACTTGCCGGTGAGCGGGCTCTCCGTCGCCTTCGACGTCGGACCCGAGAAGACGAGCGCGCCTCCCTTCTCGCCCGAGCCGGGCCCGAGCTCGAGCATCCAGTCGCTCATCCGCATCGCCTCGAGGTCGTGCTCGACCATCAGCACGGTGTTGCCGCCCTCGCGCAGGCGGCCGAGCAGTCCGAGCAGCCGGTCGAGGTCGCGCGCGTGCAGCCCGATGCTCGGCTCGTCGAGCACGTAGAGCGTGTCCACGAGGCGCGCGCCGAGCGAGTTCGAGAGGCCGATGCGCTGCGCCTCGCCGCCGGAGAGGGTGCGCGTGGCGCGGTCGAGCGAGAGGTAGGTGAGGCCGACGTCGCAGAGGAACGCGATGCGGTCGCGCGCCTCGCGCAGGATGTGCGCGGCGATCTCGGTCTCCTGCGGCGAGAGCGTGAGCGAATCGGCCCACGGCTTCAGCAGGCCCACCGGCATCGCCGCCACGTCGGCGATCGTGCGTCCGCCGATGCGCACGTTGAGCGCATCCTGCTGCAGCTTCGCGCCCTTGCAGGTGTGGCAGGTCTGCGCCGTCTGGTACTTCCGCAGGAAGATGCGGATGTACTGCTTGTACTTCTTCGGCTCGAGCGCCTCGAGGAAGGGGAAGATGCCGACGTAGCCCTTCGCGCGGCCGCGCAGCATCCGCTCCTGCTGGGCGCGCGTCAGGTCCTTCCACGCGACGCCGAGCGGGATCCCCTCCTTCTTCGCGAACTCGGCGAGCGCGCGGCGCTTGGTGTCGTAACGCGGCGCGGTCCACGGATCGAGCGCCCCCTCCTGCAGCGAGCGGTCGGGGTAGGGGACGATCAGCGCCTCGTCGTATTCGAGCGTCGCGCCGAAGCCGTTGCAGGTGGCGCAGGCGCCGCGCGGGTTGTTGAACGAGAAGAGCTGCGGGCTCGGCGCGGGCGCGACGTGGCCGTCGTTGGGGCAGCGGAAGGTCGTGGTGTAGCGGCGCGTGCGCGCGCCGCCGGGCGCGGGCGCGTTCGGGCCGTCCTCGAGCAGCACGACCGCGTCGCCGTCCCCTTCGCTGAACGCCGTCTCGAGCGCGTCGTTGAGGCGCGATCTCGCCGCGTCGTTCACCACGAGTCGGTCGGTGACGACCAGCACTTCCTTCGCCTTCATCAGGTTGGGCTTGCCGGCGTCGAGCTCGTCGAGGTGCTTCACCTCGCCGTCCACGATCACGCGGACGAAGCCCTTCGCACGGAGGTGCTCGACGATGCGCGTGTGGACGAGCTTGCTCGAGCGCGCGAACGGGAAGGCGACATGCACGCGCGTGCCCGCCGGCTCGGCCAGCACCGCGTTCGCGGCCGACTCGGCCGAGTCGGGCTTGAGCTCGCGTCCGCAGACCGGGCAGACCGTGCGCCCGACGCGCGCCCAGAGGAGCCGGAGATAGTCGTAGATCTCGGTCGCCGTGCCGACGGTCGAGCGCGAGGTGCGCGTCGGGTTCTTCTGCTCGATCGCGACGGCCGGGGAGAGGCCGTCGATCGAGTCCACGTCGGGCTTCGGCATCCGCTCGAGGAACTGCCGCGCGTAGGCCGACAGCGACTCGACGTAGCGGCGCTGCCCCTCGGCGTAGATCGTGTCGAATGCGAGCGAGGACTTGCCCGAGCCCGACGGTCCGGTGACCACGGTGATCGCGCGGCGCGGGAAATCGACGTCGAGGTCCTTCAGGTTGTGGAGCCGGGCGCCCCGGACGACGATGCGGTCCTTCACCCTGCCGTCGGGTCCTCGTCGAAGACGGAGCGGGTGCGCATCGTCGAGTCGATCGAACGCAGCAGCTCCTCGAGCTCCGACGTCGCCTTGCGGAAGCCGAGGCGGTACATCGCGCGCGAGCCGGCGACCGAGACGGCGGCGGCCGCGATCGCCGTCGTCGCGATCGGCGCGGCGAGGAGCGCGCCGGCGAGCGCCATCGCCTTCAGGCCGATCGCGAAGCCGGCGGCCGAGGCGCCCCCGACGACGCCGACGTTCATGCCGAGGTAGCCCCAGACGTTCGCGCCGATCCCGCGGCGGAGGTCCGCGATCACGGTGACCTCGCAGCTGCCGCGGTCGTGGTCGAGCACGCGGATCGTCGCGCGCAGTTCCTTCGCGTAGAGGCCGTAGCGCGTCCAGTTCCAGTAGTAGCTCGTCTGCCCCGACCAGTCGATGTCGGGGAAGCGGAAGACGAGGATGCCGCCGTCGAGCGGATGGGCGCCGATCTGGTCTCGCAGCGTGAGGCTGTACGGCCGTCCCTGGAAGGCCTTCCCGAGAGAGCGCAGCACGTCGCGCGCGGGCGCCCGGAAGATCCGCGACACGGAGAGCGAGCGCTGGATCTGCCCGAGCAGCACGCGCCCGACGCGTTCGCGCGCGCTGTCCTCGTCCACCGCCTGCACGGCCTCGCCTTGCGGGAGCTCCGAGAGCGCGAGGGCGACGAAGCGCTGCGAGATGCCGGCCTCGACGGCGGCCGCCTCGACATCCGCCAGCCGGAACGTGGACGTGGGCGGCGCGCCTGGCGTGCTCGGCGTGCCGGCGGACTCGGCGGGCGCGATCTCGCCGCCGAGCGCACGCGCGGCGTGGGCGCGGGTCTCGCGCTCGAGCCGCGCGGCGGCCTCCGCCTGCAGCTGCGCGGCGCGGCGCCAGACGACCGAGGCCTGGTCCTCCGAGAGGAGCCGGTGCGGCGCGCTGACGACCGGCTCGCGTGCCGTGATCGCGCCCTCGATCGCGCGGCGGAGCGCCTCGGAGAGCTCCTCGCCGGTCGCGAAGCGGTGCGCGGGGTCCTTCGAGAGACACTGGTCTATGACGGCCGCGAGCGCGCGAGGCACCTGCGGCGCGACGCTGAGCAGCGGCGGCGCCGGCCGAGCGACCTGCGCG
>CAZIDS010000087.1:0-10957 GCA_964537945.1 uncultured Gemmatimonas sp. | reverse complement strand
TCCTTCGACTTGAAGTAGTGGTAGAAGTGCGACTTCCCGCTCAGGCCGGCGCGCTCGATCACGTCGTCCACCGAGGTGTGCGCGAAGCCCTTCTCGGCGATGAGTTCGCCGGCGATGTCGACGATGGTGACGCGGCGCTGGTTCACCCGGAAATGATTAGGACCGGGAGTCCGATGCGCAAACGACCGCGCGTGAAGATGCCTAACCCGCTGTCAGCACGTGATTTCCATGCTGGACAGCGATTCGGACCGTCAGCGCCGGCGGCGGCCTCCGCGCGGATTGAACGGGGGCTTTCCGCCCCGTCCCCCGCGGCTGCGGTCGCCGCGTCCGCCGCGCTCCTCGCGGCCACTGCGGCGCCGTTCGCGATCCGGCTCCTCCTCCGACCAGGGCCGCGCGAGCAGCTCCTGCACCGCCTCGAGCGAATCGCCGCGCACCGTGCCGCGCGCCCCGCGCGTCACCACGAAGCGCAGCGGCCGGTCGAGCACCGGCAGCTCCTCCGCGACGAGGGTGCGCGCGAGCTTCTCCGGCATCTGCAGCCGAGCGACGCCGCGCACGCTGCCGTCCGCGAGCTCCTCGACCTCGTAGTGCACGCTCACGGTGCGGTCGCGCACCTCGACCCCGCCCGGCAGCGCCATCAGCCGCGCGCGCTCCTCGCGCGGCACGAACGCATCGGCGTCGAACCGCAGCGGCGCGTTCCGGAACCCGTGCAGGTCGTTCACGTCGGCGAGCTGCCGCTCGTACCACTGCGTGAGCTCGGCGAGGCCGAGCCGCGGCGTCGTGCCGCCGGAGCGGCGCCACGCCTCGCGCACCTCGTCGATCGCCGGCCGGTTCCGCGGCACCGCGTGGTGCCGCGCCTCGCCGCGCGCGAGCGCCTCGGCCAGCGCGCGCCGCGCCTCGGCCGCCAGCTCCGCCGGGAACGACTCGAGCGGCTCGCGGTCGTGCTCGAGCTCGAAGCCGAAGTAGGTGACCTTCGTCTCGAGGGCGAAAGGCCGGTCGCGCTTCGAGGGGTCGTACGTCACGCGCGGCGCGTGGCGCGTCGCGTGCCGGCGCACGGCGTCGGGCGGGAGCTGCGTCCCCTCGATCGCCGCGCGCGGGATGCCGAACTTGTCGGCGAAGTAGCGCAGCGTCCCCGCGATCGCGCCCCAGCTGCCGCAGACGCTCGTCTTGCTCACGCGCGCCTCGTCGCCGGTGACCGTCTCCTCGTCGATCACGAGCTGGAACGGCATGATCCGCGCGACGAGGTCGATGAACTTCCGCTCGAGGCCGGCGCTCGTCCGCGGCATCCGGGTCGGGAGCGGCAGCCCGACCGCGCGATAGATGCTCGCCATCGCGAGGGCCGCGTCCTCGATCGCCTTCACCAGCACGCCGCGCTGCTCCGCCCAGCGCTCGATGCTCTCGTCGAAGAGCTGGCGCGGCAGGCCGTACACCTCGCCGAGGTAGCCGCACTTCTCGAACGCCTCGGCGTAGACGTTGTACGTCGTGAGATGGTCGCTGCCCGCGACGACGAGCCCGCCGAGCTCGCGGTCCTCGCGTGTCATCCGGTGCAGCGATTCGACGCTCGCCATCACGGCGACGCACGGGAGGAGCTCGTCGTCGCAGTGGACGAGCAGTTCGGCCCAGGCACGGTCGACCGGCATCGCCTCGACCTTCTTCCCGTACGTCGTGAGGCGCCCCGCCTCGACGATGCCCCGCTCCTCCAGGAAGCGCAGCGCATTCCGGTAGCTCGTGCGGTCGAGCGGGACCGGCAGGTCGAGCTCGTCGGCGCGCACGCCGAGCGCGGCGCAGGTCAGCGCGACGCGCTCGGAGTCGCCGGCCAGCTGGAACTCCGGCGCGGTCGGCTCGAGCTGGTCGAAGCGGATGTCGCGGTCGCTGAGGATGAACACCCGCCCGCCGGCGACGCGTCCATGCACGCGGCCGGCCATCTGCAGGATCTCGTTCGCGCCGAGGTGGAGCCGCGTCAGCACGTTGCGGCCCTGCTCGACGACGTTCGCGAAGCGCGTGTCGTCGATGACCACGGTGTCGAGCCCGCGGACGTTCAGCGCGCTCTGGCCGGCCGCGGTCATCGCGAGCAGGTACGGCTTCTCCACCGTGCCGTCGAGGAAGGGCCGGATCACGCGCACCGGCTCGCCGCCGTGGTAGAACGCGACCTGCATCCGCGGATAGCGCGCGCCGACGTCCGCCGCGACCTCCTCGACCCCCGCGCGCGTCGGCAGGAAGACGCCGATGCCGCGCTTCTCCTTGATCGCCCGCTGGATGAACCGGTCGTCGAGGAAGTACACCGGCTTCTTGCGCTCCACCTCCACGCGTGCGGCCTTCGCCGGGTCGAACGCGCTCGACTCGATCACGTCCGCCGCGTCGAGATAGCGCCGGTAGAACGACGGGTCCACCGTCGCCGAGAGCCAGATGAACCGGCAGCCGGTGCGCTTGCCGAGCGCGAGGCAGAGCTCGAGTTCGGCGCTCGTCTGGTGGATCTCGTCGACGACCAGCGTGTCGTGCGGCCGGATGTCGCCGTCCTGGAACCACCGCCGCGCGATGCCGGTCGTCACGATGACGACGTTCCACGTCGGCGTCTCGGGCGTTGCCTCGCGCTCGCGGTTCACCACGCCGACGCGCAGCGTGTCGGTGCCGAGCAGCGCCTTCGCGATCGGCTTGACCGCGAGCGTCTTGCCGGTGCCCGTGCCGGCGACGATGCCGAATCCCTGCCGCGGCCGCGCCGTCGAGAGCGCCAGGCGCTCGGCGAGCGCCCGCAGCTCATCGCCGCGCTGCTGCCAGAGGAGCGTCGAGAGGTCGAGCCCGAAGGCGAGCTCGATCGTCTCGCAGGCCGCGCGCGTCGGGGCGATGACGATGATCCGGCCGCGGTCGCCGCCGGTGCGGACGAATGTCTCGTGATCCGGCGGCAGGTACGGATCTCTTACCGCGCGAAGTGCCTCGTCCGGATGCTTGACGGCCTACTCCGGCTTCTTCGTCTCTTTCGGCGCCGGCGGCGCGGGCGGCGTCGCCTGCGGCGGACGCTCGGGCGCGGCGGGCCGCGTGGTGTTCGCGCGCGGCGGCGACGGCGTGCGGCCCGCGCCCTGCGACGCACCGCTCGACGGATCGGCGTTCGTGCCGCGCGGCGGCGTTGTCGCCGTGCCGCGCGCGTTCGGGTCGGCGCGCCGCGCCGCGTCGTCACGCATCCGCTGCTCCTGCGCCGCGCGCAGCCGGGCGTCGCGCTCGCGGCGCGCCTGCTCTTCGCCCGTCGAGGTGCCGCTGCCGTCGCGCGCGCGCGCATCCTGCGTGCCGCGCGGCGCGAACCGCTCGGTCGCGTTGTCGCGCGACGCCGGCCCATAGAGGACCACGCCGTTCGCCGGCCGCTGCCGCAGCGCGGTGGCGCAATCCGTCGGGGCGGGCTGCTGCGCCGCCGGCACGCCGCTCACCCAGATGCGACACTTCCCCGCCGGCGGCAGCATCGCGAGCGGCACCGTGTCACGCCCCTGCGCGCCGCCGCTCGCCGGGACGGCGAGCAGCAGGGCGACGGCAGGAGGGACGAGGCGACGGGTCACGGCGGGCATCTGCTGGAGGACGAAGAAGCATACCCCGCGGCCACGGGGACGTTCGGGGACCGGTCAGTCCCCGAAGCTGATGCCGACGGCGCGCGCCGTGCGCACGACGTCGTGGTTCGGGTCGACACGCTTGAGCTCCTTCAGCGCCTCGACGATCGGGACGGTCACGATGTTCGGGGTCTGCAGCGCCACCATGTGGCCCCACTTCCCGTCGGCGACCGCCTGCGTCGCGGCGCCGCCGAAGCGCGTCGCGAGCAGCCGGTCGTAGCCGGTCGGCATCCCGCCGCGCTGCAGGTGGCCGAGCACCATCGAGCGGCACTCCTTGCCCGTCCGCTCCTGGATGACGTGCGCGAGCCGCTGCGCGATGCCGCCCACGCGGCGCGCCTGGCCGGGCATCGACTCGCCCATGATCGACACGTGCCCGCTCTCGTCCATCGCGCCCTCGGCGACGACGATGATCGCGAACTTGCGGCCGCGCTTGTCGCGCTCCATCACCGCCTCGCAGACCTTGTCCACCTTCCACGGGATCTCGGGGATCAGCACGACGTCCGCCGTGCCCGACACGCCCGAGTGCAGCGCGATGAAGCCCGCGTCGCGCCCCATCACCTCGAGCACCATCACGCGGTCGTGGCTCTCCGCCGTGGTGTGCAGCTTGTCGATCGCCTCGATCGCGGTGTTCACCGCCGTGTCGAAGCCGAACGTCGTCACCGTGCCCGAGACGTCGTTGTCGATCGTCTTCGGCACGCAGACGATGCGCATCCCCTTGTCGACGAGCTTCTGCGCGATGCTCAGCGAGCCGTCGCCGCCGATCGAGATGATCGCCTGGATGCCGAGGTTGCGCGCGTTCTCGATCAGCTCGTCCGAGCGGTCGAAGTCCTTCCACGTGCCGTCGGGCTGCAGGCGCGGGAACTCGAAGGGGTTCCCGCGGTTGGTCGTCCGCAGGATCGTGCCGCCGAGGTGCGCGATGCCGCGCACGGAATCGGCGGTGAGGGGCACCACCTCGTCCTCGCCGAGGAGGCCGGCGTAGCCGCGCTTGATCCCGAGCACGGTCCAGCCGCGCGCGATCGCGGAGAGGGTGGCGGCACGGATCACGGCGTTCAGGCCCGGGGCATCACCGCCGCCGGTGGAGATCGCAAGACGCATCAGGGGACAGGGGGGAACGTGGGGGGAGTCGTGACGGGGGACGCGCGCCCGTCGCGGTGCTACCGATGCGACCGGATCAGGCCGAGGATCTCGCCTGGCTGCGCGTGCCGGCCCAGCGCCTTCTTCGAGAAGAGCAGCGTGTCGTCGAGGCTCACCTCGAAGACGCCGCCGCCGGACGGGATCATCCCCACCTCGGCGTCAGGCCACTCCTCGCGCAACGCGGCCGCCAGACCGACGGCCCTTGGTTCGTAGTTTCAGACGGTGCAGTACTCGATCGTGATCCGCATGCATTGAAGCTACCGGGAACCGGGGAGACCCGCACCTTCGGGGCCCCTCCGGGGCGGGCGCCGGCCGCGCGTCAGCGCGGGTACGGCACCCCGGCGAGGTTCGCGAGCCGCGCGATCGTCGAGTCCTGCCGGGCGACGACCCCGCGCAGCGAGTCGAGCCCGAACTGCAGCTCCGACGTCCGGTTCGCGAGGTCCTCGATCGTCGACTGCAGGTCGATCGTCTCCTGCATCTGGTCGAGCTGCTTGTTCGGGTCGTTGTAGCAGGCGGCTGCGGCGACGGCCGCGGCCGCGGCGAGCAGGAGGCGGGTCCGGAGGGCGGGCATCGGTCTGGTCCGGTGCGGAAGGGAGGGATGACGGCGTTCCGGCGGAGTATACGCAGCGTCGGCTCTCCCTGTCCCGGAGTCCCGATGCGCCGCGGCCTCACGCTCGCCGAGCTCGTCCTCGCCTGCGCCTTCCTCGCGCTCACGATCGGCATCGCGGTGCCGCGCGCGGGAGCCGTCCTCGACGGCATCCGACTCGAGCAGGCCGCCCACGAGGTCGCCGGTGCGCTCACGGTCGCGCGTGCGGCCGCGATCCGCCGCTTCGACTACGCGTCGGTCATCGTCGACGAAGGGCGCGGCTCCGTCCGCGTGGAGAGCCGCGGCGACACGCTGCTGCTGCGTCCGCTGCGCGACGACCATCGCGTCGCGCTGCGTGCCACGCGCGACACGGTCACGTTCGCGCCCACCGGGCTGGGCTACGGCGTCTCGAACAGCACGATCGTGGTCAGCATCGGGCAGCGGGCGGAGACGGTCACGGTGAGTCGTCTGGGGCGGATGAGAATGTCGTGGTGACGCGAGCGCCGCCCTTCACGTCCCGAAGTCGTATCCGGACACCGATATCCGCGGGATCTCCTGCCCGATCACCCGCTCGATCGTGCGCACCATCCCGATCTCGTCCGCGCACATGAACGTGAACGCGTCCCCTTCCTTCGCCGCGCGGCCGGTGCGGCCGATCCGGTGCACGTAGTCCTCGGCCTGCTGCGGCACGTCGTAGTTCACCACGTGCGAGATCCCCGAGATGTCGAGCCCGCGCTGCGCGATGTCGGTGGCGACGAGGATCTTCACCTTCCCCGCCTTGAACTTCGCCAGCGCCTGCTCGCGCTGTGACTGCGACTTGTCGGCGTGCAGCGCCTCGGCCGCGAAGCCGCCGTCCTCGAGATCGCGCACCACGCGGTCGGCGCCGCCCTTCGTGCGCGTGAAGACGAGCACCGAGTCGCTGTCGCCCATCTCCTGCAGCAGGTGGCGCAGCAGCTCCGTCTTCTTCTGCTTCGGCACGGGGTAGACGAAGTGGCGCACCGTGGTCGCCGCCTGCGAGCGCCGCCCCACCTGCACGACCGTCGGCCGGCGCAGGTACTTCCGCGCGAGCGCCTCGACCTCCGGCGGCATCGTCGCCGAGAAGAGCAGCGTCTGCCGGTACGGGTGGATCTGCGCGACGATCCGGTTGATCTGCGGCGCGAAGCCCATGTCGAGCATCCGGTCGGCCTCGTCGAGCACCAGCACCTCGAGCTCGTCGAAGACGACGTTCTGCTTCTCGAGGTGGTCGATCAGCCGGCCCGGCGTCGCGACGATCACGTCCACGCCCTCGCGCAGCGCCTTCGTCTGCGGCTCGTAGCCGACGCCGCCATAGACCGAGACCACCGAGAGCCCCGTCCCCGTGCCGTACTTCGCGAAGCTCTGCTCCACCTGCTGGCAGAGCTCGCGCGTGGGCGTGAGGATCAGCGCGCGCGTGCGCTGCGGCCCGTCCATCAGCCGCTCGATGATCGGGATGGTGAATGCCGCCGTCTTCCCGGTGCCCGTCTGCGCGAGCCCCATCAGGTCGCGCCCCTTGAGCGCGAGCGGCACCGCCTGCGCCTGGATCGGCGTCGGGCGCGTGTAGCCGGCCTTCCGCAGCGAGGCGAGCATCCGCTCGCTCAGGCCCAGGTCGGCGAAGGTGATCTCGGAGGTGCTCGCCTCCGCTTCCGCGAGCGTGAGGCCCTGCGAATGGTCCTGCTGCGTCGTCATCGCGGGGAATCTAGCCGGGCCCCCGCGACGATGCCGCGCAGCAGCGCGTTCGTGCGCTCGGGGACCTCCTCCATCACCACGTGCCCGCCGTCGTCGATCCAGGACAGCCGCGCCCCCGGCAGCGCCGCGACGAGCCGCTCGGCATGCACCGGCCGCACCGTCCGGTCCCGGGTGCCGAAGATCACGTCGGTCGGCACCGCGAGCCGCGCGAGCGCCGCGGGGTCCCACGCGCCCCAGTCGAACTCCTTCAGCATCTGCAGCTGCGCGCGCACCACCTCGGGGAACTGGGTCGGCGCCCAGTACTCGTCCACGTCGCGCTCGGTGTACCACGCCAGCTTGCCGTGCACGCGGCGCTGCACGAACTCGATCACGCTCCGCGGCACCACCTGCGCCGCGACGACGTCCGGCAGCGTCGGCAGGAAGGGCGCGAGCACCTGCCAGGGCGGGATCTCGCCGAATCCCACGGGCCCGAAGAGCGCGAGCGCCGCGACGCGCTCCGGCGACTCCAGGGCGAACTGCAGCGCGATCTTGCCGCCCATCGACTGCGCCGCGAGGACCGCGCGCGGCAGCGCGAGCGCGTCGAGCAACGCGCGCACGTGCGCGGTGTAGCGCGCGAGCGAATACGCCCCCGCGTCCGACGGCGCATCGGAGAGTCCGTGTCCGGGCAGGTCGATCGCGATCGCACGGATCGGCTCGCCGGCGAACGCCGTGAGCTGGTGGCGCCAGAGGTAGGCGCTCACGCCCCAGCCGTGCACCAGCACCAGCGGCCGCCCGTCGGGCGGTCCCGCCTCGACGACGCGCAGCGCGATCCCCGTCGACAGGGACACGCGCCGCGACGTCACCCCCGCGACCCCGGCGGGGAACCACTGTGTGGGCGGGAGCCGCTCGATGGCGCGACGCCCTACAGGAGCTCGATCGGCCGTCCGCTCAGCCGCGCGATGAGCCCGATGCGGAACGTCACGTCGCACCACCGCTCGTCGCCGCCGTGCGTCACCTCGAGCGGGAACATCGGCCAGACGTACGGATTCGTGCTCCGCGGCATCGCCATCCCCTTGTGCGGATGCCAGACGCCGTCGCGATCGCAGTCGTCGACGAACCGCTCGAACATCTTCGACCAGTTGTCGTTGCGGCGCAGGAAGCCGAGGCGCGCCATCAGCTCGAGCCACGCGAGCGCCGCGGGCACGTCGTCCTCCACCGCATTGCGGTGCGGCAGCAGGTCGCCGAGCACGAGGTGCGGCATCGGGAGCAGCTGCGTCCCCACCTGCTGCACCGCCTCCTGCCGCGGCAGCGGACGCGTGAGGAACTCGTACAGCAGCTCCATCGCCTCGTAGTGCTCGCTCTGGAAGAGCGGCATGTGCGCCAGCAGGTGCAGCGCGTGGATCGACGGCGCGAACGCCTCCGGATGCAGCACCTGCTTGTTGCCCACGCGGATCCACGGCTTCTCGGCGAGCGGCGAGCGGAGGAAGTCCGTCACGCGGTCGAGCGTGCGGCGCGCGAAGCCGCGCAGGCGGGGATCGCTCTCGAAGCCCGCGCCCGCGAGCGCGCTGCCGGCCGCCTCGCGCAGCACCTGCCGCTGCTGGGCGAGCGACTCCTCCTCCACCCGGGGCTTCGTCGGCGCGAACTCGTACAGCATCGCACGATCGCTGTCCTCGGCGAGCAGCCGGAAGAGCACGCGACGCGTGTGCAGCAGCGGCGGCGCATCCTTGTCCCAGCCGTACTCGGTCAGCCGGCGGAAGGCCGGCACGGTGCCGACCCCTTCGAAGTGCTCGGCGCGCTGCGTCGGCAGGGCGAGCATCGAGCCGTTCCAGACCCCGTCCACCGCAGCCTGGAGCGCGAGCTCGAGCGCCGGGCGGTGCGTGTAGGGGAGGTTGGTGAACGTCGATGGGACGTGCGCGCCAATCTTTGCTACGTCGATGATGGCCCTATACTGAATCGGTGCTGCTGCGTGATTCAGCAACCATTCGAGAGGAAATCCAACTGCCGGCAGCGGCGGGGGCGGCGGCGCGAAGATCGAAACGGGGGTGACGACGGGGATGGTCAACTTGAAGTTCCGGTCTCAAGACCTTGTCAGTCAACGGGATGACACGGCTCCAGCCACACTGGTGCCCAGCAAGCGCTGAAGGATACCATTTTGCTCCCAAAGCGCCAGATTGTCGCCCCATGCGCGGTGAGTTCGTCGACCTCGGTGGACACCGTTTCTACTACTTCGCCGCCGGCACCCGCGGCGACGGGGTCCCGGTCGTCCTGCTTCACGGCTTCCCGACGTCGTCCCGGCTCTGGCATTCTGTCATTCGTGACTTCCCATCCGGCCATCGCCTCGTCGTCTGCGACCTGCCTGGCTACGGGCGATCGGAGCCTGGCCCCCTCGGGCTCGGCTGCGGCGCGCTCGCCGACGCCGTCCTCAGGCTCCTCGATGACCTGCGCGTCGAGCGCGCCGCGCTCGTCGGGCACGGCCTCGGCGGCGGCGTGGCGCAGGCCGTCGCCGTCGCGCGCCGCGACCGCGTCTCGCATCTCGCGCTGATCGACTCGGCCGCGTGGGGCGCGGCGCCGCGTGCGCTCGCTCGATTCGCGCGGCGCGCGCTGCCGCTCGCCAGGTTCCTCCCGCCCGGCCTGCTCGCGGGCCTCGTGCAGGGCTCCGCGATCCGCGGCTTCGCCGACCCCGAGCGCAGCCGCCTCACGCTCGACACCTGCCTGCAGCCGTTCACGACGCCGATGGGGCGCGACGTGCTCGCCCGCCACCTCCGCGCGCTCATGCAGGATGAGACCGCCGACCTGACGCCGCGCCTCGCGTCGCTCGGGATCCCGGTCGCGCTCGCGTGGGGGCGCGACGATCGGTTCTATCCTGCGTCCCTCGGCCAGCGGCTCGCCGCCGCGGTGCCGGGTGCCACGCTCGAGCTCATCGACGGCGCGGGGCACTTCACGCCCGAGGACGCACCCGACCGCGTGCGCGCGGTGATCACCTCGCTGCTCGCGCGCTGAGCGCGCGCTGAGCGCGCGTTCAGCGCGCCTGCTGCGCCCTACGGTTCGCGCCGGCTCTCGTCCACCGCTTCGGCGACGCGCTGCACGTCGCGCGCGAGCGCCCGCATCTCCTGCGTCACCGGCCCCTGGTCGGCGAGACGCGCCTCGAGGCCGCTGCTGCGCAGCCGTGCGAGGTCGAGCTTCATCGTCTCGAGCACGAGCAGTGCGTGGTCGAGCTGCTGGCCGAGGGCCGAGCGGCGCTCGGCGAGGTCGGTGAGCGTCTTCTGCTGCCGCTGGAGCAGCTCGAGCTTCCGCGAGCGCTCGGGAGCGTCCTCGGGCATCGCCTCCGCGTCGGCGATGCGCATCTGCAGGCGCACGAGCGCGTCGGGCGATGCGTCGGTGTCGAGCGCGTGGAGCGCCGCGGCGAGCGTGCGCACGCGCTCGACCAGTGACTCCACCGTCGGCTGGATCTCCGGGAGGAGCGCGCGCTCCGCCTCGGGCAGGCGCGCGAGCACCGACCGGATCTGCGCGCGCGCCGCATACGCATCGCGCACCTTCGGCCCTTGCCGCCCGTCGAGCACTTCCTGCGGGAGCGTCTCGAGCACGGCCTCCGTGACGCTGTTCGCCGCCGGTGCCGGGAGCCTCGCCTCGATGCGCTTGAGCGGCTGCTCGGCGCCGCTGATGAGCGTGCGTTCGGGGCGGCGGAACACGTCGCGCATCGGGATCCCGTCCGCCCAGAGCTTCGAGAGCCCGCGCAGCACGCCGAAGCCGATGCCGATCGCCGGGAAGAGCACCCACGGGAACCCGCCCGTCATCGCGTTGATCGCCGTGAGGAACCCGATGGTCACGACGCCCCCCGCGATGCGGCGGCGGACGCCCGCGATCCGCTCCTCGGGCGAGCGCTTCATCAGCTCGTACTGCTGCATCTCGAGCGCGGCGAGGCGCATCGACGTGCGCGGCGCTCCGCGGCCGCGCACCTCCTCGCGCC
>CAZIDS010000086.1:0-10970 GCA_964537945.1 uncultured Gemmatimonas sp. | reverse complement strand
GCCGTGCGTAGGCCGACAGGGACTCGACGTAGCGGCGCTGCCCTTCGGCGAAGATCGTGTCGAAGGCGAGCGAGGACTTGCCGCTGCCCGACAGCCCGGTGATGACCGTCAGCTTATCCCGGGGGATCGTGACGTCGATGTTCTTGAGATTGTGCTCGCGGGCCCCGCGGACGATGAGCGAATCACCGGGCATAGTCATTCAACTTCTCCGGCGCGAGGGATTTTTGGAAGTCTCCCCTCCCGCAAGCGAGTGGACGCTTGCATCGCGTTGACCAGTCGCGGGCGGAACGCTGGCCCTCTGCCACCCCCTCCCCGCCGCTAGATTCCGGGGAATGCCCCCCCAGGTCCCGTGAGCGACCAGACCGAGCTCCCCTCCGCCCCGGATCCCGAACAGCTCCCCCTCGGGATGTTCGAGGGCGTCCCGCTCCTGCCGATCGAGACGCACGGGCCGGACGACGAGGTGGTCATCATCCCCGTCCGCGAGCCGCCCGTGTGCGGCGAGTGGTCGTACGACGACGCCGAGCTCGAGGAGCCCCGCTTCGTCGCGAAGCGGATCGACGGCGTGGCCGCGCCGACGTCGAAGGCGACGCCGATCGCGCCGATCCGCACAGTGGTGGACTCGCGCGCCGCGAAGCCCCCGGCGCGCACGTCGATGCCGAGGATCGGCGTGGTGGTGACGGCGGCGGGCGCCGCCGCCGCGGAGCCGCCCTCGCGCGCGCTGCGCCCGACGGTCGAGGCGCTCCGCATCGCGTTCGAACAGACGCCGCAGGACACGGCGCGCGCCCTCGCCTACGTCGCGGCGCTCGAGCGGAAGAACGACGCGGCGACCGCGCTCACGGTGCTCGACCGCGCCGAGGCCGCCGGCGCCGACCCCTTCCTCATCCTGTGCGCCCGTGCGGGCGCGCTGGGCGCGGTGCTCCGCTACGACGACGCCGAGGCGACCATCAAGAAGGCGGCGAAGCTCCGCCCCGACGGCGCCGAGGTGCACCTGCAGGTCGGCATCCTCGCGTGCCGCCGCGGCCGCTGGAAGGACGCGATCGAGCCGTTGCGCAAGGCGGTCTCGCTCGCGCCGGACAATCCGGCCGCGCACTACCACGTCGGCGAGGCGCTCAACCACGCCGACGACCTCGCGGGCGCGCTCGCGGCGTACCAGCGCGCGGCCGAGCTCGAGCCGGACCACTGGCGCGCGCTGAAGGGCGTCGGCATCGCGCTCGACCGGCTGGGCCGCTCGCCCGAGGCCGCCGACTACTATCGCCGCGCGCGCGACGCGCAGCGCGGCTGACCCCCGCCCCGTGACCGCACCGCGTCCGCTCCACCCCGACCCGAACCGCGGGCGCCGTCGCCTCACGATGGCGCTGGTGATCCTCACGGCCTGGGCGACCGGCGTCGGCCTGCTCGTGCGCCGCGAGTTCTTCCGCGAGAGCTCAGCGGTGCTCGCCGAGGCGGCGATGCGGCTCGGGCCGAGCACGAGCTTCTTCATCGTCGAGCAGGATGGCCGGCAGATCGGCTACGCGTCGACGACGATCGACACGTCGACCGCGCAGTTCGAGGTGACCGACTTCTTCACCGCCGACCTCCCGATGGGCGGCACGGCGGTCGCGGCGAGCGCGCGCAGCGTCATCACGCTCTCGCGCGCGCTCGCGCTGCGCACCTTCGACGTGAGCATCGAGAGCGCGGTCGCGCCGATGCGCGTCTCGGGGCGCGCGGAAGGCGACACCGGCGTCGCGTACCTCATGCAGGTGCCCGGCCAGCCGGCCGACACGCAGCGGCTGCGCGTGCAGGGCCCGATCCTGCTGCCGGCGCTCATCCCCGCGGTCGCGGTGCTCGTGAAGCAGCCGGAGGTCGGCAAGACGGTGACCGTCGCGAGCTTCGACCCGGCGACGATGTCGTCGAAGGACCTCACGCTGCGGATCGCCGCCGAATCGCTCTTCACGGTGATCGACAGCGCGCGCTACGACTCCACGCAGCGCACGTTCGTCTCGGCGCTCACCGACACCGTGCGCGCGTGGCGGCTGCAGCCGTCGGAGGGCGCGGAGGGCGGATTCAACGGCTGGGTGGACGCGCAGGGGCGCGTGGTGCAGGCGACGCAGCCGGGCGGCATCACGCTGCGGCGCATCGCGTACGAGATCGCGTTCGAGAATTGGCGGCGCGCGCGCCGCGCGGCGGGGCTCTCGGCGACCGGCGTCGCGTCGCCCGGGCGCAGCATCGGCAGCGTGCTCGAGGGCACCGCGATCGCCGCCGGCGCGCTGCCGGGCCGCGACGGGCCGGGCGAGCTGCGCGTGCGACTCTCGGGCACGAGCCTCGAGGGCTTCGACCTCCAGGGCGGCCGGCAGCGGAAGGACGGCGACGAGCTGACGGTGCGCCGCGAGACGGCAGAGGCGCTCACGGCGGACTGGACGCTCGCGACGCGGGCGCCGGGCTTCCGGCAGCGCTTCCGCGACGAGCTCGCGGGCGAGCCGCTGCTGCAGGTGGACGATCCGGCGATCGCCGGGCTCGCACTGCGGCTCGCGGGCACCGAGCGCGACCCGCGCGTGGTGGCGGAGCGGATCAACCGCTGGGTGCACGACTCGCTCGCGAAGGAGATCACGATCACCGTGCCGAACGCGCTGCAGGTGCTGCGCACACGTCGCGGCGACTGCAACGAGCACACGCAGCTCTTCACGGCGCTCGCGCGCGCGGCGGGGATCCCGACGCGGATCGCGACGGGGCTCGCGTACGTGAACGGCAAGTTCTACTACCACGCGTGGCCGGAGATCCGGCTGCGCGACTGGGTCGCGGTCGACCCGACCTTCGGGCAGTTCCCCGCCGACGCCGCGCGCCTGCGCTTCGTCCGCGGCGGGCTCACGCGGCAGGGCGAGCTGCTGCGGCTCGTGGGCACACTCCGGATCGAGGTGCTGCAAGCCCGATGATCGAACTGCTCAAGCTGTCCAAGCAGTACGGCGAGTTCACCGCCGTCGACGCGATCGACCTCGTCGTGCCGCAGGGGGAGCTCTTCGGCTTCCTCGGGCCGAACGGCGCCGGCAAGACGACGACGCTGCGGATGATCGCCGGGATCCTGAAGCCGACCTCGGGGACGATCCGCGTCGCCGGCGTGGACATGCAGGCCGACCCGATCACGGCGAAGTCGAAGCTCGGGTTCATCCCCGACCGGCCGTTCATCTACGAGAAGCTCACCGGTGCCGAGTTCCTGCGCTTCGTCGCCGGCCTCTACGACCAGCGCGGCACCGAGGTGGAGCACCGCGCGCGCGAGCTGCTGGCGCTCTTCGACCTCGACGAATGGCGCGACGAGCTGGTCGAGAGCTACTCGCACGGCATGCGGCAGAAGCTGATCATCTCGAGCGCGTTCGTGCACCGCCCCGAGGTGATCGTCGTGGACGAGCCGATGGTGGGGCTCGACCCGAAGGCGGCGCGCATCCTGAAGGACCTCTTCCGCGAGTACACCAACCGCGGGCACACGATCATCTTCTCCACCCACACGCTCGAGGTGGCGGAATCGCTCTGCGACCGCCTCGCGATCATCGTGAACGGGCGGATCAAGGCGTACGGCACGATGACCGACCTGCGACGCGACCTGCAGGGCGGCGAGCGCGGGCTCGAGGAGATCTTCCTGCGGCTCACCGGCGAGAACGCCGCGCGTAACCTGGTGGACGTGCTCGATGCCTGAGGCGGGGCGCCTCCTGCGCGCGAGCGGGGGACAGGCCGCGGTGCGTCCGCTCCCCGACCCGCCGCTGCTGCACCTGCTGGTCCCGAAGTGGCTCACGGCGCGCGCGCGCGCGACGGCGGCCGAGAAGGGGCGCACGGCGCGCGTGCTCGTGCTCGGCGTCACGGGGCTGCTGTTCTGGGCGATGATCTTCGGCGGGCTCTACCGGATCCTCGGCTACTTCCGCGGCGTGCAGGAGATCGGCGCGCTGCTCGCCGGCAAGCTGCTCGGCCTCGTGCTGCTCGGCTTCATGTCGATCCTGCTGCTGTCGAACGTGATCACGGCGCTCTCGAGCTTCTTCCTCGCGAAGGACCTCGACATGCTGGTGGCGGGGCCGGTCGACTGGCTCCGGCTCTACGGCGCGAAGCTGCTCGAGACGGTCGTCGCGTCGAGCTGGATGGTGGCGCTCGTCTCGGTGCCGATGTTCACCGCGTACGGGATCGTCTACGACGGCGGGTGGTTCTTCCCGGTCCTCGTGATCCTGCTGATGGTGCCGCTGTTCGTGATCCCGGCCGTGGTTGGGAGCGCGGTGACGCTGACGCTGGTGAACGTCTTCCCGGCGCGGCGGACGCGGGACATCCTGTCGGTGATCGCGGTGCTCGCGGCCGGCGGCATCGTGCTGCTCTTCCGGCTCATCCGTCCCGAGCGGCTCGCACGCCCCGAGGGATTCCGATCACTGGTGGACTTCATCACGGTGCTGCGCACGCCGTCGTCGCCGCTGATGCCGAGCGAGTGGGTGCAGAAGGCGACGATGGGCTTCCTGAACGGCGAGCCCGACTGGCTCGCGGTCTACCTCCTCTGGACGACGGCGGCCGCGGCGGTCGTGCTCGGCGCGCTGCTGCACCGCTGGCTCTACCTCACCGGCTTCAGCAAGGCGCAGGAGAGCTCCCAGCGCTTCGTGCCGAGCGGCGGGCGGATGACCGCACTCGGGCGCTGGCTGCTGACGCCCGTGGGCACGCTGCGCCGCGAACTGGTGCTGAAGGAGGTGCGCCTCTTCTTCCGCGACACGACGCAGTGGTCGCAGCTGATCCTGCTCGGCGTGCTCGTCGTGGTCTACGTGTTCAACATCAAGTACCTGCCGCTGCGGGGCGAGGGCATCACGTTCTTCCTCGTGAACGTGGTGCCGTTCCTGAACCTCGTGCTGGCGGGATTCGTGCTCGCGTCGATCGCGGCGCGCTTCATCTTCCCCGGCGTCTCGCTCGAGGGGCGCACGCTCTGGCTGCTGCGATCGAGCCCGATGCGCGTGCGCGACCTGCTCTGGGCCAAGTTCTGGGTGGGGACGCTGCCGTTGCTGCTGCTCGCGGTCGGCATCGTCGGCGTGACCGACTACCTGCTGCAGGTGACCGACTTCATGTTCTACGTGTCGGTCGTGTCGATCGTGATGATGACCTTCGCGCTGTCCGGTCTCGCGCTCGGCTTCGGGACGATGTTCCCGCAGTTCGAGACCGAGAACGCGGCGCAGATCCCGACGAGCTTCGGCGGGCTGCTGTACATGATGGCCTCGGTGGTCATCATCGGCGGCGTCGTGGTGCTGGAGGCGCGGCCGGTGTACGGCTACCTCTCGGCGAAGGCGTTCAACACGGTGGCCGACCCGCTCGAGCTCTGGGTCGGCTTCGGGGCCGCCGCCCTCCTCTGCATCGGCGCGACGATCGTGCCGATCCGCATCGCGCTCCACCGCCTCGAGGCCGTCGAACGATGACCGCGAAGAAGCCGGCGCTCCACACCCGGATCACCCGCGCCAACGAGACCGACATCCCGTCGCTGCTCTCGCTCAACAACCGCTATGCGGGGTCGGGGCTCACGCTGCAGCGCAGCGCCGAGTTCGCGGCGAACCACCTCGGCGACTACCGCGTGCTGCGCGACGCGACCGGCGGGATCGTCGGCTGCGTGGCGCTCGACGAGTACAGCCCGAGCGTCGCCGAGGTGATCTCGCTCGCGGTGGAGCAGGACGCGCAGGGACTCGGGCACGGCCGCGCGCTGATCGCGGCGGCGGTGGAGCTCGCGCGGACGCGCGGCTACACGGAGCTCTTCGCGGTGAGCTTCTCCGACGAGGTCTTCCTCGCCTGCGGCTTCGAGCGCGTGCCGCTCGGGACCTACCCGGAGAAGATCTCGCGCTACCAGAAGGTCGACCGGACCGAGATCGAGGTCGGCGAGAAGCACTGCTTCGCGCGGCGGCTCACCTGACGCACTGAGGCGCCGGCGAGCCGCCGCGCGGCCGGCTCAGCTGCCGCGCACCAGCGCCATGAGCATCGCCCAGAGCGCCGGGATCGCGCCGAGCGCGTAGCAGATGAGCGCGGTCGGGATGAGCTTCTCGCGCGACACCTTGCCGACGACGCTCACGCCGATCGCGATCAGGATCGTCTGCCAGAGCACGAACGGGTCCACGCGCAGCAGCAGCTGCATCAGCCACTGCGGCGCGTCCTCGCCGAGGAAGCGCGCGGCGCTCAGCGAGACCGCGCCGGGGTTCGTGACCTTGCTGACGTCGGTCACCATCGCCTGGACGACGAAGATGACGGCGCCGAGCGCCTTCGGCGTCATCGAGTAGGCGCCGATCATCGTCGCCTTGGTGTACCCGAACTCCTCGGCGCCCATGATCTTGCCGGTGATCCAGACGCCGATGCCGAGGATCAGCACGCCGATCGGCACGCCGACGAGGATGCCGACGAGCCCGAAGGTGTGGACCATCCCCTTCGCCTGCTCCATCTGCGCGGCATTCGCGCCCTGCGCGTTCTTCATCATCTGCGCGTCGATGATCGCGAAGAGCGTGTCGCGCGCGACGAACATCAGCGCGCCGATGACCACGGAGAGGATGAGCAGCGGTCCCCAGAAGCCGGCGTCCTTGCGGCGCTCGAAGACCTTGCTCGGGGAGGTCCAGATGTCGACGAAGTCCTCGATGAGCGAGGCCTTCTCCTGGGCGGGGGCGGCGGTCGGGTCGGACATGTGGGGGCCTGGGCTGGGGAGGGTGGGACGCCGATGAAGGTCGCGTGTACGGCGCCGGGATGCAACGAGAAGGCGCCCGGCCGCGCGATGCGGCCGGGCGCCTTCCCCTCCCCCTTTCGATCGCCCTACGGCTCGCCCGACTCCGGCATCGGCGGGCGGCGCATGCCGCCCCGCGGCGGCATCGGCGCGCGCACCGGCGCGCGCACCGGCGTGCGCATCGCGCGGCCGCCCGGGGCGCCGGCGCCTCGGCCGGCGTTGAGCCCGCGCTCGAACCCGCGGCGCTCGGCCTGCATCTCGCGCAACCGGGCGCGCTGCGTGTCGTTGAGCACGCGCTCGGCGGCGGCGTCGAGCGTCGAGTCGCGCTTGCGCATCTGGTCGAGCTGCGGCTGCAGCGCGGCGCGGCGGCTCTCGACGTCGCGGCGGATCGAGTCGCGCGAGGCGCCGTCGCGCGCGCCAGTGCGGGCGCGCGCCTGCAACGAGTCGCGCATCGGGCGCATCCGCTCGGCGAAGGCCTTCCGCTCCGCGAACTGCAGGCGCTCGATCGAGTCGAGCTGCACGACCTGGCGCGTGGTGAGCTCGAGCGCGCGGCGCGCGTTGAGCAGCGCGGTCACGCCGCCGGTGCGGGCGCGCATCGGTGCGGCGACGCCGGCGACGCCGGCGGGCGGCGGGCCCTCGGGACCGCGGCCGCCGCGGCCCCCGCGCCCACCGCGGGGCGCGCCGGGCGACTGGGCCGATGCGATCGCGGGGATGAGCGCCAGCGCGGCAAGGATGGTGAGTGGACGGATGGTGCGCATGACTGGTTCTCCGGGTCTCGTGCGCGGCTGGATCACCGCGCTCACAGAGTCAGACGCCCCCCGGCGGGCCGTGTTAATCTTCCCAGCCATGACGACCTTCCACTCCCCCGCGCGCTTCCCGCGCGGGTTCCGCTGCGCGAGCCGCAACGTGGGATTGAAGCCCGAGGCCAAGGACCTGACGCTCTTCGCGAGCGAGGTGGATGCGGCCGCCGCCGCGGTCTTCACGCGGAACCACTTCCCGGGCGCGCCGGTGGTCCTCGGCCGCGAGACGCTCAAGGCGGGCGTGCTCCGCGGGATCGTCGCGAACTCGAAGGTGAGCAACGTCGCGACGGGCGCGGCGGGCATCGAGAAGGCGCGCCGGATGGCCGCCGCCGCGGCGAAGGAGCTTGGCACCGAGCCGGGCCGCGTGCTGGTCAGCTCCACCGGCGTGATCGGCGTCCAGCTGCCGGTGGAGCGGATCGAGTCGGGGATCGTCGGGATGGCGCGCGAGCTGCAGGCCGACCCGCTCGTCGGCGCCGAAGGCATCATGACGACCGACACGCACCCGAAGGCGCTCTCGACGAGCGTCGGCGACGCGACGATCACGTGGGTCGCCAAGGGCTCGGGGATGATCGAGCCGAACATGGCGACGATGCTGAGCTACATCTTCACCGACGCCGCGCTCGACGCGGCGACGCTCGACCGGATGCTGCGCGCCGCGGTCGCGCGCTCGTTCAACATGCTGAGCGTCGACACCGACACGAGCACGTCGGACACCTGCGCGATCCTCGCGAACGGGCTCGCTGGCCGCGTGGACGAGGCGGCGTTCCTCGCGGCGCTCACCGCCGGCTGCGTGCGGATGACGGAGATCCTCGGCCGCGACGGCGAGGGCGCCGAGCACCTGCTGCGCGTGACCGTGCGGGGCGCGAAGGACGAGGCCGAGGCGCGCGTGGTGGCGAAGAGCGTGCTCAACTCGCCGCTCGTGAAGACGATGGTCCACGGCGCCGACCCGAACGTCGGGCGACTGCTGATGGCCGTCGGGAAGTGCTTCGACTGCACGATCGCGCCGGCGCGGACCGACGCCTGGATCAACGGCTACCAGGTCGTGCGCGGCGGCGAGCGGCTCGCGTTCGACGACGCGGTGGTGCGGCAGGCGCTGAAGGCCGAGGTCGTGGACCTCGAGGTCGCGCTGGGCGTGGGGGCGGCGGTCGCGACGGTGTACGGCTGCGACCTGACGAAGGGCTACATCGAGGAGAACGCGTCGTACTACTCCAGCTGAGCGTACCCGCTCAGCCGCGCGGCGCCTCGATCCGCGCGCCCTCGCGCTGCTGCGTCTCCGCCAGCAGGCGCGTCACGAAGCGCTGGCCTTCGCTGATCCGCTCCACCTCGACCGCGATGGCGTCCACCGCGCTCTCGAGTCGGCCGAGCCGCTCGGCGTTCTGCTGTTCGAGCACGCTCTCGACCTTCTGCGCGCCGGCGCGCCGCCAGATCCCGCGCGCGTAGGCGATCGCGAGCGGGAAGAAGACGAACACCGACAGCATCCCGATGATGGGTACGAAGACGTCTTCCATGTTGTTCGTGATGGGGCTGCCCGGCAGCGGCTGCCCGAGCGAAGCGGTGAGGAGCTGGCCGGTGGACGCGATGTCGGACTCGAGCCGCAGGATGCGCTCATCGAGGAGCTTGATGCGCGCCTCGATGCCGGCGCGGTCGGCGCCGGTCGCCTTCTCCAGCTGCCTGGAGAGCGACTGCCGGCGACCGACGGCCGACTGCAGCTGGTCGCTCAGCTCGGAGCGCTGGTCCCGCAGCGCCGACTGCTCGGCCCGCGTGCGCGGCACGCGGTTGATCACGCCGTCGCCGGTGACCGCGAGCGGCGTGGGCGAGGGGGCGGGCGTGGCGGCGGGTGCGCCCGGCGCCGCGAGCGGCGCCGGACCCTGCGGAGCTGCGGTGGCCTGCGGGAGGCGGGACATGCCCTAACCTACGGCGCGCCGCGGCGCGGGTGTCAGGGGCGGGACGCCCCGCGCCGCCACCAAAGGAAGGCCGGCACCCCGGCCGCCAGCACGAGCGTGCCGCGCAGCGCGTTCATCGGGTTGGAGATGATCGCTCCACCCACGACGTAGACCGCCGCGAGCAGGAAGAGCAGCGTGCTCCACGGGTGCAGCGGCGCGCGGAAGAGTCCCTCCGCCATGGGCCGGCGGCGGTAGACGAAGAGCGTCGCCGCGCAAAGACCGAAGAAGATCCAGTCGGCGAAGGTGACCCAGTCGAGGAGGTCGCCGTAGCTACCGGTGAGGAGCAGCTCGAGCGCGATCGCCGTCTGCAGCAGGATCGCGTTCACCGGCGCCTGCGTGCGCGGGTGCAGCGTCGCGAGCGCGCGGAAGAAGACGCCGTCGCGCGCCATCGCCTGGTAGACGCGCGAGTTCGCGAGGATCACCACGTGGATGAAGCCCGCGGTCGAGACCGCGATCCCGGCGGCGATGAGCCGGCGACCACCCTCGCCGAAGCGGAGCGCCATCGCGTCGGCCGCCGGCGCCTTGCTCGCGGCGAGCCCTTCGACGCCGAGCGACTGCAGGTAGGCCGCGTTCACGAGCAGGTAGGTCGAGGCCACCACGAGCACGCCGATGATCAGCGCGCGCGGCAGGTTGCGCTCGGCGTCACGGATCTCCTCGGCGACGAAGTTCGTCTGCTGCCAGCCGCCATAGGCGAAGAGGACGGGGACGAGCGCGGTCCCCATCGCGACGGCGAGCGCGGCGGCGCCGGATGGCGGCACGAGCGCCGGCGCGGCGACTGCGGCCGCCGCGTCACCGCCGCCGAGCAGGCCGGTCCCCGCGGCGACGAGCACCGCGATCGCGGCGAGCTTGAGCAGCGTGAAGACGTTCATCACGATCGCGCCCGGCGCGATGCCGAGCACGTTCACGGCCGAGAAGAACAGGATCGCGGCGATCGCGAGTGCGCGCTCGCTCCCGGCGGGGAGGCCGACGAGCGGCACGGCGTAGTTCGCGAAGGTGACCGCGACCGCGGCGATCGCGCCGCTCGCGATCGCGAGCAGCAGCCCCCAGCCGTAGAGGAACCCGCTCAGCGGCCCGAACGCGTCGCGGAGGTACGCGTAGCCACCGCCCGCGGCGGGCGCGCGCGCGCCGAGCTCGGCGAAGATGAAGGCGCCGAGGATCGCGATGACGGCGCCGAGTCCCCACGCGGCCATCGTGAGCGCGCCGGATCCGACGCGCTGCGCGACGACGGCGGGGTTGAGGAAGATGCCGGAGCCGATGATGCCGGCGACGACGAGGAGCGTTCCCGAGAAGAGTCCGAGGCGGCGGGCGTAGGCGGTGGTCAAGGACGCGGCGTCGAGGGGGGCGCGGACTGCGGGCGGGCGAGGGAACGATAGTACTCCTCGACCTGTGCGCGATACTCGCTCGGCACCGGCGCGCGTGCGCCGAGGGCCGAGCGCCGCCCGCCCTTCTCGACGAGCTGCTGGAAGAGCGAGAACTCGAACTTCTAGAGCTGGTCGAGCTCCGAGGCCTGAAGCGTCGCGCTCGCCTTCGGGTCGAGCAGCGCACGCGAGC
>CAZIDS010000085.1:0-10989 GCA_964537945.1 uncultured Gemmatimonas sp. | reverse complement strand
ACGTCGCGCACGATGCCCAGCTCGACCACGGAGATGACGGGCACTTCGGGGTCGGGGACGGTGCCGACCGCCGCGAGGGCCTGCTCGCGGTTCACCGGGCGCTCACCAGCTCGCGCCGGGGTGCGAGCGCGCGACGATCTGCATCGTCGCGAGGAGGTGGCCGAGGTGCTCGGTGTGCTTCCCGATCCGTCCGCCGCGCCGCATCGCCGCGTCGGCGGGGCGCACGAGCGTCGCGCGCGTGAGCACATCGTTCACGATCGCGTCCCAGCGCGACTTGATCCCCGCGGTGTCCACCACGACGCCCTGCGCGGCCGCCGCCTCGTCCACCGCGTCGCGCTCGAACAACTCGCCCGTGTAGCGCCAGCACTCGTCGAGCGCGCGCTGCACGCGTTCGTGGCTCTCGGCCGTGCCGTCGCCAAGGCGGATCACCCACTCGCTCGAGTGGCGCAGGTGGTACTTGTCCTCCTTCAGCGCCTTCGCCGCGATGGCCGCGACGCCCTCGTGCCCGCATTTCGCGAGCGCCTCCCAGAGCAGGACGCTGTGCGCATCGAACAGGAACTGCCGCACCATCGTGCAGCCGAAGTCGCCGTTCGGCTGCTCGACGAGCAGCGCGTTGCGGTACTCGACCGCCTCGCGGAAGTACGCGAGCGCGTCCTCGTCGCGGCCCTTCCCCTCGAGCTGGCCGGCGAGCCGCAGGAGGCTCGCGGCCTGCCCGATCAAGTCGAGCGCCATGTTCGCGGTGGCGATGTCCTCCTCGAGGATCGGCCCGTGGCCGCACCACTCGCTCAGCCGGTGACCGAGGACGAGCCGGTCGTCGCCGAGTCGAAGCAAGGTCTCGACGAGCGGGTCGCCGAGCGCGGGGCCGCGGCGGCCGGCGACGGGCGCCGACCCGGCGCTCGCCTCCCCCTTCGCGATCCCGAGCTCCTCGTCCTCGTGCGCCACGGTCAGAACACCTTCACGCCGCGCGGGACCTTGTAGAACTGCGGGTGGCGGTAGGCCTTGTCGTTGCCGGGATCGAAGAAGGGCCCGGCGTCGGACGGCGCACTCGCCGTGATCGCCGTGCTCGGCACAACCCAGAGGTTCACGGCCTCGCCGCGCCGCGCGTACACATCGCGCGCGTTCTGCATCGCGTGCTCGGCGTCGGTCGCGTGCAGCGACCCCGCGTGCTCGAACGGCTCGCCGTGCGCGCCCTGCGTGAAGATCTCCCAGAGCGGCCAGTGGCTGTCGCCGGCGGCGCCGTTCCCGGTCACGCGGCCTCCGTCGTTCTCGTCGCCTGCTTCGCCGCGTACGCGCTCGCCGCCTCGCGCACCCAGCGGCCGTCGTCGTGCGCCTTGTTGCGCGCCGCGAGCCGCTCCCGGTTGCACGGGCCGTTCCCCTTGATCACCTCGTTGAACTCCGACCAGTCGATCGCGCCGAACTCCCAGTTCTTCGTCGCCTCGTCGTAGCGGAGGTCGGGGTCGGGGAGCGTGATGCCGATCGCCTGCGCCTGCGGCACGGTGAGGTTCACGAAGCGCTGGCGGAGCTCGTCGTTCGTCTTCCGCTTCACGCGCCACTTGAGGAGCTCGGCCGAGTTCGGCGAGTTCGTGTCGCTCGGGCCGAACATCATCAGGGACGGCCACCAGAAGCGGTTCACCGCGTCCTGCAGCATCGCCTTCTGCGCCGGCGTGCCAGCGGCGAGCGTCGCGCAGATCTCGTAGCCCTGCCGCTTGTGGAAGTTCTCCTCCTTGCAGATGCGCACCATCGCCCGCGCATACGGGCCATAGGAGGTCTTCGCGAGCACCGTCTGGTTCACGATCGCCGCGCCGTCCACGAGCCAGCCGATCACGCCCATGTCGGCCCACGACAGCGTCGGGTAGTTGAAGATGCTCGAGTACTTCGCGGTGCCGTCGAGCAGCTGGTTGTAGAGGTCGTAGCGGTCCACGCCGAGCGTCTCGGTGCCGCAGTAGATGTAGAGCCCGTGGCCGGCCTCGTCCTGCACCTTGGCGATGAGCGACATCTTGCGGCGCAGCGACGGCGCGCGGGTGATCCAGTTCCCTTCCGGCAGCATCCCGACGATCTCGGAATGCGCGTGCTGCGACATCATCCGCGTCAGCTGGCGGCGGTACCGCTCGGGCATCCAGTCCTTGGGCTCGATGCACTCGCCCTCGGCGATGCGCGCCTCGAAGGCGGCGACGAGGGCCGGGTCATCCTGCGGCTCCCTGGGGGGCGTCGGCGGCTGGCTCATCCTTGCAATCTATATTTGGGCCATGACCCCGACCACTTCCGCCCCCGCCGCCCAGACCGTCCCCGAGGGTTCCGTCCGAACCACCACCGCGGACGGGATCGCGACGGTCGAGTTCGCGCACCCGAAGGGGAACTCGCTCCCGGCGAAGCTCCTGAACGAGCTGGCGGTCGCCGTCTCCGCCGCCGGCGCCGACCCGGCCGCGCGGGTCATCGTCCTGCGCAGCGCCGGCGACTCGACCTTCTGTGCGGGCGCCTCGTTCGACGAGTTCACGGCCGTCGACTCGCCGGAGCGCGGCCAGGAGTTCTTCTCCGGCTTCTCGCGGGTGATCCTCGCGATGATCCGCGCGCCGAAGTTCGTGCTCGTGCGCGTGCAGGGGCGCGCGGCCGGCGGCGCGATCGGCGTCATCGCCGCGAGCGACTACTCGTTCGCGGTCCGCTCGGCCCAGGCGAAGCTGAGCGAGCTCCAGGTCGGCATCGGCCCCTTCGTCGTCGGCGTCGTGATCGAGCGCAAGCTCGGCCCGGCCGCCCTGATGAACCTCGGCGTGCACGCCGACTGGCACGACGCCGAGTGGTGCGAGCGGCACGGGCTCTATTCGATGCTCTGCGAGGATGCCGCGCAGCTCGACACCCAGGTCGACGCCCACGCGAAGCGCCTCGCCGCCTCGAACCCCGAGGCGATGCGCGAGATGAAGCGCATCTTCTGGGCGGGGACCGACGGATGGGAGGCGCAGATGTCCGCGCGCGCCGCCATGAGCGGGCGGATGGTCCTCTCCGACTTCACGCGCGAGGCCCTGAAGCGCTTTCGCGCTCGCTGACGCGCGGGGCATTTCGCCCCACTCTGGCGGACCCACGTACCCACGCCTAGCGTGGTCAGGGATTTCCCTGCACGGCACGGCTCCCTCCGTACGGTGATCTCCGAACTCGCGAGCGCCTGCCGCGCGGCGCTCGACCGCCCGGCTCAGGAATAGATCGCCGTGACCGCCTGCTCGAACGACTCGCTGAACCCCTTCTCGCGCATCCGCGTCACCGTGCGGTAGCCTGCCTCGTCGAGCTTCTTCGCCGCCTCGAGAAGCGTCGCGATGTCGAACGACACCTCGGCCTCGTGCGCGAGATATTCCTCGACCGCGGTGAGATAGCCCATCATCCCGCCGAGCTCGGTGGGCGCGTACGCCTTGTGCGCACGCTGCAGCAGCGCCTCGGCCGACGGATCCGGCATCGCGAGGTTCTCGCTCCCGCAGACGACGCTGAGCCGCGCGTTCGCGACGCACGCGTCCACCGTCGCGCGGTCGAGCGTGCCGCCGGCGGCGTTCACCACGAGCGCGTCGATCGGCTCGCGCAGCATCGCGAGCTTGTCGCCCGGCGTCCAGGTGCGGATGCCCATCACCTCGAGCTCGGCCCGCCGCGACTGGCGCGACTCGCAGGCGAGGATCGTCGTGCCGCGCTCGCGCAGGCGCCCGATCATGTGCAACCCGATGTGCCCGGCGCCCACCAGCGCCACCACGGCGCGCTCCATCGGCACGCCCGAGGCGCGCAGCATCCCGTCGAGGATCCGGTAGTTCCCCTCGCCCGTCGGCACCGACGTGTCGGCGACGACGCTGCCGATGTAGCGCTGGTTGAGATACCGCAGCGACGGCGTCTTGCCGTCGTGCATCGTCCCGTGGCCGAGGTCCTGGCCGGTGGTGAGGCGGATGCCGGCCGTCGCCTCGAGCTCCTTGAACGACGCGATCGCGAAGTCGAGCATCGCGGCGTCGTTCGGCTGGCCGATCCGCGAATCCGCGGTCGGCGCGAGCACGCACTTGCCGCCGACCACACGCGAGAGGTCGCGCTGCGCCAGCGGCCCGCCGACGCCGATCACGCGCGACCAGTGCACCTTCTCCTCCATCCCCATCGCGAGCGAGATCGCCTCGCCGTCGGTCGTGAAGCCGGGCGAGGACGTGCGCTCGACCGGCGCGATGCGGAACCCGCCCAGGGAGAGCTTCTGCGAACCGGGCTCGGCGTGCGTCGCGACGGAGAGCGTCCAGCCGCGGTTCGGCTCGACGAAGCGGTAGACCCAGACCCGCGGGTTCCGCGTGGAGGCGAGCGCGGGAACGAGCGCGAGCGATTCGTCAGGCGTGAGGATGCTGTGCGTCACGCGCGTAAGGTAACGGGTCCGGACGGCGGCGACATTGACCGCGCACCGCCGGCATTCGTCATTACATCATGCCCCGACTCCGCGCACTCCTGCTCGCGCTCGCCGCGCCGACGCTGTCGCTCTCGCTCCCGCTCCGCGCACAGGCCGCGCCGGCCGCGCCCGCCACTCCAGCCCCCCTCGCGAGCTTCGACACCGCCTGGGCCGCCGTCTCGCGCAGCTACTGGGACCAGGCGCTGATCGACGGCGCGTGGAAGTCCGCACGCGACTCGCTCCGCGCGGCGCTCGGCGACGCACCGACGCGCGAGCAGGTGCGCACCGCGATCCGCGCGCTCATCGCGGTGCCGCGCCAGTCGCACTTCGGCCTCATCCCGCTCTCCGCCTCGCCGCGCGACCTCCTCGGCGGCGCGCCCCCGGGCAGCGCCGGCCTCGACGTGCGCCCCGTCGGCGGCGCGGTCGTCGTGTCGCACGTCTCGCCCGGCGGCGTCGCCGCGGCGGCGGGCGTGAAGCCCGGCGACCGCATCGTGCAGGTGGACACCTTCGTCGTCGATACGATCCGCCGCCTGCTGCGCGACGCGACGAACGACTCGACCGACCGCCTGCTCACGAGCTTCGTCGCCGCGCGGCTCGCCGGCCCGCGCGGCAAGGAGGTGCGCGTGGACATCGTGGACGCGCAGGGCAGGCCGCGCACGCTCCAGCTCGAGCGCGGCCAGCTCGAAGGGACCGTGACGCGCTTCGGCAATCTCCCGCCCTTCGCCGTGCAGGTGACCGCCGAGCGCCTCGACGGCGCGCGCGGGAAGCCGCCGATCGCGCACATCGCGTGGAATGGCTGGTTCCCGGCCGCGTCGCCGAAGCTCGACAGCGTGCTCTTCGCGAATCGCGGCGCGTCGGGACTCATCATCGACCTGCGCGGCAATCCCGGCGGCGTGATCGGGATGATCGCCGGCATCTCGGGGCACCTGCTCGATACGGTCGTCTCGCTCGGCGAGCTCCACTCGCGCGGCAGCACACTGCGCTTCAGCGCCAATCCGCGACGGGTGAACACCGCGGGCGACCCGTACCCGCCGTTCGCGGGGCCGATCGCGATCCTCGTGGACGAGTACTCGGCGAGCACCTCCGAGTTCTTCACGTCGGGGATGCAGGCGCTCGGCCGCGCGCGCGTCTTCGGCACGCGCTCGGCGGGAATGGCTTTGCCCGCGGTCGCGCAGCGGCTGCCCAGCGGCGACGTGCTGATGTACGTGATCGCCGACCACGCCGACCCCAAGGGACGCCGGGTGGAGGGTGCCGGGGTGCTGCCCGACGTGTCCGTGCCGCTCACGCTCGCCGACCTGCGTGCCGGCCGCGACGCCGCGCTCGAGGCCGCCCGCGCCTGGATCGCCTCCGGCGGGCGCTGACCCGCTACTATTACTCCTGCACCACCAACCCCCGATTCGGAGGTCCTCGTGACCGTTCGCCGTCTCTCCGCGCTCTTCCTCCTCCTCGCCGCCGCCGGCCCGCTCCGCGCGCAGAGCGTGGACGAGATCCTCGCCAAGCACGCCAAGGCCGTCGACCCCGAGGGCAAGGTGGCCTCGATCGCCGGCATGAAGATGACCGCCGTGCTCGAGATGCCGGCGATGGGGATGACGCTCACGATGACCGGCCTGCAGCGCCGCCCGAACCAGTCCACGATGTCGATCACGATCCCGGGCATGGGCGAGATGCGGCAGGGCTACGACGGCACGATGGCCTGGTCGGAGGACCCGATGCAGGGCCCGCGCATCGTCACCGGCCTCGAGGCCGCGGCCGCGGTGGACGGCGCCGACTTCCGCGCGATGATCCGCCCGGCCGACCTGTTCACGTCGTCGGAGCTGGCCGGCGAGGGCGAGGTGGACGGACAGAAGTGCATCAAGGTCAAGCACACCTGGAAGTCGGCCCGCGTCACGACCGACTGCTACTCGACGAGCACCTGGCTCATCCTCGAGTCCACCGGCAAGCAGAGCTCGCCGAACGGCGACGTCGAGACGGTGCAGCGCTTCAGCGACTTCCGCCCCGAGGGCGGCATCGTGATGGCCCACAAGGCCGTGAACACGATGATGAACATGCAGCAGATCATGACGATCACGTCGATCGAGTTCGGCGAGCAGCCCGCCGCCGCGTTCGAGCCGCCGCCGGCGGTGAAGGCGCTCAGGAAGCCCTGACCCGGTGACCTGAGTCACCGGCGTGGCTCCGTCGCCCGGCAGGGGAACCTGCCGGGCGACCTTTTTTCGCGCCTGCGTGTAGGACGCTCAACCCTGCACGAGACCCGAATGCCTGCGCCCCGCCTCCGTTTCGCCCTGCCGCTCCTGCTCTCGGCCACCCTCGCTGCGTGCGACGAGACGCCGACGTCGCCGCCGAGCGACTCGCTCGCGTGCAACACGACGGTGGGCACGGTCGACGTGGGCGACCAGGTCACTGGCATCCTGACGCCGGAGTCCTGCCGCTTCGCCGACGGCACCTACGCCGACCGTTGGCGCATCGTCCTCGACTCGGCGATGATCATCACGATCGACATGGAGAGCGACGCGGTCGATCCGTTCCTGATCATCCGCAACGCCGACGGGCTGCTGCTGGCGCAGGACGACGATGGCGGCGGGTCGCCGAATGCGCGGATCACGCATGGGTTCGCGGCCGGGACGTATTACATCATCGCCAATACGTACTACCAGAATGAGCTGGGTGGGTATGTGCTCACCATACAGTAGGTGCGAGGAGCGAAGAGCGAGAAGGAGGGGGAGAGTCGAAGGGGAGGGGAGAAGGTCGAGAGTCGAACGCTGCCGGGTGGGCGCCGTGAGCCCACCCGGCTTTCTACGCCCCTCAACCTTCGCCTCTCAACCTCAGCCCTTCCCCGCTCCCTCGCTCTTCGCTCCTCTCACCGCGCTCCGGCCAGCGCTCCCACCCCCTCCAACGCGCCCCGCAGGTCAGCCAGCAGATCCTCCGGATGCTCGAGCCCGACCGAGATCCGCACGAGCCCCGGCGTGATCCCCACCTGCGCCCGTTCGGCCTCGCTCAACTTCGAGTGCGTCGTCGACGCCGGGTGCGTGACGATCGTGCGCGTGTCGCCGAGGTTGGGTGAGTGCGAGCAGAGCTCGAGCCCGTCGAGGAAGCGCCGGGCGGCATCGTAGGCGCCGGTCTCGATCGTGAGCACTCCCCCGCCCCACCGCATCTGGCGACGCGCGAGCGCGTGCTGCGGGTGTGACGCCAGGAACGGGTAACGCACCGCCCTCACCTGCGGATGCTGCGCGAGCGCCTGCGCGACCGCGAGTGCGTTCGACGAGTGCTTCTCGAGCCGGAGCGAGAGCGTTTCGAGCGACTTCGACAGCACCCACGCATTGAACGGCGCGAGCGACGGCCCCGTGTGCCGCGCGAGGAACCGTGCCTCGGCCACCAGCTTCGCATCCCCGACGATCGCGCCGCCGAGCACCCGCCCCTGCCCGTCGATGAACTTCGTGGCCGAGTGGACGACGAGCGATGCGCCGAACTCGATCGGGCGGGTGATCGCAGGGGTGGCGAAGCAGTTGTCCACCACGAGCGGGATGCCACGGGCGTGCGCGAGCGCCCCGAGCGCGGCGAGGTCGACGAGGTCGAGTCCCGGATTCGACGGCGTCTCGACGAAGATCGCCTTCGTCCGTGGCGTGATCGCGGCGCGCCAGCGCTCCGGGTCGTCGCCGTCCACATAGGTGTGGCTCACCCCCCACTTGGGCAGGATGCGGGTGAAGAGCTGGTGCGTCGACCCGAACACCGCCCGCCCCGCGACGACGTGATCGCCCTGCGAGACGAGGGAAGCGAGCGCGGTCCACACCGCCGACATCCCCGACGCGGTGGCGATCCCGTCCTCGGCCCCCTCCAGCAGCCGGAGCTTCTCGACGAACTCGTCCGTGTTGGGGTTCGAGTAGCGCGAATAGACCGCGCCCTGGATCTCCTCGGCGAAGAGAGCGCGCGCCTGCTCGGCGTCGTCGAATACGAAGGAGGACGTGAGATAGAGGGGAACCGCGTGCTCACGGTGCTGGCTGCGCGCGGACTGCGTGCGGATGGCGAGGGTGTCGGGGTGCATCGGGGGATGAAGGCTGGAGGTTGGAGGCGGGAGGACGCGCGTCAGGCGGCGGGCGTGCGGGCCGGCGTGCGCGCCTGCGCGGCGCGGAGGAGGTCGGCGAGGAGGGCGCTCGCGGTGGCGGGACCGCCGGCGCCGCGGCCGTGGAGCGTGATCGCCCCCGCCGACTCCGACTCCACGACGATCACGTTCTCCTCGTTGCGCACCCGGGCGAGCGGATGCGCGGGGTCGAGGGCGATCGGCGCGACGCTCGCCTTCACCACGCCGTCCTGCAGCACCGCCTGTGCGACGAGGCGGATCACGCGGCCATCGAGCTTCGCCTCGCGCACCCGGTGCGCGATGTCGTCGGCGAGTCCTTCCGTGCGCACGTGCAGCACGGTCGGATCGGCATCGAACGCGAGCCAGGCCAGCACCGCGATCTTGTCCGCCGCGTCGAGCCCCGTGAGATCCCGCGATGGATCGGCCTCGGCGAAGCCGGCGTCCTGCGCGGCGCGAAGCGCCGTCGCGAAGTCGTCGCCCTGCTCGAGGCGGGAGATGATGTAGTTCGTCGTCCCGTTCAGGACGCCTCGCACCGCCGTGATCCCGTGCCCCGCGAGCCCTTCGCGCAGCGCGCGCACGACCGGCACCCCGCCGCCGACCGCCGCCTCGAAGTCGAGCGCCGCGCCGTGGAAGGCGTGGATCGCCGCGAGCTTCGCGAGCGCCGGCCCGTCGGCGCGGAGCAGCGCCTTGTTCGCCGTGACGAGCCGCAGCCCGCGCGCGAGCGTCCCGCGCGCGATGGCCGCCGCGGCCCCCGTCCCGCCGATCGCCTCGACCACCACGTCGCACTTCGCCGAGAGGAACTCGCCGAGGTCGTCGGTCACGAGCGCGCTCGCGAGCCGCACCGAGCGCGGCAGGCTCCGGTCGCGCACGAGCACGGCGACCACCTCGAACCGGTGCCCCGTGCGCCGCCGGATCTCCTCGCCGTGTCGGTCGATGAGGTCCACCAGCGAGCCGCCGACGGTGCCCGCGCCCGCGATCGCCACTCGGATCGGCTTCGGGCCGTTCAGGTAGAGTCGCGCCATCTCAGGCCACCTCGCGCGCCGAACGGAGACCCGCGCCGCCGCCGAACTGCAGCAGCGGTTCGCCGAGCGCCTCACGGAGGAGCGCGTCCACGCGCGCCTTCTCGATCAGGAAGGCGTCGTGCCCGTGTTCCGACTCGATCGTGCGATACGTGCCGCCCGCCGCGCGCACCCAGTCGGCGACGTCATCGGCCGGCGCGAACAGGTCACCCGGGATGCCGATGCCGGTGAGCGCCGTCCCCGACTCGCGCAGCCGCTCGCCGATGCCGCCGCGCCCGCGGCCGACGTCGTGCGTGTCCATCGCGTCGAGCAGCGCGAGGTAGCTCTCGCGCGTGAAGCGCGCATCGAGCTTCGCGCCGTGCGCCCAGAGCCACTCCTGCACGCTGAACGCGCCCTTCTGTCCGCGCAGCCGGCCGAAGCGGCCGCGCAGTCCGGTCGCGGTGCGGTACGTGAGCATCGCCACCTGCCGCGCGAGCTGCAGCCCCTCCTCGCCGCCGATGCGCACCGCCTCGCGCTGCACGTGGCTCCAGCCGATCGCGACGGCGGGCTGCGCCGCCGGCGCGGCGAAGACCGCCGCCCGTGCCGCCTTGCCGGGGAAGGTCGCGACGAACTCGAGCGCGACCATCCCGCCGAGCGATCCGCCGGTGACGAGCGCGACCCGCGTGATGCCGAGCGACTCGAGCAGCACGCCGATCGCGCGCGCCTGGTCGCGCGTGGTCAGCGACGGGAAGTGCGCGCTCCCCTCGGCCGGCCCGGTGCTGCCGTAGCAGGAGCCGATGAGGTTCGGTGAGAGGACGGCATAGCGGTCGGTGTCGAGCGCGAGACCGGGGCCGATGAGCCCGCGCCACCAGTCCCCCGCGGCGTCGGCCGAGCCGGTGAGCGCGTGCAGCACGAGCACCACGTTGTCGCGCCGCGGCGAGAGCGTGCCGTCGAGGTGGTACGCCAGCGTCGCGTGCGGCAGCAGCTCGCCGCATTCGAGCGGCAGCGGGGGCAGTTGCGCGAAGCGGAGCGGGCGCTCCGGCGTTGCGGTCGTGGCGGCGGCGCTCGGCTGCGGCATCGGCGGTCCCGGTGGGGGAAACGAAACGGCCCCCTCGAGGTGAGGGGGCCGCGGGTCAACGGATCCGGGCGCCGACGCGGGAAACGAAAAACCCACGGCGAACGCCGCGGGTGAATCGCGTTTTAGCTCATTCTTTAGCGTGGCGGCAATCGCGGCAAATGACCACGGGCTTCAGTTGTGAACTGAGTATCGACCGTGGTTCGCCGGAAGTCAAGTGGGTGGTCCCGCGCGCGGCAGGTGCAGCCGCATCCGTCCCGCTTCATAAGAGACGTGGCCCCCTTCCGCCTCGATCAACCGCCAGCCGATCAACCGGTCGAGCGCGACCGGCGGGGTGGCGCCGCCGAAATCGACCTCCACCACGAGCTCCTTCGCGTCGCGCTCGTCCACGGTGATCGGGACCGCGCGCCCTTCGGACGCGAGGCGCCCGGCAACTTCACGACCATCGGAATGCGAAGGA
>CAZIDS010000084.1:0-10995 GCA_964537945.1 uncultured Gemmatimonas sp. | reverse complement strand
AGAAGTACCAGAACCAGGGCGTCTCGCTCTCCGACCTGATCAACGAGGGCAACCTGGGGCTCATCCGCGCCGCCCACAAGTTCGACGAGACGAAGGGGATCAAGTTCATCTCGTACGCCGTGTGGTGGATCCGCCAGGCCATCCTGCAGGCGCTGGCCGAGCAGAGCCGCATCGTGCGCGTGCCGCTCAACCGCGCCGGCGCGCTGCACCGGATCGGCAAGCGCGCCAACGCGCTCCTCCAGGAACTCGGCCGCGAGGCGACGCACGCCGAGATCGCCGACGGGATGGAGATCACCGAGGAGGAGGTCGCCAAGACGATGGCGATCTCGCAGACGCACCTGTCGCTCGATGCGCCGATGGCGCCGGGCGAGGACAACCGCCTGCTCGACTACCTCCCCGACACGCAGAGCGCGACGCCCGACGAGGAGACGATCGAGAAGGCGCTCTCGGAGTCGGTGCACGAGGCGCTCGCCGGCCTGAAGGAACGCGAGGCGAAGATCCTGCGGCTCTACTTCGGCCTCGACGGTTCGGAGCCGATGACGCTCGAGCAGATCGGCGCGGTGCTGAACATCACGCGCGAGCGGGTGCGGCAGATCAAGGAGAAGGCGCTGTCGCGGCTGCGGCATGTGTCGCGGGCGCGGGCGTTGGAGTCGTACCTCGGCTGACGGAAGAAGGCCGGAGGCGGACGGTGGGACACGGTGCGGGGCCTGCCTCTCGAGGCGGCCCCGCATTCCAGTTCACGTCCCGACCGGCCATCTTTCCTCCTTCATCCTCCATCCGTCATCGGATGTCCAAAGACGCCAGCTTCGACATCACGACCTCCGTGGACCTCCAGGAGGTCGACAACGCCGTCAACCAGGCGTCCAAGGAGATCGCCCAGCGCTACGACTTCAAGGACGCCGCGGTCGCGACGGTCGAGTTCAAGCGCGCCGAGGGGCTCGTCCGCCTCTCCTCCGACACCGACATGCGCCTGCGGGCGATGTGGGACATCCTGCAGTCGAAGCTCATCAAGCGCGGCGTGCCGGTGAAGAACCTCGACGCCGGCGAGCCCACCCCGGGCGGCGGCGACACCTGGCACCGCGAGATCAAGCTCAAGCAGTCCCTCGACGGCGAGACCTGCAAGAAGGTCGTCGCCGCGATCAAGGGCGAGAAGTTCAAGAAGGTGCAGGCCTCCATCCAGGGCGACACCGTGCGCGTCACGTCGCCGAGCCGCGACGAGCTGCAGGTCGTGATGGCCTTCCTCCGCCGCAGCGACTACGGCGTCCAGCTCTCGTTCGGGAACTACCGGTGAAGGTGAAGCTCGTCACCCTCGGCTGCGACAAGAACACCGTCGACAGCGAGCGCTACCTCGCCCAGCTCGCCGGGCACGGCGCGGTCGCGGTCGATGACGAGGCCGAGGCGGAGCTCATCATCGTCAACACCTGCGGGTTCATCGACGCCGCCAAGCGTGAGTCGATCGACGCGATCGTCGCCGCCGGCCGGATGAAGGAGCAGGGCAGCGCCACCGCCGTCGTCGCGGTCGGCTGCATGGTCGAGCGGCACAAGGACGAGCTCGCCGAGGCGCTCCCCGAGGTCGACTTCTTCCTCGGCGCCTCGGAGACCGAGCGGCTCGTGCCGATGCTGCACGAGCGCGGGCTCATCGGCGACCCGGTCACGGAGCACCCCGGCGTGCGCATCCTCGCCGGCGGCACGCCGTTCGTGCGCTACCTGAAGGTGAGCGAAGGGTGCGACCACGGCTGCGCCTTCTGCGCCATCCCGCTGATGCGCGGGAAGCACCGCTCCTTCGGCCTCGACGAGATCGTGCGCGAGGCCCAGCTGCTCGAGCTGCAGGGCGCGCGCGAGGTCAACCTCGTCGCGCAGGACCTCGCCCACTGGGGCCGCGACCGCCGCGAGTCCGCCGCGCGGCTCCCCGAGCTGCTCGAGGCACTGCTGCGGGAGACGTCGATCCCGTGGCTGCGCAACATGTACCTCTACTCAGCCGGCATCACGCCGCGCCTGCTCGAGGTCATCGCCGGCGCGCCCCGCATCGCGCGCTACCTCGACATGCCGATCCAGCACGCGTCCGATCCCGTGCTCGAGCGGATGCGGCGTCCCGAGCGCCAGCGGACGATCCGCGAGAAGGTCGCGCGCTTCCGCGACGCGGTGCCGGGCGTCGCGATCCGCACGACCTGCATCGTCGGGTTCCCCGGCGAGACGGCCGACGATTTCGCGCAGCTGCTCGAGTTCCTGCAGGAGATCGAGTTCGAGCGCGTGGGCGTGTTCACCTACTCGCCGCAGGAGGGGACGCGCGGCGCCGCGCTCGCCGACGACGTGCCCGAGGTGGTGAAGCGCGAGCGGCTCGAGCAGGTGCAGGAGCTGCAGCGCCACATCACGGCGGAGCGCTACGAGTCGCGCGTCGGGGCTGTGGCGCCGGCGCTCGTCCTCGAGCGCGCCGGCAAGGGGAAGGCGGTCGCGCGGCTGCCGTGGCAGGCCGACGACATCGACGGCGTCACGCACGTCGCGACCGACGCCGTGCCGGGCAGTCTCGTCGAGGTGGAGGTGACCGAGGTGGTGGACGACTACGACTTCACGGCCGCGTTCCGTTCGCTGCTGTCGGCGGCGCCATCGCCGGCGGACGCACCGCGCCGCGGGCGCGCGCTGCCCGTCGCGGGGATCACGATGGGGAGCTTCGGACGTTGACGAGGCTCCGGCGGCCGGCGGCGCTCGTCGCGCTCGCGGCCGCGGTCGGCGTCGGTGCGAGCTGCTTCTCCCGCACGCTCCCGAACGAAGAGACCGGCGGCTCGCCCTTCCCGCCGCCGCGGGCGCAGGAACCGCGGCCCGCGGACACCGCCGCGATCGAGCCCGTCCCCGCCGACGCCGCGCCCGCCGCGCCGGTCGCCGGAACCGGGCCGCTCGTGCGCGTCGCCCTGCGCACCGCGCGCGACACCGCGATCCTCGACGCGACGGGCCCTTGGCGACTGCTCGACGCCGACGGCGGCGTGGTCGTGCGCGCCCGCGCCGGCCAGCGCTGGCGCATCGAGCGGCGCGGCGGCGAGCTGCGCGCCACCAGCGCCGACGGCATCAGCACCCGCTGGGGGCGCGGCCCGCTCGTCCAGTTCCCTGACGACGGCGGCTTCGTGCGCTCGGCCGACAAGTCGTACCGCGGTGCGATCGCGTGGGTCGCGACCGACAGCGGCGTGCTCGCGGTGAACCGCGTCGCACTCGAGGACTACCTCCGAGGTGTCGTGCCACTCGAGATCGGCGAGCGCTCGCCCGGCGAGCGCGCCGCCGTCGAGGCGCAGGCGATCGCCGCCCGCTCCTACACCGTCACGCGGATGCTGCAGGCGCTGGGCGGCGTGGCGCGCAGCCCCGACTTCGAGCTCGTCGCCTCGGTCGGCGACCAGGTGTACGGCGGGCAGTCCGCCGAGCGTCCGCTGACCGACGAGGCGGTCGCGGCGACGTCGGGGCTGGTCCTGCGGATCGGGCAGCGCGTGGTGAACGCGCCCTTTTACTCGACCTGCGGCGGCACCACCGCGGCGGCCGAGGAGGTCTGGCGCACAGAAGGCGAGCCGCACCTCCGGCGCGTGAGCGACCGGATCCCTGGCTCCGATCGCTACTACTGCGACATCGCGCCCCGGTTCGCGTGGACGCGCACCTACACGTCGAGCGAGCTCGACGCCGTGGTGCGGCGCTACCTCGCCGGGTATGCACAGGTGGGCCCGGGCGGCCCCGGGCGCGTCTCGAACCTCGAGGTCGAGGACCGGACGCCCAGCGGCCGCGTGGGGACGCTGGTGGTGCGCACCGACCGGGGCAGCTACCGCGTACGCGGGAACGATGCCCGCAGCGTGCTGCGTTCGAGCGGTGGCGAGCTGTTGAACAGCTCCTATTTTTCGGTCACGACCGAGCGCTCGAACGGGCGACTGGTCCGGGCGGTGATCCGCGGGAACGGGTACGGGCACGGCGTGGGGATGTGCCAGTGGGGCGCGATCGGGCGCGCGCGCGCCGGGCAGGACGTCCGCACGATCCTCCGCACGTACTATCCCGGAACCACCGTAGGACCCGTGCCAGCCGGCCAACTCCCGCCGTAAGACCTGAACCACACGTCCGCACCCGTGACGCCTTCCACTTCGTCCCAGATCCGCGTCGGCGTCCTCGGCCTCGGCGCCATCGCGCAGACGGCGCACCTGCCGGTGCTCAGCAAGATGCGCGGCGTGACCATCGCGGCCCTCTGCGACATGGACTTCCCGAAGGCGAGATCGCTCGCGCAGCGCTTCGGCGTGCGCGACGCCTGCACCGACATCGAGGAGCTCCTCGAGGTGCCCGACCTCGACGCGGTCGTCGTCGCTACGCCGAACCACCTGCACGAGGTGCACGTGCTCTCGGCGCTGAAGGCGCGGAAGCACGTGATCTGCGAGCGGCCGCTCGGGCTGAACGCGCGGGCCGTGGAGCGCGTGCTCGCGGCGGCGGAGAAGGCGAAGCGCGTCGTCATGGTGGCGAACAACCACCGGTTCCGGCACGATGCGCAGGCGCTCGACGCGTTCGTGCGCGGCGGCGAGCTCGGCAAGGTGCGCGCCGTGCGCGCCGGCGCATACCGTCGCCGCGCCGCGCAGGCGCCCTGGCGGCTGCGCCGGGCCGAGGCGGGCGGCGGCGCGTTCCTCGAGCTCGGGCTCCCGCTGCTCGACCTCGCCGGCTGGCTGCTCGACTTCGCCCGGGTCGTGCGCGTGAGCGCGACGATGGAGCGCCCGCGCGGCGCCAACGCGGTCGAGGAGTCGGCGACGGTCTTCATCGAGTGCCAGGGCGGCTTCACCGTGACGATCGACGTGCACGCGAACTACATCGGCGAGGACCAGCGCTGGTGGTTCGAGCTCATCGGCACGCAGGGCTCGGCACGGCTCAACCCGCTGCGGCTCGTGAAGGAGATCCACGGCGGGCCGGTGGACGTCTCGCCGACGGGCGCGCAGACGAAGGACACCGCGTTCATCCAGAGCTACCGCTCGGAGCTCGCGCACTTCTTCGCCGCGGTGCGCGAGGAGGCGGCCTACGAGCCGCCGCGCGACCAGGTCCGCGTCTACAAGCTCCTCGAGATGATCTACAAGGCGGCCGACGACGCCAAAGAGCTGCGGCCGTGAGGGCCGCGTCCTTCCGGGCCACCGCGCGCCGTTCGGCGCGCGCGGCCCTCGCCACGCTGGCGCTGGCCGGCGCGGCCGCCGCGCTCCCCGCGCAGTCCGACTACCGGGCGCCCGAGGACCCGTTCCCCTTCGGCGGCGGCTCGCTGCGCGTCAGCGTGCTCACCTTCGGGCCGGGCGATGCGGTCTTCGAGCGCTTCGGTCACAACGCGATCCGCATCCAGGACGGCATGACGGGGATGGACCTCGCCTGGAACTGGGGGATGTTCTCGTTCGACGAGCCGCAGTTCCTCCAGCGGTTCCTCAGCGGCGACAACCGCTACTGGGTGCAGCCGTTCCCCTCGAGCCGGTTCATCGAGGCGTACGCGGCACAGGACCGGCTGGTCACCGAGCAGGTGCTCTGGCTCACGACCGAGCAGCGGACCGCGCTCGCGAAGGCGCTCGTCGAGATGACGAAGCCTGAGCACCGGTTCTACCGGTACGACTACTTCCGCGACAACTGCTCGACCCGCGTGCGCGATGCGCTCGACGCGGTGCTCGGCGGATCGCTGGAGCGCCGCTTCTCGGTGATGACGACGGAGTGGACCTACCGCTCCGAGGCCGTGCGGCTGACCACGCCGGCGCCTCTCGCGCAGGCCGGCATCGAGCTCGCACTCGGCGCGCCCGCCGACGCGCGGATGACGGCCTGGCAGGCGATGTACGTCCCGATGCGGCTGCGTGACTACCTGCGGCAGGTCACGGTCGCCGGCCCCGACGGCACGCCGATCCCGCTCGTGATCACCGAGCAGGTCGTCTACGAGGCGAAACGCGCGGCCGAGCCCGCCGAGCGGCGCGGACTCGCGCTGGGCGCGCTCGGGCCGGTGCTCGGCATCTGGATGCTGCTCCTCGCGCCCGTCTCTGCGGCGTGGGGCCGGCGCACCCGCGTCCCGGCTGCCGCGATGGCGGTCGCGTGGTTCGGCCTCACCGGGCTCGCCGGGCTCGCGATCCTCCTGATGTGGCTCTTCTCGGCCCACGTCTTCTGGGCCGACAACGCGAATCTCCTGCTCGTCTCGCCGGTGGGGCTCGTCGCGGCCTGGCCGGTCGCGCGCGCCATCCTCGCCGGCCGCTCGTCGCCGATGGCGCGCTGGGGCGCGGCAGCGATCCTCGCGCAGGTCCTCGTCGCGCTGCTGGTGTGGCCGGTGATCACGCAGCCGCTCGCCGGGCCGATCTTCCTCCTCGCCCCGGCGCACCTCTGCCTCCTCGTCGCCTTCGCGATGCACGTGCGGCCCGGGCGCGCCGAGATGCCGGCGCCGGCGGCGGAGGCCAGCTGACGCGCACGGCCGGCGGTCCCCTCGCCGCTGGCGTGGATGTCGGCGGCACCTTCACGGACTGCGCGGCGATCGCGCCCGACGGCGTCGTGCGCGCGACGAAGGTGCTCACGACCCCCGAGGACCAGGGACTCGGCGTCGTGGCGTCGCTGGAGGCGCTCGGCGCGCCGGCTGGCGCGGTGCAGCGCCTCGTGCACGGCACGACCGTCGTGACGAACCTCCTCCTCGAGCGCACCGGAGCGCGCGTCGTGCTCTGCGCGACCGCGGGCGCCGCTGACCTCCTGGAACTCCGGCGGCAGGACCGCGCCTCGCTCTACGACCTCGCCGCGCAGCATCCCGCGCCGCTGGTGGCGGCCGCGCACGTGATCGACGTGCCGGAGCGGCGTGAGACGACCGGCGTCGTGCGCGCACTGACGGCCGCCGACGCGGACGACGTCGTGCGGCGCGCCCTCGCGCTCTCGCCCGATGTCGTCGTCATCGCGCTGTTGCACGCCTACGCCGATGATGCGCACGAGCGGCTGCTCGCGGGCGCGTTCCGCGCCGCGGCGCCGCAGCTCACCGTCGTCCGCGCGACCGAGGTGCTGCCGGAGATCCGTGAGTACGAGCGCACGGCGACCGCGGTGGCGGAGGGATACGCGCGCCCGGGCGTGCAGCGCTACCTTGAGAGGCTGGGCGGGCGGCTTCGCGCCGCGAGCTTCCCCGCGCCCGCGGTGATGACGAGCGGCGGCGGGATGCGCGCCGCCGCCGAGGCGGCGGAGCACGCGGCGTCGCTCGCGCTCTCGGGGCCCGCCGGCGGCGTCGTCGGCGCGGCGGCGGTGCTGCGCGCGGCCGGGATCGCCGACGCGCTCACGATCGACATCGGTGGCACGAGCGCGGACGCGGGCCTCATCCTCGCCGGCGAGCCGCTGGTCGAATCGGGCGGGAGTGTGGCGGGCGTGCCGATCGCGCTGCCGCGCGTGCTCGTCGAGACGGTGTCCGCCGGCGGCGGCAGCATCGCGTGGGTGGATGACGGCGGCGCGCTCCGGGTCGGTCCGCGCAGCGCGGGCGCGCGGCCGGGTCCGGTCGCGTTCGGCCGCGGCGGGACGGAACCGACGGTCACCGATGCGCAGGTCGTGCTCGGTCGCATCGGCAGCGGCGGCTGGAGCGGCGGCGTCGCGCTCGACGCGGAGGCGGCGCGCGCCTCGGTCTCCCGGCTGGCCGCGCGCCTCGCCGCCACGGCCGAGCGGACCGCCGCGGCGATCGTGCGCGCGGCCGACGCCGAGATGGCGCGCGCCCTCCGCCGCGTGAGCGTGGACCGCGGGGTGGACCCGCGGCGCTGCGCGCTCGTCGGCTTCGGCGGCGGCGGGCCGCTGCACGGCTGCGCCCTCGCCGACGCGCTGCAGATGCGCACCGTCCTCGTGCCGCCCTTCGCCGGCGTGCTGCGCGCGATCGGGCTCGCGATCGCGCCTGAACGGCGCGAGGTCGCGAGCGCGCTGCTGCTGCGGACCGACGCGCTCACACTCGACGCGCTGGCGCTCGCATGCGAGGCGCTTTCCGCGCGTGTCGCCGGGCGCGACCGTCGCTGGCTCGCCCGCGTGCGCTACGAGGGGCAGGGCCATGAGCTCGAGGTGCGCGTCGCGCCGGGCGACGACGGCGCGGCGGTCGCCGCGCGCTTCACCGAGCAGCATCGCGCGCTCTACGGCTTCACGCTCGACCGCGCCGTCGAGTGCGTCGCGCTCCGCCACGTGGCGAGCGAGCCGGGGGCCGAGGCGCGGTTCGCGCGCGATGCGTCACTGCCGCGCTTCGACGGCGCCGCGTCCGTCGACCGCGGCGGCCCGGCCGACGGTGTCGCGCTCGACGGCCCGCGCGCGGTGACGCTGCCCGACGCGACGCTCTGGGTCGCCGAGGGCTGGCGCGCGACCGCGCTGCCGATCGGCGGGTGGCGGCTCGAACGGAGGGACGCGTGAACCCGGACACGCGCACGGGCCTCGACCCGCTGGAGCTCTCCGTCTGGAGCTCGCTCGTCGCGATGATCGCGGAAGAGATGGGCTCCGTGCTCGTGCGCGGCGCGCTGTCGCCGAACATCCGCGAGCGCCGCGACGCCTCCTGCGCGCTCTTCGACGCCGAGGGCCGGATGGTCGCGCAAGCGGCGCACATCCCGGTCCATCTCGGTGCGCTCCCCGAGTCGGTGCGCGCGGTCCGGGCGACGGGTCCCGCCGCCGGCGACGTCTACCTGCTCAACTCGCCCTGGCAGGGCGGTTCGCACCTGCCCGACCTCACGATGGTGGAGGCGATCGACGACGGTGCCGGCCGCGTCGCGGGTTACGCGGTCGTGCGCGCCCATCATGCCGATGTCGGCGGCATGAGCCCCGGCTCGATGCCGCAGGGCGCGACCGAGCTCGTGCAGGAAGGGATCATCCTGCCGCCGGTGCGCATCGAGCGCGGCGGCGCGCCGCAGGAGGAGCTGCTCGGGCTCATCCTCGCGAACGTGCGCACGCCGGCTGAGCGGCGCGGCGATCTCGCGGCGCAGCGCGCCGAGCGCGACGTCGGCGCGCGTGGCTGGCGCGCGCTGCTGCGCGAGCACGGCGCGGCCCGCCTCGGCGAGGTGACGGCCGGCCTGCTCGACCGCGCCGACCGCCGGGCGGTGGCGCGCCTCGCGGCGATGGAGGGCGCGCGCGGCCGCGCCGAGGATGCGCTCGAGGGGGACGGTGTGAGCGACGTCGAGGTCCCGCTCAAGGTCGCGCTCTCGGTCACCGGCGGCACGCTCACGCTCGACTTCGCGGGCACCGCGCCGATGGTGCGCGGCAACGTGAACTGCCCGGTGCAGGTCACGCGCGCCGCCGCGCTCTTCGTGCTGCGTGCGCTGCTCCCCGACGACGTGCCGACCAACGAAGGCATCGCCCGGCCGATCGTGATCCGCGTTCCCGATGATTGCTGTGTCGCCGCGCGCGCGCCCGCCGCCGTCGCGGCAGGCAACGTCGAGATGAGCCAGCGCATCACCGACCTGCTCTTCGCGGCGTTCGCCGACGCCGGCGTGGACGTGCCGGCGCAGGGGCAGGGGACGATGAACAACATCACGTTCGGCGGCGCGGGCTGGACGTTCTACGAGACGCTCGGCGGCGGCCAGGGCGGGAGCGCCGCCGGCCCCGGCCCCGACGCGGTGCATGTCGGGATGAGCAACACGCGCAACACGCCGATCGAGTCGCTCGAACGCGCGTATCCGATCGTGATCGAGCGCTATGCCGTGCGGCGCGGGTCGGGGGGCGCCGGGACGCATCGCGGCGGCGACGGCGTCGTCCGTGCGTATCGCGTGCTCGCGCCCTGCACGGTCACGCTGCTCACCGAGCGCCGCGCGCGCGCGCCGCGCGGCGCGAAGGGTGGCCGCGACGGCGCGCCCGGCGAGAACCTGCTCAACGGGAAGCCGCTGCCGGCGAAGTGCCGTCGCGAGCTGCAGCCGGGCGATGTCGTCGAGATCCGCACGCCGGGCGGCGGCGGCTGGGGCGCGCCCGCCTAGCGGCGCGCCGCGCGCTCAGTCGCGGATCGGCCCCGAACTGCGGGCGGGCGCATTCGGCACCGGCGGGGGCGCGGCCGAGCTGGCAGTGGGCGTGTTCGGCGTGACGCGCGCGTTGATCCCCGACGAGCGGATGTTGGTCGTCGTGCGCCGCCGCGTGCCCTCCGATGGCGCGACCTTCGAGAACACCTGCGCCTGGATGAACGTCGTGAGCAGGTGCGCGTCGATGTGCCCGCCCTTGGCCTCGGCGCCGAGGATGTCGAGCGCGCGCTCCGCGGTGACCGCGCGCTTGTAGGGCCGGTCGGTCGCCGTGAGCGCGTCGTAGATGTCGGCGATCGTCATCATCCGCGTCTGCACCGGGATCTCGGCCTCGTTCACGCCGCGCGGGTAGCCGGTGCCGTCGAGCTTCTCGTGGTGCCCGAACGCGATGCGCGGGACGCTCGAGAGCTCGCGCGTCCACGGGATCTGCTCGAGGAAGCGATAGGTGTGCGTGACGTGCGACTCGATCTCGCGCCGCTCGCGCTGGTCGAGATTGCCCTTGTTGATCATCAGGAACCGGAGTTCGTCCTCGCCGAGGAGCGGGCGCTCGGTGCCGTCGAAGTCGACGAAGGTCTGCCGCCCGATCTCCTCGAGCTCCTCGAACGTGCCCTCGGGCAGGATCGTCGGCTCGTTCGCGCGCACGACCGCGTCGAGCCAGCGCGAGAGCTGCTCGCGCCGTTCGCGGCGGATCAGGTCGAGGTGCGCGACCACGCCCAGATAGTCCTTCTCGCCGTGGTCGAGCAGGTGCTCGGCCCGCTCGCGCTCGTATTCGAGGTCGGCCTGCTGGAGCAGCGAATGGAAGCGGTGCCGCACGATCGTGAGGTCGGCGGCGTACAGCTTCTTCTGCTTGACCAGCACCTGCTCGCGCACGCCGACCTTGCCGAAGTCGTGGAGGAGGCCGGCGTAGCGGATCTCGCGGAGCTGCTCGCGCGAGAAGCTCACGTCCCGGTATGGGCCCTCGCCGCCGTGGTCCACCGCCTCGGCGAGCCCGGTGGTGAGGGTCGCGACGCGGAACGAATGGCCGCTCGTCGTCGGGTCGCGGGACTCGATCGCC
>CAZIDS010000083.1:0-11055 GCA_964537945.1 uncultured Gemmatimonas sp. | reverse complement strand
GTAGACCACGCCCGGCATGTTGTGGTAGTGCATGTGCACCGGCTTGCCGGCGATCACCTCGGCCGCGATCACGCCCTCGTCCTCGGCCTTGTGCGCGAGCAGCTTGCCGCCGACCGCGTCGCCGATGGCGAAGACGTTCGGCAGGTTGGTCCGGAGCTGGTCATCCACGACGATCTCGCCGCGCGCGCCGAGCCGGAGGCCGAGCGCGGCGGCGTCGATCCCCGAGAGTGACGGGCGGCGGCCGATCGACACGAGCACATGGTCGGCCTCGAACGTCTGCGTCGCGCCATCCTTCTCGGTGGTGATGACCACGCGCGCGCCGTCGCGGTGGCCGCCGGTCACCCTGGTGCCGGCGTGGATCGCGAGCCCCTGCTTGGTGAAGATGCGCGTCGCGTCCTTGATGACGTCGGCGTCGTTGCCGGGGAGGATGGTCGGCGCGTACTCGATGACGGTGACCTGCGCGCCGAGGCGGCGCCAGACGGAGCCGAGCTCGAGGCCGATCACGCCGCCGCCGATGACGATGAGGTGCTTGGGCACCTCGGGGATCTTCAGCGCACCGACGTTCGAGTGGATCCGCTCCTCGTCGAACTTGAGGAAAGGGAGCTCCATCGGCACGGAGCCGGTGGCGATGATGACGTGCTTCGCCGTGTAGGTCGTCACGGCGCCATCGGCGGCGCGCACCTCGACGACGTTGCCGGCCTTGAGCGTCCCGAAGCCCTTGGCCCAGGTGACCTTGTTCTTCTTGAAGAGGAACTCGACGCCCTTGGTGTTCTGCGCGACGACGTCGTCCTTGCGCTTCATCATCCGCGCGAGGTCGAACGAGACGCCGGTGAAGTCGATCCCGTGCTCGGCGGCGTGGTGCCGCGCGAAGTCGTAGTGCTCCGAGGAGCCGAGGAGGGCCTTCGAGGGGATGCAGCCGACGTTCACGCAGGTGCCGCCGAGGGTCTTGTCGAGCTCGACGCACACGACGGACAGGCCGAGCTGCGCGGCGCGGATCGAGGCGACGTAGCCGCCCGGCCCGCCGCCGATGACGACGACATCCGGGGTCAGGTTCTGGTCAGGCATGGTTCAGGGCTTGAGGGCTGCCCGCAATCTAACGGGCGGCGATGCGGCGTTGTGATGCGGGGTACTGCAACGACGTTCACCACAGAGGGCACGGAGGGCGCGGAGAACTGCGGAGGGTGTCGAGGGATGATCCAGGATCCGCTGTCGAAGACAGTGATCGGAGGTGCGATCGCCGTGCACAGGGAGCTGGGACCGGGACTGCTCGAATCAGTCTACGAGACCTGCTTGTTGCGGGAGTTATTGATGAGAGGACTTCATGTCGCGCGGCAGGTGAGGCTCCCGGTCAGGTACAGGGGCGAGGTCGTCAGCGGAGCATTCCGCGTCGACCTGTTGGTCGAGGATGCACTCATCATCGAGGTGAAAGCGGTGGAGTCGCTCCTCGAGATCCATCGAGCGCAGTTGCTCACGTATCTCAAGCTCTCGGGGATTCGCCGCGGCTTGGTCATCAACTTCAACGTGCTGCGCCTCTCGACGGGCATATCTCGGGTGATACTCTGATCGCGTGACGGCGCGCCCTCCGCGCCCTCCGCGCCCTCTGTGGTGAACGCCGTTGCCGTAGCAGTAAGTTCAGCGGACCGATGCCGACCCTGTCGTTGATCACCTGCACGCGGAACCCGCCCAAGCCCGCGTTCGACCGCGTGCTGGCGGGCATCGGTGCGCTGCAGGCGCCGGCCGGGTGGGACGTCGAGCACCTCATCATCGACTCCGCGAGCTTTCCCGCGCTCGACCCCGCCGCGGCGCCGCGGAGCCGCATCGTCCGCGCCGACGTCCCCGGCCTCGCGCTCGCCCGCCGCACCGGCATCGCCCACGCGCGCGGAGAGCTTCTCGTCTGGTTCGACGACGACAACGTCCCCGCGCCCGACTACCTCACGCAGGTCGTCGCCTTCGCGGGCGCGCACCCCGACGTCACCGTCTGGGGCGCCGGCACCATCCGCGTCGAGTTCACCGGCCACGTCCCGGAGTGGGCCGACCGCACCCTGCGCCCCTTCTTCCAGGAGCGCACCCACGCGCGCGACGACTGGGGCCGCGCGACCGACTGGGCCCCCTTCTTCCCCGTGGGTTCGGGCCTCGTGACTCGCCGCGCCGCCGCCGAGCGCTGGGCCGAGCGCACCGCCCGAGGAGACTGGTCGCTCACCGGCCGCAGCGGCGCCGCGCTCTCGGCCGGCGACGACGCGCAGCTCATCTTCGGCGCCGTCGCTGCGGGCGAGTCGGTCGGCGTCTGCGCGGCGCAGCGCCTCGTGCACCTCATCCCGCCGCAGCGCTGCGAGCCGCGCTACCTCGACCGGATGGAGTTCGGCATCTCCGCCTCGCTGCGGATCGCGCGCGCCGAGTGCTTCCCGGGCGATGCGAGCGCGGCGGGGACCGACGATCTCTCCTTCACCGACGCCGCGCGCGCCGCGCTGTCGGCGCTCCGCGCCCACGGGCTCGACGGTGGCGCGCCGCACGTTCGGATGGAACTCGCGCGGCGCCTCGGCGCCGTCGCCGGGGCCGCGAGCGCGAGTCGCCGCCCGGAGCCGCGCTGGCTCCGGACGGCGATCCTCGTGCTCGGCCTGCGATAGCGCCGCTGCAGCGCGCGCAGCTCAGCGCCGCGTCGCGATCACTTCCAAGTACTCCGAGTTCACCACCGTGTCTCGCTCGCCGGCGACGTGGTGGCGCTGCCAGAGCTCGCGCAGCCGCTGCGTGAACTCCACGCGGCCGTCCTCGCCGAGTCCTTCGATGGTGCGCACCGTCGGGCCGTAGGCGGCGCGGAAGAGCTCCGCGGTGCCGGCCGGCGTGTGCGGGTACCGGAACGTCAGCATCCGCGGCTGCAGCTGCAGGGTCCAGTCCTTCGCGGGGAAGCGCTCCGCCAGCGTGGCCGGGTCGGCCCAGAGGAGCCCGCTCGGCGTGCCGGGCGCGGGCGGGACGAACTCGACGTGCAGCGAGAGCATCTGCCCGACGAAGCCGGCGCGCGTCCAGTTCGCCAGTGCGACCACGCCGCCCCGCTTCGTGACGCGCGCGAGCTCGGCCGCGACGCGGTCGGGCTTCGACGCGAACATCACGCCGAACATCGAGACGACGAGATCGAACGCGCCGTCCGAGTACGGCAGGGCCTCGACCGTGCCCTCGTCGAGCATCACCGCGACGCGCTCGCGCTCGGCCCACAGGCGGGCGCGCTCGAGCAGCGAGTGCGCGACGTCGATGCCGAAGACGCGCGCGCCGGTGCGCGCGAGCGGGATGGTGAGATTGCCCGAGCCGCACGCGGCATCGAGGGCGTAGATGCCCGGCGTCGATCCGAGCCGGGCGATGAACGCCTCGGCCTCGTGCCGGAAGCCCGCGGCGATGCGGTCGTAGTCGCCCGCGTTCCAGACGCGGCGCGAGCGGACCGTGCCCGGGTCGTCGCCGCCGGCCTCAGGCGTGCGGTTGATGAACGGCGCGATGGTGCCGTTCGGGTCGAACGTGCGATGATCGTGCAGCGAGGTCGCGATGCCCATGGGTCTGCTCCGGCGGATGAGAGGTGCACCCTCACCTGCGCCGGAGCGGGCCCGGACCCGACATCAGCCGTCGATGAGCATCGCGGCGGGGTCCTCCATCAGCTCCTTCACGCGGACCAGGAAGAGCACGGCCTGCTGCCCGTCGATGATCCGGTGGTCGTAACTGAGGGCGACGTACATCATCGGCCGGATGACGACCTGGCCGTCGATCGCGACCGGGCGCTCCTGCACCTTGTGCAGCCCGAGGATCGCGACCTGCGGATAGTTGATGATCGGCGTCGAGACGAGCGACCCGAAGACGCCGCCGTTCGTGATCGTGAACGTGCCGCCGGTGAGGTCGTCCATCGTCAGCTTGCCGTCGCGGGCGCGCTTGGCGACCGCGTTCATCGCCTTCGAGAACCCGACCATCCCGAGCCGGTCGGCGTCCTTCACGTTCGGCACGACGAGCCCCTGCTCGCTCGCGACGGCGATGCCGAGGTTCACGTAGTGCTTGTAGACGATCGAGTCCCCGTCGATCTGCGCGTTCACGACCGGGTACGCCTTCAGCGCCAGCGCCGCCGCCTTCGCGAAGAAGGGCATGAAGCTGAGCTTCACGCCGTGCTCCTTCTCCACGCGCTCCTTCATCCGCTCGCGGAAGCTCGACACGGCGCTCATGTCGATCTCGTTGAACGTCGTGAGGTGCGCGGTGGCGAGCTGCGCCTGCAGCAGGTTCTCGGCGATGCGCTTGCGGCGCGTCGTCATCTTCTCGCGCGTCTCGCGGACACCGACCGGCACGGGCGGCGCCATCGGCGCGGCGGGGGCGGGCGAGGCGGCGGCCGAGGCGGCGGCCGTCGCCTTCGGCGCCTCCATCGCGGCGATCACGTCGGGCTTGCTCACCACGCCGCCTCGGCCGGTGCCAGCCACGTTCGCCAGGTTCACGCCCTGCTCGGCGGCGAGACGCGCGGCGCTCGGCGCGCTGCGGACGTCGGCGGCGGGAGCGGGAGCGGCCGGCGCGGAGGGTGCGGCGGGCGCGGCCGGAGCAGGGGCCGGCGCCGAGGGCTTCGTGGGCGCAGGGGCGGCAACAGGCGCCGAGGGCGCAGCGGCACCCTTGGCCGTCTCGTCGAGCTCGGCCAGCGTCTCGGCGAGCTGCACCACGTCCCCTTCATTCTTCAGGCGGCGCGCGAGCACGCCGGCATTGAGGGCCGGCACCTCGACGGTGATCTTATCGGTCTCGAGCTCCACCAGCGTGTCGCCGATCGCCACCGCGTCGCCTTCCTTCTTGAGCCAGCGCGAGACGGTCGCTTCGGTGATGGATTCGCCGAGTGGCGGGACCTTGATGGGGATCATCGAGACGGGTCGTCGGGGGTGGGCGCGCGGGAGCCGCGCGACGTCCCCCGAATATAAACGGGGGTCATCCGGGCGTGCGGGCTGCGACGATCGATGCACATGGGGGACTCGAGCGGATCGTCGTGCGCGACGATGTGCCGCGGCCGGCGCTCCCGCCCACGGGCGCGGTCCGTGTGCGACTGCGCGCGGCCGCGCTCAATCGCCTCGACCTCTGGACCCTCGGCGGACTGCCCGGCGTCACCATCACGCCGCCCTGGGTCCTCGGCGGCGACGGGATGGGCGTCGTCGCCGAGACGTCGCCCGACGTGACGGGCGTCGCCGCCGGCGACCGCGTGCTGATCAATCCCGGCATCTCCTGCCGCAGCTGCGAGTACTGCCGCCGCGGCGAGCAGTCGATGTGCGTGCGCTTCAAGCTCCTCGGCGAGCACCTGCCGGGGACGCTGGCCGAGGAGATCGTCGTGCCGGCGGTGAACGTGCGGCGCGTCCCCGCCGGCGTGAGCGACGAGGTCGCCGCGGCCTTCCCGCTCGCGACGCTCACTGCATGGCGGATGTGCGTGACGCGCGCGCAGGTGAAGGCGGGCGACGAGGTGCTCATCTGGGGCATCGGCGGCGGCGTCGCCGCGGCGGCGCTGCAGATCTGCAAGCAGCGCGGGGCGAAGGTGTGGGTGACGTCGGGGAGCGAGGAGAAGCTCGCGCACGCGCGCGCGATGGGCGCCGACGGCACGCTCGACCATCGCACGACCGACGTCGGCACGGAGCTGCGGGCGCGCACCGGCAAGCGCGGCGTCGACGTCATCATCGACTCGACAGGGGAGAAGACGTGGACGCAGTCGCTCGTCGCGCTCGGGCGCGGCGGCCGGCTCGTCTCCTGCGGCGGCACGTCGGGCCACTCGCTCGCGATGGACGTGCGCCGGCTCTTCTGGAACCAGTGGACGATCATGGGCTCGACGATGGGCAACGACGCCGAGTTCGACGCGGTCGTGGCCGAGCTCGCCGCCGGCCGGCTCATCCCGCCGGTGGATTCGGTCTTCCCGCTCTCCGAGACGCGCGCGGCCTTCGCGCGGCTCGCGAGCGGGAAGCAGTTCGGCAAGGTCGTCGTGCGGATCGGCGATGGTTGAGCGCGCGCAGTTCGACGCGGCCGAGGAGAAGGCGGTGCGCGAGGCGTACGCGTCGCAGGGCCACGCCGACTGCCCGCGCTGCGCGGTGCGCATGCGGGAGCGTTCGATCGGCGGCGGCAGCTTCGGGCTCGGCTACGCGCGCAAGCGCGAGTGGCTGCTCTGCCCGTCCTGCCACCGCAGCGTGCTCTTCGACGTGAAGCGCGGGACGCGGAACTAGGGCGCGAGCGGCAGCCGGCGCAGCTCGGGCGGGGCCATCGTGCTCCCCGGCACGCGCGCGCCCTTCTCGTCGAACGCGCTCCAGGGCGAGTTCGCGATGAACACGAAGGCGTCGCCGAGGATCACGCCAAGCGTGGGCTCGCCGGCGCCGGGCACGGTCTCGAGCGTCGTGAAGCCCCTGATCGCGCGGCGGTCTGCCGTGAGCGTGACGCGGAAGACCATGCCGGGACGGCGGCCGTTGTAGGTCGCTATGAGGTCGCCGCCGCGCGCGTAGAGTCCGTCCACGCCGCGCAGCCGGCGGCCGGCGCTGTCGGTGATCATCGCGACGGTGTCGGTGCCCGTGAGCGGCACGTGGAGCAGCCCGTTCGAGTAGTCGGCGAGGATCAGCGACCGCTCGTCGGGCGCGAGCACCGCGCCCTGCGGCGAGCGGAAGAGCGCCGATTCGATCGTCCGCGAGGCGCCCTCGCGCGGCACGACGTAGATGCGCGCCGCCATCCCGTCGGTGACGTAGAGCGTGCCGTCGCGGCCGATGACGAGGTCGCCCGGCATCCGCTGGCGCGGCGCCGCCGGGAGCGCGATCCGCCGCTTCAGTGCGCCGGTCGCGAGGTCGAACTCGAGGATCTCGGCGCGCAGCGTGTCCGCCGGCGCGTAGCGCGCCATCTGCGGCACGGCGCCGCTCGCGGCGAGCAGCACGCCGCGTGCGGCGTCGACCCGCATCCCGAAGATCGCGCCGACGTCGGACGGGAGGTCGCGCGCGAACGGGGCGGAGCGGCCGCGGTCGTCCACCGCGATGATGGTGCGGTGGAGGATCGACGAGAGGAGCCAGCGCGAGCGCGCCTCGTCACGCACGATCCCCTCGGGGAAGAGCATCGTGTCGGCGACCGTGAGCAGCGTGGTGCCGGCCGGCGGCGCGGCGGCCTGCGCGCGCGCGGCGTCCGGGGCGAGAGCGAGCGCGGCCAGTGCGTGGAGCGCGGCGCGCGCGGCGAGCGTGGTCAGGCGGTGGTTCACTTGATCCCCCAGGCGAGGACGGTCTCGTGCGCGGCCTGCTGCAGCAGCGCGACCGTGGCAGGCGGCACGTTCAGGACGTGCCCGTCGACCTTCGCGGTGTCGGGCAGCTCGGTGGCGGGGCGGTCGTAGAGCATCTCGAAATGCACGAGCGCGGCGACGTAGGTGCCGAGCGCGGACGGATGGAAGCCGTCGTCGCCGTAGAGGCGCAGCGTGGAGTCGGCGGCCCACGCGGTGCGCCAGGCCTCGCCGGCGGGGATGAAGAGCCCGCCCACCTCGAGCGCTGCGTTCCGGTACGACGTGCGCACCGCGTCGAAGCTCGCGCGGTTCTCGTCGGCGGGCCACACCATGAACAGCGCGCTCCGCGCGCCGGCGGCCGTGATCGCCGAGTTGAGCTGCACGGTCCAGATGCGGAGGAACTCCTGGTTCTGCGGCAGCGAGCTCGGTCCCTGCTGCATCACCACGAACTGCCAGCCGTTCCGCGCGATCGTGCGCTGGATCCCGTCGTACCAATGGTCCTCGAGCGCGTAGTCGGGCTTGGCCACGGTGCGGTAGACGAGCGGCGTGTCGTTCACCGCCTTCGCCATCTCGGCGATCGTCTGCGGCAGGTCATGCGTGTACGTGAGGCTGTTGCCGATGAAGAGGACGCGCCGGCCGCCGTCGGGGAGCGGTTCGGTGGTCCTGGCGGCGCAGCCGAACGTGACGGCGACGGCGAGGGTACGAAGCAACGCTGCGGTCTGCACGAGTGTCGTTCGTTCGAGGTCGTCGGTCACCGGGCGCGCGCCCCGCCGAGGGGCGGCGCTCGCTACATTACCCGCGATGCGTTCCCTCCATCACGCACTGCTTTCCCTCTCGCTCGTCGCCGCGCCGCTCGCGGCGCAGGATCCCGCGCCCGCAGCGGCCCCGCCGGCCGCACCGCGCGACACGACGGGTCCGCGCTGGGCCACGTCTCGCGACCTCAACCGCCGCTTCGTCCGCGACCAGACGATCCTCGGCCTGACCGTCTACGCGCCGGCGTTCTCCGTGATGGTCGAGCGTGACGGGCTCACCGGCACGGCGGGCTACATGGTGATGGCGGGCGGCACGTTCTTCGCCGCGGCCGAGGTGTCGCGCCGCGTGCGGATCACCGAGGCGCGGCAGCTGCTCTCGTCGGGGATGGCGCTGCGCGGCGCCGGGAGTGCGCTGCTGCTCGCGGGGCAGGGCGGGATGGATGCGCGGCCGGGCGCGGCGGTGGTGCTGCTGGGCGGGCTCGGCGGCGCGGGCTCGGGGCTCTACTTCGGCGGCGGACTCACGGGCGGCGAAGCGGCGTCGACGGTGATGGGGCACGACCTCGCGTGGCTGACGGCCTTCGCGATCACGATGGCGGGCGACAGCGACCCATTCGACTCGGCGGGCGTGGACCCGATGAGCTCGGCGGTCGCGTGGACCGCGGCCGGCGTCGGCGGCTACATCGGAGGGCGCTGGTACGCTGGCCGCGCGCCGCACAACGTGACCGTCGGCGACGTGCAGACGATCTGGGTCGGCGCGACGATCGGCGCGCTCGCGGGCGGCACGGCGATCGCGAACAGCGCGCCGAACCGCGAGACGACGGCGCTGGTGCTGCTCGGCGGGAGCTGGGCCGGCATCCTCGCGAGCGAACGCACGCTGGTTCGCCGCTTCGACCACGGCCGCGGCGACGCGAACCTGCTCGCGCTCGGCGCCGGCGCGGGCGCGCTGATGGGCGTCGGCGTGGGGCTGCTGATCGCCGGCGAGGCCGACCGCGGCGAATCGGTGACGCTCGGGCTCGCGACCGTCGGCGCGGTGGCGGGCGTCGCGATGACCGAGCGCTACCTGCAGGTCGATCGCGACGCCGGGCGCCTCGCGTGGGCCGACCGCCTCTCGATCACGCCGGGCGCGCTCGTCGCCGCAGCGGCGCGCACGCCCGGGCGCCACACGCTGGTGCGCTTCACCTTCTGACCGGACACGAACCTCAGCCAGGGACCGACCGTGACCTTCCTCGAACGGCTGACCGACAGCCTGCAGCGGATCTGGCAGTTCATCCCGTCGATGTTCGCGGCGATGGTGGTCTTCGCCATCGGCTTCTTCATCGCGAAGCTCGCGCAGCGCGGCGTGGGGAGCGTGCTGCGGCGCGTGCACCTGAACGACGTGCTGAAGCGCGGCGGCATCCCGGTGCGCGACCAGACGGGGGCGCCGGTGAACCCGACGCGCGTCGTCGCGAACCTCGTCTTCTGGCTCGTGCTGTTCGTCGCGATGATGGTCGCGGCCGACTCGATCGGGATCGACTACCTCGGCGACGTCTTCTCGGACCTCGTGAGCTACGTGCCGAGCGTGATCGCGGCGATCGTGATCGTGGTGCTCGGCATCGTGCTCGGCGACTTCGTGGGCGCGCTGATCCAGGTGAGCACGCCGCGGCTCGACGGCGGGCCGATGCTCGCGCGGGCGGGGAAGGGGGGCGTGATCCTGCTGGCGGTGTTCATGTCGCTGCAGGAGCTCGGGATCGCGACGAGCATCGTGACGACGGCGTTCGCGATCATCTTCGGGGCGATCGCGCTGGCGCTGGCGCTCTCGTTCGGGCTGGGGAACCGGGAGCTCGCGGGCGAGGTGACGCGGCAGTGGTACCAGCGGTGGCAGGCGGAGCGCGAGGCGATCGAGCGCTCGAACCGCTCCGAGGACGACGAAGGGCCCTCGGCGCCGCGGCCTTGAGCGGGTCATCACCGAGGGCGTCGACGCCTCGCGCAAGAGCGGGAAATCGATTGAAATGAGGCTCCCGCAAGGGTAATTTCAGGGGTCGCTCCAGCAGCCCCTCAGGACCCTCGTTTCCCTCTGAGAATGACCGCCCCGAACAACCGCGAACGGATCCTCCCGCGCCTCATCCAGGACGAGGTCCGCGAGTCGTTCATCAACTACTCGATGAGCGTCATCGTGAGCCGCGCGCTGCCGGACGTGCGCGACGGGCTGAAGCCGGTGCACCGGCGCGTCCTCTACGCGATGAACGAGCTCGGGCTGGTCCCGGGGCGGCCGTACAAGAAGTCGGCGACGGTCGTCGGCGACGTGCTCGGCAAGTACCACCCGCACGGCGACCAGTCGGTCTACGACGCGCTCGTGCGCATGGTGCAGGACTTCTCGCTGCGCTATCCGCTGGTGGACGGCCAGGGGAACTTCGGCTCGGTCGACGGCGACCCGGCGGCGGCGTACCGCTACACCGAGAGCCGGCTCACGCGCGTCGCGGTCGAGATGCTGACCGACATCGACAAGAACACCGTCGACTTCGCGCCGAACTTCGACGACCGCCTCGAGGAGCCGACGGTGCTCCCGTCGGGGCTGCCGAACCTGCTCGTGAACGGCTCGACCGGCATCGCGGTCGGCATGGCGACGAACATCCCGCCGCACAACCTCCGCGAGGTGGCAGCGGCGGTCGCGGCGATGATCGACGACCCCGAGCTCTCGGTCGACGCGATCCGCGGGCTCGTGAAGGGCCCCGACTTCCCGACCGGCGCGTTCATCTACGGCCGCGCCGGCATCAAGGACTACATCGAGACGGGCCGCGGCAAGGTCGTGATGCGCGCCCGCGCGGTGATCGAGGAGAAGGAGTCCTCGAACAAGTCGCAGATCGTCGTCACCGAGCTGCCCTACGCGGTGAACCGCGCGAACCTCGTCGCGAACATCGCCGAGCTCGTGCGCGACAAGAAGATCGAGGGCGTCTCCGACCTGCGCGACGAGTCGGACTCGCAGACGCGCATCGTGATTGAGCTCAAGCGCGACGCGATCCCGAAGGTGGTGCTGAACCAGCTGTACAAGCACACCGCGATGCAGACCACGTTCGGCGTGATCATGCTCGCGCTCGTGCCCGACCC
>CAZIDS010000082.1:0-11066 GCA_964537945.1 uncultured Gemmatimonas sp. | reverse complement strand
GCCGCGGAAGATGAACGGGAAGCCGAGGACGTTGTTGACCTGGTTCGGGTAGTCGCTGCGGCCGGTCGCGATGATCGCGTCGTCGCGGACCGCCTTCACCTCGTGCGGCAGGATCTCGGGCACCGGGTTCGCGAGCGCGAAGATGATCGGCGCCTTCGCCATCGACTTGACCATCTCGCCCGTCACCGCGCCCGCCACCGACAGCCCCACGAAGACGTCGGCGCCGACGAGCGCCTCGGCCACCGTGCGCGCCTTCGTCGCGCTCTGGAAGCGTGCCTTGTACGCGTCCATGTCGTCGGCGCGACCCTCGTAGATCACGCCCTTCCGGTCGCACATCACGATGTGCGCGCGCTTCACGCCCAGCCGCACGTAATGCTCGGCCGTGCTGAGCGCGGCCGCTCCGGCGCCGGAGAAGACGACCTTTACCTCCTCGATCCGCTTGCCGACGACCTCGAGCGCGTTGAGCAGTGCGGCGCCCGAGATGATCGCCGTCCCGTGCTGGTCGTCGTGGAAGACCGGGATCCGCATCGTCTTGCGGAGGGTCTCCTCGATGTAGAAGCAGTCGGGGGCCTTGATGTCCTCGAGGTTGATGCCGCCGACGGTCGGCTCGAGGAGCTGGCAGAACTTGATGACGTCGTCCGGGGACTCGGAACCGACTTCGATGTCGAAGACGTCGATGTCCGAGAACTGCTTGAAGAGGTTCGCCTTGCCTTCCATGACCGGCTTGCCGGCGAGCGCGCCGATGTTGCCGAGGCCGAGGACGGCGGTCCCGTTCGTCACCACCGCGACCAGGTTGCCCTTGGCGGTGTACTTGTAGGCGTCGTCCGGGTTCGCCTTGATCTCGAGGCAGGGTTCGGCGACCCCCGGGGAGTAGGCGAGGGCGAGGTCCCGCTGGTTGGTCAGCGGCTTCGTGGGGACGACCGCGATCTTGCCGGGCCGGCCGCGGGAATGGTAGTCGAGCGCATCCTCGCGTTTCATCCCCTAAAGCTAGCCGCGCCACGGGGTTGAAGGAATCCGGCCCGGGCCCGCGCCGAGCGTCCGGCGGGAGGCGCGCGTAGGGTACCGGAGCACTCCACGACTCGTTACACATTCGCCTGTGATGCCACGCCTCCTCACCCGTCTCCTGACCGCCCTGCGCCGCCCGATCGAACGGCGCGAGGCGTCACGCGTGGTGGTCGGGCTCTGGCTCGCGGTGCACACGGTCGTCGTCGCGGGCGCCCCGGTGGTGGATGGCCTCGCTCCGCACGCCGACCGGGTGGTCGCGCACTGGGAGGACTCGCAGGACCGGTCCTGCCCGGCCCAGCACGACCCCGATTGCCAGCTCTGCCAGGTCATCCAGACGCCGCTCGCGGCCGACGCGGCGGAGCCCCAGGCCGTGGTGCCGGCGCCGCGGGTCAGCGGAGTGCTCCCCTGCGACGCCGGCCTCGCGGTGCACGATGCGGCACGGAATGGCGTCCCCGACCCCCGGGGTCCGCCGCAGCAGTGAGTCCCCGCGCCCGCGAGGGCGCGATGGCGCGCGTGAGGCGCGCGGCTGCGGAGATGGCCAATGCCGGAACTTCCGGCCTTCGCGCTCCGGTCACTCACCCGAGAACTCCGATGTCCACTCGATATCACCGCGCCGCGACGCTCATCGCCGCGCTGCTCCTCCTCCCGGCGACCGCGCGCGCCAGCGATCTCGCGCGCACGGACTCGCTGCCGCATCTCTTCCTGACGCAGAACGTCACCGGCACGGTCGTCGATTCGGCCGGTGCGCCGCTCGCGAACGCGACGGTCATCGCGGCCGAGGTGGGCCGCTCGACGACGACGAACGCGAACGGCGAGTTCACGCTGCGCGGGCTGCCCGCCGGCGAGTACCACCTGAACGTGCAGCTGATCGGCTATGCGCCCGGCCACGTGGTCGTGCGCGTGGCGGCGACCGGGCCCGACATCAAGGTGAAGGTCGTGATGAACGAGACGCCGCTGCGGCTGAGCTCGGTCATCATCTCCGCTACGCCCACCGGCACCGAGGCCGAGCGGATGACGCAGACCGCCGTCGCGCTGACGGGCGACGCGCTCGCGCGCTCGGTGAGCTCGTCGGTCGCGGCGTCGCTCGCGGCGGAGCCGGGCGTGGCGCAGCGCTACAGCGGCCCGGCGGCGACGATGCCGGTGATCCGCGGCCTTACCGGCGACCGGATCCTCGTGCTGCAGGACGGCGAGCGCGCCGGCGACCTTGCGTCGTCGTCGGGCGACCACGCGGTCTCGGTGGACCCGCTCGCCGCGCAACGGATCGAGGTCGTGCGCGGTCCGGCCTCGCTGCTCTACGGCAACAACGCGCTCGGCGGCGTGGTGAACGTGATCTCGAACGACATCCCGACCGAGGTGCCGTCGCACTTCGAGGGAACGATCGGCACGCAGGGCGAGTCGGTGACGCCGGGCGGGGCGCTGAACATCGGCGTCTCCTCGGCGCTCGGCGCGAAGGGCGCGTTCTCACTCCGCGGCGGCTTCCGCGACATGGGCGCGCTGCACACCGGCGGCGGGGAGGTGCTAGGCGGCACCGACTCGCGCGCGCGGAACGCGTCGATGGGCTACGGCTACATCGGCACGCGCGGCACGATCGGGTTCGCGGTGCGCACCTACGGCTTCAACTACGGCATCGCCGCCGAACCGGGGGACCCGGAGGCGGGGATCCGCGTGGACGGCCGCCGCATCGGGCTCAGCGCGAAGGGCGGTCTGCAGCTCTCGAGCGCCGCGCTGCCGTACATCCGCTTCGAGGGGACGACGCAGGACTACGCGCACGACGAGATCGAGAGCGACGGCGCGGTCGGCACGCACTTCGCACTGCGCACGCAGACGTTGAATGCGCAGGCGACCACCGCCTTCGGCCGGCTCAAGGGCGCGTTCGGCATGCAGGGGCTCTTCAAGCAGTACGAGGCCACCGGCGACGAGGCGCTCACGCCGGCCGCGGATTCGCGCGGCCTCGGCGCGTTCATCTTCCAGGAGATGGCGCTGATCGAGGGGCGCGGCCACGAGGAGGGGCACGAGGGTGGCGTGCAGCTGCAGTTCGGCGCGCGCTGGGACGACTACCTGATCAGTTCGAAGGACGGCGGCGCGAAGTTCGGGCCGGGCCGCGACACCGACTTCAGCGAGGCGTCGGGTTCGCTCGGCCTCAGCTGGGCGGTGACCGACGCGGTGACGCTCAGTGGATCGATGGCCCGCGCCTTCCGCGCGCCGACGGTCGAGGAGCTCTACTCCAACGGCTTCCACGCGGCGGCCGGCACGTACGACGTCGGTGACCCGTCGCTGCGGCCGGAGGTGAGCGGCGGTGCGGAGGCGATCCTGCGGCTCAGGGGTGAGCGCGTGACGGCGCAGTTCTCGACCTACGTGAACCGCGTGGACGACTACGTGACGCCGGTGATCCAGGGCGACACGCTGGTGGACGGGAACCTCGTGCCGCTCAACCGGATCGCGCAGGCGGACGCGCAGCTGAGCGGTGTCGAGGGTTCGCTCGAAGCGCGGCTCGGCGACGCGGTCGTCGCGAGCCTGATGGGCGACCTGGTCCGCGGCGAGCTCGTCGCCGATGGGAGCCCGCTGCCGTTCCTCCCGCCGGCGCGGCTCGGCGGAGGCCTGCGCTGGGAGAAGGGCGCGTTCAACGCCTCAGGCGAGGTGCGGCACGGGTTCGCGCAGGATCGCGTGACGGGCGGGAACGTGGACGTCGCGACGGCGGCGTACACGCTGGTGAACCTGAGTGCGGGGACGCAGTGGACGGTGGGGAACGTGCTGCACCGGGTCACGCTGCGCGCGGACAACGTCGGCGACGTGCGCTACTTCGACGCGTCGAGCCGCATCAAGCGGTTCGCGGCGAATCCGGGGCGGAACATCTCGCTGGTGTATCAGGTGGCGTTCTAGGCTTTGTCGCTTCGTGGGCTCGGGGCGCGAGCGGCCTTCCGGCTGGCTCGCGCCTCGTTCGTTCCGGATCGGTGCGGGGGCCGCTCACGAGGGGTGTCGCTCCAGCCGACCCTCTCGGACTTCGCTGCGCTCGTCCTGCGGCCGGGTCGGCTTGCGCGACACCCCTCGCTCGCGTCCCGCGCGGATCCATGCTGGGCGAGCGTTGGGCAGTCGGGGCCGCTCGCGCTCGAGCGCCCGTTCGGGTGCGCCTGAACGCCGCATGAGAATCTGCGCGCTGGATTCCGCCCCGGCTTCGCCGTGGTCGCGCTCCCATTCCTGCGGCTCGTGGCGTGGGTGCGCACCCAGCCGAAGGGCACGCGAGCGGATCGAGCCCCAGCGCAGCGACTGAAGCGGAGCTGAAGAGCGCGCGCCCGCTGGGTTCAGCGCGGCGAGCCAGCAGCGCCCAAAACGATCAGTGCTGGGGCGGGAGGCGGCAGAAGGTCGACTCGGACGACCCGGCCGCAGGACGAGCGAAGCGAAGTCCGAGAGGGTCGGCCGATCGGCCTTCAACGCCTCCCGCCCGGGCACGGATCTCGCCGTACGCGAACAGCGAGCCGGCGAAGACTCAGCCGCGCGACGCGAACGAGCGCAGCTTGTTCAGCATGCGCCGGTCGTTCGAGACGAGGTCGTCCCCCTTCGGCGTCTCGAGCATCTTCGGCACGAGGCGCAGCCGCTCGTCCTGCATGATGCGGCGGAATGCGGCGTCGCCGATCATGCCCTCCCCGATCAGCGCGTGCCGGTCCTTCCGGCTCCCCAGCGGCCCGAGCGAGTCGTTGAGGTGGATCACCCCGAGCCGCTCGAACCCGATCACGTCGCCGAACCGCGCCCAGACGCCGTCGTAGTCGCCCACGAGGTCGTAGCCCGCGGCGTAGACGTGGCAGGTGTCGAGGCAGACGCCGAGGCGGTGCTGCAGGGCCGAGGGGATGCGCGCGAGCAGGTCCGCCATCTCCTCGAACGACGCGCCGATCACCGTGCCTTGACCCGCCGTGAGCTCCATGCAGAGCCGCGTCGGCCCGGGCGCCGCCTCGAGCGCCTGCGTGATCGCGTCGGCGTTGCGCGCGATGCCGCTCGCGCGCTCGTCGAGGAAGTTGCCGGGATGCGACACGAGCGCATCGAGGCCGAGCGCGTTGCAGCGGCGCAGCTCGGCCGTGAACGCCTCGAGCGACCGCGCGCGCAGCGTCGGGTCGGGCGACGCGAGGTTGATCAGGTAGGAGTCGTGCGAGGTGCAGAAGCGCTGCCCGCTCGCCGCCATCGCGGCCTTGTACGCGGCGGCCTCGGCGGCATCGACCTCCTTCTCCTTCCACTGGTTCGGGACCTTGGTGAAGACCTGGATCCCGGTCGCGCCGATGTCGTCGCCGCGCTGGGGCGCGAGGGCCACGCCGCCCTGCGAGGAGACGTGCGCGCCGAGGGGCCCGAGGGGGTCGGGGGAGGGGATGACCGGCTTCGGCACGCGCGACGCGACGACGGCGGAGGCCTTCGGCTTGAGGTCACGTTTGGAGGGCTTCTTCGGCGCCGACTTCCTGGTGACCGCCTTCTTCGTGACCGAGTTCTTCGGCGCCGCCTGCTTCGCGGCCGATCTCCTCGAGGCGGTCGGCTTCAGCGTCTTCTTCGCCGCGGGCTTCGTGGTCGCAGTCTTCCTTGGCTTCGCGCGCCCGGACCTTCCGGCCGGCGCCTTCTTCTTCGCCGCCATCGGCTCCTCTCCCTCGAAATTGACCCCTCCCCCTCAGTCTCCTCCCCCTCTCCCTCGCTCTTCGCTCCTCGGCGTCAGCGCTAGCGCTGACGCCGCAGCCACTCGAGCGGGTCAACAGCCTCTCTCCCCGTCGGCCGCATCTCGAAATGCAGCCTGGGCGGCAGGTCCGGGTCCGACTGCCCGACCGTCCCGATCACGTCGCCCTTGCTCACCTTCTGCCCGCGCCGCACGCTCGCATCCTGCATCGACGAGTAGAGCGAGTAGGCGCCGCCGCCGTGGTGGATGATCACGGTCATGCCATAGGTGCCCGAGACCTCGGCGAGCACCACCTCGCCCGCCGCCACCGCCTTCACCGGCGTGCCCATCGGCGCGCTGATGCCGACGCCGTTCCACCGGATCGAGGTGTTGTTCGGGTTCACCAGCCGGCCGAAGCGATAGACGATCGAGCCCTGCACCGGCCAGTCGAGCTGGCCCATCTCCGCCGTCGTGATCGCGCGGGCGCTCGGCGCCGCGTTCGGGCGCGCTTCGAGCCGGCGGCGCGTCGCCTCGAGCGCGGCGATGATCCCCTCGCGCCGCTCCTCGTCGCGCTGCATCGCCTTCAGCCGGTCCTCGGCCTGCTTCTGCTGCTGCTGGATCTGCGCGAGGGTGCGGCCGCGCTGCAGTTCGAGCCGCCGCAGCCGCGCCTCCTCCTCCGCCTTCGCCTTGCGGTTCACCTCGATGTCGCTGCGGAGCCGGACGAGCAGGAAGCGCTGCGCGCTGATCTGCCCGCTGAGGGCCTCCACGCGGCGCACGAGCGCGCGGTCGCGCTGCGCGACGAGGTGCAGGTACTTGTACCGCGCGACGAGCGCGCCGAACGACTCGGCCGAGAGGAGCGCCTCGACCGTGTAGAGGGGGCCGCGCTTGTAGATCTCCTGCACGCGCCGCCGCAGCGTCGCGCGCTTGATCAGCAGCTCGTCCTGCGTGCGGGCGAGGCTCGTGTTGACGTTCTCGACCTCCGAGACGAGTGAGCCGAGCTGCTGGTCGAGCGAGCGCACGACGCGCGAGGTCGCCACCGCCTGGCGTTCGAGGTTCGCGCGCTCCTGCGAGACGTCGCGGGCGTTCGTGCGGAGTCGCTGCATGCGCTGCTCGAGCTCGATCCGCTCGGCGCGGAGGCGCTCGAGCTCGGCCTGCTCCTGCCGCAGCCGTTCGGCCGCCTGCGCCGCCGACGGCGGCAGGGCGGGGGTCGTCCCCTGCGCACGCCCCGGCCCGGCGGCCGCGGCCAGTGCTGCGACGCCGGCGAGGAGCGCCATCGCGGCGCGGCGCGCGCGGCGCACGCTACACCCGGCCGAGGTGCCGGCCGACGCTGACCGCGCTGCCGAGCAGCCCGATCAGCGCGCCGGCGAGGACGCCGAGGACCGCGAGCCCGCCGTTGAAGTAGGTCGCCTGCACGACGTACTGCCCGACGAACTGGAAGGTGAACCAGGTGAGCAGCAGCGCGAGCACCCCGCCGAGCAGTCCCTTCAGGAAGCCCTCGACGAGGAACGGCGCGCGGATGAAGCCGTTCGTCGCGCCGACGAGGCGCATGATGCGGATCTCGCGGCTGCGCGCGAGCACGGCCATCCGGATGGTCGAGCCGATGATGATGATCGCGACCGCGGCGAAGGTGAGGCCGAGCGAGATGCCGACCGCGCTCGCGATGGTGCGCATGCGGTGGAGCTTCTCGACCCACTCCTCGCCGTAGCGGATGTCGTCGATGAAGTCATAGACCTCGAGCCGCTGCGCGATCGCGCGCACGTGGTCGGGGTCGCGGAAGCCGTCCTTGAGCCGCACCTCGATCGACGCGGGGAGGATGCCGGCCTCGAAGACGTCGTCGAACTCCGGGAGCTCGCGCCGGGCGCGGTCGAGCGCCTGCACGTCGCTGATGAGGTTCACCATCGCGACCTCGGGCATGCTCGCGAGGTCGCCGACCGCGGCGGCGGTGGCCTCGGGGTTCGTCCCCTCGGCGATGAACCCGCGGATCTCGACGCGCTCCTCCACCTCGGCGAGCGCGGAACGGAGGTTGAGCGCGACGAGCCCGAAGAGCCCGAAGGCGAAGAGCGAGAAGGCGATCGTGGTGACGCTGAGCGCGCTCAGCATCGGCGCGCGCTGGAAGGCGCGGAGCGCCTCGCGGACGGCGAGGTTCACTGGGCGGCCTCCGCGGCGGGCGATTCACCGGCGTCGGGGAGCTCGAGGCGGTGCTCGAGCGCCGGCTCCGGCACGGGGCCTGGCACGGCGGCATCGAACTCGTCGCCGGCGGCGGGGAACTCGCCTCCGGAGTCGAAGACGAGGCGGCCGCGGTTCATCTCGAGCGTGCGGAAGGCCTGCGCCTTCACGAGCCCGAGGTCGTGCGTCGCCATGATCACGGCCGTGCCGGCGGCGTTGATGTCGCGCAGGAGCTGGAAGATGCCGCGCGTCGCCCGCTCGTCGAGGTTCCCGGTCGGCTCGTCGGCGAGGAGGACGATCGGGTCGTTCACGAGTGCGCGCGCGATCGCCACGCGCTGCTGCTCGCCGCCCGAGAGCTCGTGCGGGAGCGCGGTCGCCTTCGCGGCGAGCCCCACCTGCGTGAGCACGCGCGCCACCTTCGGGCCGATGTGATTCGACGGCGTGCCGATCACCTCGAGCGCGAACGCGACGTTCTGCTCGGCGGTGCGGTCCTCGAGGAGCCCGAAATCCTGGAAGACGACGCCGAGCCGGCGGCGCAGCGCGGGGACCTGGTTGCGGACCATCGTCGCCGAGCTCTGGCCGGCGACCTTCACCTCGCCGGAGGTCGGGCGCTCCTCGACGTAGATCAGCTTGAGGACGGTGCTCTTGCCCGCGCCGGAGGGGCCGGTGAGGAAGACGAACTCCCCGCGATTGACGTGGAAGGAGACGTCGTCGATCGCGGGGCCGCCCTTCGGGTACTGCTTGGTGACGCGGGTGAAGCGGATCATCGCGAACCGCCGCTCACTTGAGGGCCTGCTCGAGGTCGGCGATGAGGTCATCCACCGCCTCGAGGCCGATGCTGATCCGGAGGAAGCCGTCGGGGATCCCGATCCGCGCGCGCTCGCCCGAGGTCATCTTCGCGTGCGAGGTGTAGCGCGGCTCGCTGACGAGCGACTCGACGCCGCCGAGGCTCGGCGCGTGGGTGATGAGCCGCAGCCGGCGCAGGAAGCGCTCGGCCGCCTTGCCGCCGCCGGCGAGCTCGAGCGCGAGCATCCCGCCGTACCCGTCGAGGATCTCGCTCGCGACCTTGTGGTCCTCGTGCGACTCGAGCCCCGGATAGTGGACGACCTTCACTTCCTTGCGCTCCTGCGCCCAGCGCGCGACCGCCATCGCGGTCTCGTTCTGCCGCTGCACCCGCACGTCGAGCGTCTTCACGCCGCGCTCGAGGAGCCAGAGGGCGAAGGGGTCCGGGGTCTGCCCCCAGAGCATCTCCTTCTGCAGGACCTCGTCGATGTACGCCTGCGTGCCCGCGACGACGCCGGCGAGGACGTCGTGGTGGCCGTTGAGGTACTTGGTCGCCGAGTGGATCACGACGTCGGCGCCGTGCTCGATCGGCCGGAAGTTGACCGGCGACGCGAAGGTGGAGTCGACGACGAGCGCGAGCCCCTCGGCCTTCGTGAGGTAGGAGATCGGCCGGAGGTCGATGACGCGGCAGGTCGGGTTGACCGGGGACTCGACGAAGACGGCGCGGGTCTCCTTGCGCTGCCGCTTTCGGAAGGAGCGCGGTTCGAAGGGGTCGACGAGGGTGACCTCGATCCCCATCGCCGCGAACTCCTCGAGGAAGAGCCGGTGCGTGCCGCCGTAGATGTACATCGACGACAGCAGGTGGTCGCCGGGCCGGAGCAGCGCGAGGAGGGCGCAGGCGGTCGCGCCCATCCCGCTCGACAGCACGAGCGACGCCTCGGCGCCCTCGAGCAGGGCGAGGCGCTTCTGCAGCCGCTCGGCGTTCGGCGTGTTGCCGTAGCGCGTGTACTTGAGCCCTTCGGCGGTGCCGAGGGCCTGCAGGTGGTTCACGGACTGGACCAGCGGCTCGACGACCGGGTCGCCGGGACGGTGGACGTCGCGGGCGCCCTGGACGGCGAGCGTGGCGAACGAGGGACCTCTGCCGGACTTCGCGCGGGACACGGGGGACCTCAGGCGAGATTCGTGGTGAGCACGGGACGGTGCTCGACATCCATCTTCACGAGGCGGACGATCTCGGTCACGGCGATGCCGGCGAGGTCGCGCACGACGATGCCGCCCTTCGGCATCGCCGTGTCGTACACCACCGGCGCGAGTTCGTGGCGCCGCGGGCCGTACACCCAGACGAGCTCGCCGTCGGCGATCAGCCGGATGCGCGCGTCGTCGGGGCCGATGCGCACCTGCGGGCCGCGCTCGGCGTCGCTCTTCCGCGTCGCGATGAAGCCGACGACCTGGAGCGGGAGCAGCGAGCGGCTCATCAGGCGACGCGCCCGAGCGGGCAGTAGCGGTGCGCCTCGCGGCGCAGCAGGCGCCGGCGCGCGAGCGAGTCGAGCAGCTGCTGGGCCTCCTCGGCCGTGAGGCCGGCCTCGGCCGGCAGCGACTCCGGCTCGGTGCCGCCGGTGAGCATCACGAGGTCCCAGAGCCAGCGCTCGCGATCGGTGACGGCGCCGACGAGGCGCGCCGTGCCGTCGGGGAACTGCACGACCAGGGCGAGCCCGTGGACCAGCAGCACCGACTCGATCGCCTCGACGTGACCGTCGTTCACGCCGCGGATGACGACGTAGCCGTCGCGCTCCGGATGATCCGTCGTGAGCGGCAGCATCAGCTTCGCGAGGAACTCGTCGGCGCAGGAGCGGTCGAGGACGCCGATGTGCGAGAAGTCGAGGAAGGCGACCGAGCCGTCGGCGAGGCCCTCGAGCTGGCGCTCGATCACGCTGCGCACCGCGGCCCCCGTCCGTCGCGTGACGAGGTCGTGGTAGTTCGCGTGCTCCGCGTCGGCGAGCGCGCTGAGGAGGTCGATGTGCGTCACGGCCGGGTCACCCGCTTGGGGATGATGACCTGCAACTGGGCGCCCGGGAAGTAGGGCAGTCCGTCGATGCGGGCGTCATCCTCGTCCCAGTCAGGGACGATCGGCGCGATGCGGGAGGTACCGGAGCGGACGGTGAACTTGCCGTCGAAGCGGTGCGCGTAGCCGCGGATGCCCTTCAGGCCCTGGCCGCGGCCGGGGTCCTGCAGGCGCGAGACGCCGTTGATCACCGCGCTCTCGAGCGCGACGCCGTCGTCCCAGCGGTCGGCGAGGGCGCGCGCGCGGCTCGTCTCGAGCGACTGGCGGAACCCGACGCCGGCGTCGTTCACCGCGATCTGCACGACGTCGCGGCCGACCCTGCGCTTGGACCAGTTGTAGCGCTGCACCATCACCCACCCGCCGCGTCCCGCGTGCTCGATGATGTTGGAGCAGGCCTCGGAGAGCGTCATCACGAAGCTCATCGTC
>CAZIDS010000081.1:0-11115 GCA_964537945.1 uncultured Gemmatimonas sp. | reverse complement strand
GTCACCCCCCGCACGCGATCCGTCGCATGGGGAAGTCGATCCCCCGCGTCGTCCCGCCCTGCGGTCCTTCGATCCGCGCGATGAGCGAGTCGGCGCCGACGCGGCGGTAGATCACGCGCTGCGGGAAGTCGTGCTGGAGGTTCTCGAACGTCACCGCCGTGTCGGTGACGCTCACGGCGGGGAAGACCGTCGGCGGACGGCCGCCCGGCTGCGCGACATAGGCGATGCCCGCGTCGCGCGGCTCGATGCGCAGGAACTCGAACTCGCGGGCGACGTCGCGCACGACGGTGCGGCTGGTGCCGAGCATCAGGCCGCCCATCGGCGCGTTCCAGTGCTCCTGGGTGACGCGGGTCGCGGTGCGCTGCTCCCAGCAGCCGGCGATCCACCTGAGGCGCGCGAGCTCGGCGGCGCCGGCGGGCGGTGATGCCGCGGCGGCCTGGGCCTCGAGCGCGGCGGGGGCGGTGGCGATCACGAGGGCGAGGGCGATCGGTCGGAGCATGGGTTGGTCGCGGAAGGGTTGCGAGGATGGTACCGCGCCGCGTACGGAGCCGCTTGCACGAATGCGACGCCGCGCGGTTTCTTCCTTCACATGGAGTACGCCGAGCGCCCGCCGCACGCCGATCTCGCCGGGCTCGTGCGCGCCTACTGGTGGCTGCGCGGGGATCCCGATGCGCTCGGCGATGCCGCTCCCCCGGAGCCGGCGCTGCCGGACGGATCGCCCGAGCTGATCATCAATCTCGGCGCGCCGTGGGAGCACCACGCCGCCGACGGACGGCGCACGCGGCAGCCCGCCGCCTTCCTCGTCGGGCAGATCCTCGGCCCGATGACGGTGCGGCCCACCGGACGCATCGATCTCGTGGCGGTGCGTCTCGAGGCGCACGCGGCGGCGCTCATCACCGACGACATCGCGACGCTCACCGGCCGGTGGGTCGCCCTCGACGAACTCCGCGGCGGGGCGCTCGCCGCGCTCCCCGCCGCGCTGGCCGAGGCGCGCGGCGTGGAGGCGCAGCGCGCGGTGCTCGACGCGATGCTCCGCGCGCTCGCCGGCGCGGCCCCGCCCGTCGATGCGCTCGCGGGCGAGGCCGTGCGCGCGATCCGCGCGTCGCACGGCGCGGCCGGGATCGAGCCGCTCGCGCGCCGGCTCGGCGTGTCGACACGCACGCTGCAGCGCCGGTTCGCTGCGGCCACCGCGCTCACGCCGAAGCAGCTCGCGCGCATCGTGCGGTTCCAGCGCGTCTTCGCCGCGTGGCGCGACGATCCGGCGAGCCTCTCGCGCGTCGCGGTCGAGAGCGGCTACTTCGACCAGTCGCACCTGGTGCGCGACTTCCGCGACTTCGCCGGCGCGCCGCCGGCGGGGTTCCTGGCGGCGATGCCCGCGTTCACCGCGTTCTTCACCGCGGCGCGGAACGCGCCGCGCCGGAGCCGACATGTGGAACGGTGAGATCCGTCCCGCCACGCGCGCCGATGTGGCCGACCTCGGCCGGCTCGGCGCGCTGATGGTGGAGATGCACAACACGCTCGACCCGCAGCGCTTCATCGAGGGCACGCCGGAGACGGCGCGCGGCTACGGCGGCTACCTCGGCTCGCAGCTCGGCGAGCGGGACGTCGTGATCCTCGTCGCGGTCGATGGCGGGAGCGTGATCGGCTTCGCGTACTGCGCGCTCGAGGGCATCGATTACATGTCGCTGCGCGGCCCCGCGGGGATCGTGCACGACATCCTCGTGGACCCGGCGCGGCGCAGCGGCGGCGTGGGCCGGGTGCTGCTCGACGCGGCGATCGCGGAGCTCCGGCGGCGCGGCGCGCCGCGCATCGTGCTCTCGACCGCGGCCCGCAACGACGGCGCCCGCCGGTTCTTCGCGCGCGCGGGCTTCCGCGAGACGATGATCGAGCTCACGCGCGAGCTCGACGGCGCCTGAGGCGCTCCGCTAGGCGGCGAGCCAACCCGCGAGCGCGCCGCCGAGCACGAGCCAGGCCGAGTTCACGCGCTGGTGCACCGCGAGGTACAGCGCAGCGAGGAACAGCGGCACCGAGAGCAGGGGACGCGCGAGTGCGTCGTGGCCGAGGGGCAGCGCGATGGCGAGCATGAGCGCGAGTGACGCGGCGTTGAGCCCGCCGAGTACCGCGCGCGCGGCCGGCGCCGAACGCAGCCGCTGCACCAGCGGCGCCGTGACGGCGACGAACACGAAGGCCGGCAGGAAGATCCCGAGCGTGGCGAGCAGCGCGCCGGCGTTCCCCGCGACGACGTAGCCGACGAAGGTCGCGGTGGTGAAGAGCGGTCCTGGCGTGAACTGCCCGACCGCGATGGCGTCGAGCAGCTGCGCCTCGGTGAGCCAGCCGGTGCGCGTGACGAAGTCGGCGCGGAGGAAGGCGAGCAGCACGTAGCCACTGCCGAAGAGCAGGGCGCCGGCCTTCATGAAGTAGAGGAACATCGCGCCGAGCGAGAAGGCGGCGGGCGCGGCGGCCGCCGCGCCCGCCGCGACGACCGCGCCGCCGGCCCCGGAGAGGACCGAGTCAGCGGGCGCGCCACCCAGCGCGTCGCGCGCCTGCTGGAGCGGCGCCGCCGTCGCTGGCAGCGCGATCGCGCCAGCCGGCCCGCCGCGCTCCCACAGGTTGCCGCCGCGCGTGAGTCGCCAGTCGAGCCCGGCCAGCGCCGCCGCGCCCGCGAGGATGACGATCTCGTTAATGCCCATGATCGCCGCGACGAGCGCGACCGCGGCGATGCCGAGCGTCACGGCCGAGACGAGCGCGCTTCGCGCGAGGGACCAGAGCGCCTGCGCTATGACCGCGAGCACCACCGGCTTGATGCCGGCGAGCAGCGCACCGACGGCCGGCAGCGCGCCGTAGGCGACGTAGGCCCAGGCGACGGCCCAGACGATGAGCATCGCGGGCGCGATGAAGCAGGCGCCCGCGACGAGCAGCCCGGGCCAGCCGGCGCGCGCGTAGCCGATGTGGATCGCGAGCTCGGTCGAGTTGGGCCCGGGGATCAGCTGCGACGCGCCGAGGAGGTCGAGGAAGGCCTCGCGGTCGAGCCAGCCGCGCCGTCGGACGACCTCCTCCTCCATCATCGCGACGTGCGCGGCCGGACCGCCGAAGGTGGTCGCGCCGAGCCGGCCGAAGAGGAGCGCGAGGTCGCGGAGCGGCGTCGTCACGCCCCGAAACTAGCGGTTCAGCGCGACGGCGTGCTGCCGAGGTGGCGCTGGACTTCCAGCCGAAGCGCGTCGATGCGGAGCGGCTTGGCGAGGAAGCCGTCGACCGAGCTCATGAGCGCGCGGATGCGTTCCTCGGTGCCGCGCAGTTCGCCCGACATCAGGAGGATCGGCACGCGGCGCGCGTGCTCGCGCACCTCGCGGATGAGCACCTCGATCGCGGGGCCCGGCATCTGGACGTCGCTGACGATCATCGAGATCGCGTCGGAGCGGGCGCGCCAGTGCTCCAGCGCCTGCGGCACGTCGCCGGCGGTCAGGACCTCGTAGCCCTGCCGCTCGAACGCGTGCGCGAAGGCGCGCAGCAGCGACCGCTCATCCTCGATGATGAGCAGGCAGTGCGCCTCGGGCGCGCTGGGGCGGTCAGTGGGCAAGGGCACGGTCGAGGACTGATACATCAATACACCGACGAGCCGCCGTGCGGTGCGTCACGGTGCGCCGGGCGGGGTCGCCGCCACCACCGTGCCGGTGCTGTCGATCCGCGCCGTGAACTCGGGCGAGCGGAAGGGGAGGAGGATCGAGATGCGCCGGTTGCGCGGGTCCTTCGGGAAGTCGGCGATCTTGAGCTTGCGGTCGGCGAAGCCACGGACCGAGACGATCCGCGCGGACCCGACGCCCTGCGTCTCGAGTGCGCGGCGCGCGGCGTTGGCGCGATCCGAGGAGAGCTCCCAGTTGGAATAGCCGCCCGGCCGGCGGAGCGGCACGGCGTCGGTGTGCCCCTCGATGATCACCTCGTTCGGCAGCGGGGAGATCTCCGCGCCGAGGATGGCGATCGCGCGCAGCATCGGGTCGGTCATCACCGCGGAGCCCGAGGCGAAGGTCGCGTCGCCGATGAGCCCCTCGCCGAACTCGATCCGGAGGCCCTCGGCGGTCACCGAGATCTCGACGTGGCCGTCGAGCCCCTTCAGGGCGGAGTCGCCGAACTGCTCGATGAGGCGGAGCCGCGTCGCCTGCATCGCGGCCTCCTCGGCCATGCGCGCGGGCGCGCGCACCGAGAAGTCGCGCTGGCCCATCACCGGCGTGTTGCCGGAACCCATCGGGCTGGAGCCGGAGCCGAAGCCCTTCTTGAAGCCGACCGGGTTGGAGAAGTAGCCCTGGATCGAGTCCTTGGCCTTGTCGTCCATGCCGACGATCCACATCACGAGGAAGAAGGCCATCATCGCGGTGACGAAGTCGGCGTACGCGACCTTCCACGAGCCGCCGTGGTGCGCGTGCGCGTGGCCGCCCTTCTTCCGCTTGATGATGATCTTCTTCGCGCCGCCGGAGGACATCGGGGCCGCCGGTTACGCGGTCTGCGTCTTGGCGCCCTTCATGAGCGCCTCGAGGGCGCTGAAGCTGGGGCGGACGTGCGGTTCGAGCGAGCGGCGCGCGGCCTCGGCGGTCTGCTTCGGCGCGTCACCGCGGGCGAACGCGAGCAGGGCCGCGCGGAGGCAGCTGAGGTAGGCGTGCTCGGACTCGATGCGCGCCTCGACCGCCGACGCCATCGGGCCGATCACGCCGTAGGCCAGCAGGATGCCGAGGAAGGTGCCGACGAGCGCGGCGGCGACCTTCTCGCCGATCTCGGTCGCCGAGCCGCCGATCGACTGCATCGTGATGACGACGCCGAGCACCGCGGCGACGATGCCGAAGCCGGGCATCGCATCGCCCATCTTGGTGATGGCGTTCGGGACCTGCTTCTCCTCGTTGTGGTGCTTCTCGAGGTCGGCGTCGAGGACGTCGGCGAGGTGGTGGTCCTCGATCGCGCCCGACGAGAGCGACTTGAGCGTGTCGGTGAAGAAGTCCACCGCGTGGTGGTTCGCGAGGAAGAACGGGTACTTCTTGAAGACCGACGACTTCTCCGGGTCCTCGATGTGCGCGTCGAGCCCGACGAGGCCGTCGCGCGCGGCGATCTGCATGATCTCGTAGATCATCTTCAGCAGGTCGGCGAACTGGTCCTCGGTGTACGGATTGGGCTTCAGGAGGCCCAGCAGGCGCGAGATCGAGCCCTTGATGACCGGCGCCGGATTGCCGACGATGAACGCGCCGAGTCCCGCGCCCCCGATGATCAGGAACTCGTTCCACTGCAGCAGCACGCCCAGTTGGCCATGATGCATCACGTATCCGGCGATGATCGAGCCGAACACGACGACGAAGCCGACGACGAGTTGCACGGGAGGCGGGTAGTTTCCGGGTAGGGGACAGCGCCGCGGCGGGGGCCGCGGACGTGGTCGACACTTCAAGTATCGGCGGGGTGCGGGGGAACGTGACCGGGACCGACGAGAGCACGGACACCGTGACACGCGTCATGCGCGGGCTCCTCCACGAGCTCGCGAACGTGGCCACCGTGGTCGATGGCGCGCGGGGGAGCCTCGAGCACGACGGGGCGGGCGCCCTCGACCGCGCGCGCGAGGAGCTCGCCGAAGCGTCCGACCGGATCTTCGCCCTGCACGCGGACCTGCGCTCCCTGCTGCCCGACCGCGAGGGGCGCACCCCGCTCGACCCGCGCGCCCTGGCCGCCGATGTCGTGCGGCTGCTCGCGTGGCACGTCGAGCGGCCGCTCAAGGTCACCGTCGACGAAGGGCCGGTCGCGCCGGTGCTCGGCGAGGCGTGGGCCCTGCGGCGTCAGCTCCTGTCCGCCTGCGACTCCGCGGCCGGAGCGGCTGCCGCCTTCCGCTTCGGCTTGCGCACCGCCGGCGACGTCGTCGTGGCGGTGGACGCGGCCGGTGCGGTCTTCTGGTCGGCGCCGACGCTCGCGGCCGAGCGCGCGCGGGAACGCGGCGCGGGCTGAACCGGCGCCGGGCGGCGCAGCCCGAGCGCGGCGAGCGCCTCGGGCGTCGCGACCGCGGCGACCGTGCCGGCCGTGATGTCGTCCACGATCTCCTGGCGGAGGATGGTGACCTCAGGGGGCGCGTCGATGCCGAGCCGGACCTGGCCGCGCTCGGTGGCGATGACGACGACACGGATGCCGCCGGCGATGAGGATGGCCTCGCCGGCGCGTCGGGAGAGGATGAGCACGGGAGTGTCTCGCCGGCCTCAGCGCAGCTCGAGGACGGTCTGTGCCATCCGGTCCGCCGTCTGGATCATCTTCGCGGCGGCGGCGTAGCTCTGCTGGAACTTGATGAGCCGGACCAGCTCCTCGTCCACCGAGACGCCGGCCACTTCCTGCCGGCGCGTCTCGGCCTGCGTCTGCATCGACGCGTCCACCTCGGCGCGGTCGGCGACCGAGCGCGCGGTGAAGGCGACGCCCGTCGCGACGCGCTGCAGGAAGTTCGCGGCGCTCTCGCTGACACGCGGCGTGCCGTCCGGGTTCGTGAACGCGGCGGCTCCGGTGCGCAGGCTGGCGAGGCCGAGCGCGACGGTGTTGTCACCCGGGCCTGTTGCGGTGAAGGCCGAGGCGGCGATCGCCGACGAGCTCGTCGCGACCGCCGAGTCGAGCCGGATGCCGCGCGCGGTGCGGAGCGGGTCCGTCTCGGGGGTGAGCGTCGCATCGGCCGCGAAGAAGTCGCCGGCGGCGGCCGCGACCGGCGGCGTGCCGCTCCAGGTCGCACCGGTGCGGTGCACCGCATTGACGCTCTCGACGAGGCCGCGCGCGAGCGCGTCCAGGTCGTTCAGCATCGCCGGGATGTCGGTCACCGAGAGCTTGCGCAGCGCGCCGAGCTCGCCGCCGATCTCGACCGACCGTGTCGGGTCCACCGCGCGCGCCACGTCGCTCACGCTGCCGTTCATCGTCGCGACGATCGGGCGCACTTCGGTGCCGTCCACGAGCGAGAGGCCGCCCATGAGCACGCTCACGCTGCCGTTCGCCTGCGGGACGACGGTCGCGCCGGTGAGCTCGACGAGACGGTCGAGCTTCGCGTCGCGCGTGTCGCGCAGGGTGTTCGCCGTCTGTCCGCCCGACTCCTGCGCGGTGATCTGGCGGTTGAGGTCGGCGACCGCCTGCGCGATCTCGTTCACCTCGTCGACGGCGCTCCCGAGGCGCGCACGCGTCTCGGTCTGCAGGTCGTCGAGCTGGCCCGCGACGCGGTTGAGCTGCGTGGCCAGCCGCTGGCCCGCCTGCTGCACGGCGCCCTGCACGCCGCCGGCGGTCGGGCGCGCGGCGAGGTCGGACCAGGCGGAGTAGAAGGCGTCGAGGGCGGCGCCGATGCCGGTGTCGCTCGGCTCGCCGAGGATCGACTCCATGCGCGAGAGGCCGTCGGCGCGGACGCGGCCGCCGGCGGCGTCGCTCGAGGCGCGCCGGTAGGCCGCGTCGAGGAAGCTGTCGCGCGCGCGCTCGGTGCCGCGCACGACGACGCCCGCCCCGTACTCCCCGTCGGGGAAGCGGGTCGGGATCGCCGCCGTCTGGTCGAGGCGCTGGCGCGTGTAGCCCGGCGTCTGCGCGTTGGCGACGTTGTTGGACGTCACCTCGACGGCGCGCTGCGAGGCGAGGAGGCCGGAGCGGGCGGAGTTGAGGATCGATCCGATCGACATCGGTCAGCCCCTGAGGTCCATGAGTCGCGGCGCGGCCGCGGCGGCGCCCGCGGCGCGGGTCGCCGGGGCGTAGGCCTGCGGCGCCGCGGCGCCGCCGGTGAGCACGCGGAGGAACGCGTCACCCGAGCTCATCGCCGACTGGAGGAGCTGGCGGTTCATGTCCACGGCGGCGACGAGACGGCGCGCGGCGGACCGGAGGTCCTCGCTCGCCTTGCGCTCGATCTCGGTGAAGCCGTCGCCGAGCGCGTGCGGGAGGTCCTCGACGCGCCCTTCACCGCCGCCGCAGGCGACGATGACGGCGCTCTTGCGACGGCTGCGCGCCTCGCGGTAGGCCGCGAGGAGGCGATGCGCCGCGAAGACGGTGTCGTTCACCGCGTCGATGTCGTCGCGGGCGACGGCCTTGCGCTGGCGGTCGAGCGTCTCGACGAGGTCCTCGAGTACCGCGTGCTCGTCGCGCAGGGCGCGCACCAGCTGGGCGGGAGCGTTCGGGACCCGGCGCGAGAGGCCGGCCGGCGGGGTGAGGACGTGAGGGGAGGCCATGACAGGTATGGGGAGGAAAAGGGCCTATCGGGCAGTATCGGCCGATGCGCCGAGTCGATGACGGAGGGCGTCAAACAGTGATGCGGAGAGGTCGGCCGGCCCGGTCGAGCGCTGCGCGACCGTCTCGGCGACCTTCTGGTCGAGCATCCCGGTGAAGAGATCCTCGCCCGGTCCCTTGTCGAGGAAGCCGTCGGTCGGGACACTCTGCCGCATCGCGGTGAAGAGCTGCGCGACGAAGAGTCCCTCGAGGCCCTCGGCGCTCTTCTGCAGCGACGCGAGGTCGCGCGAGCGGTCGGGGCGGACCGAGGCGCCGAGGGCGCGGGCGGCCGGGTCGGCGTGCGAGACGCGGAAGTTCATCGGATCACGACCTCGGCGGGGAGCGCGCCGACCTGGCGGAGCGCGAGGAGGATGGAGGCGACGTCGGCCGGCGTGGTCTCCACCGCGCGCAGCGCCGCGGCGACCTCGAGGACGGACGTGCCGATCGGGAGGCGGAGCGAGATGGGCGCGGTGGCGGGTGCCGACGAATCGGTGGAGGACGGCGTGATGCCGGCGCCGGTGCCGGCCGTCGGGGCCGGGCCGGTGATCGCGAGCATCACGCGCCCCTGGCGCACGACCGCCGCGCCGACCGGCGCATCACCGCCGGCGACGACGAGACCCGAGCGGGCGTCCACCAGCACGGCGTTCCGCTGCGGCGGACGGACCCGCAGCTCGCGCACGCGGCCGATCGCCTCGGCCTTCTCGTCGGTGGTGCCGGTGAGGGCGAGCGCGATCGCGCCCGGATCCTCGACCTTCGCCTTCCCCTCGCCGAGGGCGCCGTTGATCGCGACCGCGATCCGCTGCGCCGTCGCGAGGTCGGGCTCGCGCAGCCAGAGCTTCGACGCGAGCTCGACCGCCGGCTTCGGCATCTCGACCTCGAGCACGCCGCCGTCGGGGATCGTCGCGTGGTTCACCGCGGCCGAGGAGCTGCGGCGCCAGCGGACGTTCTGTTCCATCGCGGGCTCGTCGATCATGAGCGGGCCCTGCGCGGTCGCGAACGCGGGGCCGCCGGGGCCGGCGACGAGCGGCGTCACGAAGAGCACGCCGCCGCGGAGCGAGCGCGCGTCGCCGAGCGCGGCGACGTGCGTGATGAAGCGGCCGCCCGGCCGCAGGTAGGGCGAGACCTCGGCGGTGACGAGCACCGCGGCGACGTTCGCCGTGCGGAGGAGTTCGGGCGGGACCGCGACGTCGAAGCGGCGCAGCAGGTTCACGACGGCCTGGACCGTCATGCCGCCGTCGCGCGTCGCCATCGAGCGGTCGCCGGTGCCGTCGAGGCCGACGACGATGCCGTAGCCGACGAGGCGCTGCGGGACCGACGAGCCCTCGATCGTGAGGTCGGCGATGCGCGGGTCCTGCGCGCGGAGCGACGGCGCGGCCGCCGCAGAGAGCGCGAGGAGGGCGATGGCGTGCCAGAGCACGTTGCCGCCGCGGGTGCGGAGGGTCGCGGTCATGGCCAGATCAACCCGACGACGCGGCCGATGATGCCTCCGCGCGTCTTGCCGAGGCGACCCTTCTGCTTCACGGCGATCTTCGCGTCCGCGAGGCGGTCGCCGTCGGCCTCGTTGTGCACCGTGACGTCCTGCGGCCGGAGGATCCCCTGCACGGAGATCTCCTGCTGGTTCTTGTCGATGTTCAGCGCGCGCGTGCCGGACACCTGGTACGAGCCGTCGGCGTTGCGCGCGGTGATGCGCACCGGGACGGTCGTGCGGAGCGCCGACGTGCGGCTCATGTCGCCCGACTGGTCGGAGTTCGCGCGGCGCGACGAGTTGAAGCCGCCGGCGATCGGCTCGGCGCCGCCGGGCGGGGAGACGCTCATGCCGAGGTCACGGTCGTTGGCGTCGCGGCCGTTCTGCGTGCGGCGCGCCGACGCGATGAGCGCGTCGTTCACATAGAGCGTGATGATGTCGCCGACGGCGAGCTCGCGCTGGTCGGAGGTCCAGCTGGCGGGCGCGGGGCGCACGGGTGCCGTCGCGGCCGGCGCGGCAGCCGGGGCCGCGGCCGCGTTGCGGCGCTGCGCCGCGGCCGGGGCCGCGAGCAGGGCGGCGCCGGTGAGCGCGAGGAACACGGAGGAGGAGGGGCGCATGTGGATCACCGGATCATCTGGGTGGCGACTTCGCTCATCTCGTCCGCCGCCTTGATGGACTTGGAGTTGATCTCGTAGGCGCGCTGCGCCGCGATCATCTCGACCATCTCGGTCACGATCTCGACGTTCGACGCCTCGAGGTAGCCCTGCTCGACCGAGCCGAGCCCTTCGTCCTGCGGGTTGCCGACGGTGCCGACACCGGAAGCCGGCGTCTCCTGGTAGTTGTTGTCGCCGATCGCCATCAGCCCCGACGCATTCGGGAAGCGGTGCAGGGTGATGCGGCCGACCTCGACCATCACGCCGCCCGGGCGCACGGCGCTCACGATGCCCGACGGGCCGATCGTGACGTCGCTCGCGTCGTCGGGGATGCGGATGCCCGGCTCGAGCGTGAGGCCTTGCTTGTTCACGATCGTGCCCTGGTCGGAGACGTCGAAGTTGCCGTCGCGCGTGTAGACGGCCTGGCCGCCCGCGGTGCGCAGCGCGAAGAAGCCCTCGCCCTGGATCGCGAGGTCCAGCTGGCGGCTCGTCTGCTCGAGCGTGCCCTGCGCGTGCGTGCGGTTGATCGCGGCGAGGCGGACGCCGCGGCCGACCTGGATGCCCGAGAGCGTCGTCGCGTCGGGGTTGTCGACCGCCTGCACCTCGCGGAGCGACTGATAGAGCAAGTCCTCGAACGTGGCGCGGCTGCGCTTGAACGCGGTCGTGTTGACGTTCGCGAGGTTGTTGGCGATCACCTCGGTGCGCGTCTGCTGGGCGGCCATGCCGGTGGCGGCGGTGCGGAGGGCGGGATTCATCGCAGGGTCCTCAGGG
>CAZIDS010000080.1:0-11255 GCA_964537945.1 uncultured Gemmatimonas sp. | reverse complement strand
TCGCGAGCTCGTAGCCCCAGTCGCGGAAGCCGCCCTCGGTGAACTTCATGATGTTCCCCTTGTGCATCATCGTCACCGAGGGGCGCTGGTGCTTCATCGCGTAGCGGATCGCCATCTCGATGAGGCGCTTCGAGCCGAAGGCCGACATCGGCTTGATGCCGATCGCCGACTGCGGGCGGATCCTCTTCTTGAACTCCTTCTCGATGAACTCGCGGAGCTTCTCGGCCTCGGCCGAGCCGGCCTTGAACTCGATCCCCGAGTAGACGTCCTCGATGTTCTCGCGGAAGATGACGATGTCCACCTTCCCCGGATCCTTCACCGGCGCGCCGACGCCCTCGAAGTAGCGGACCGGGCGGATGCACGCGTAGAGGTCGAGCTCCTGCCGCAGCGCGACGTTCAGCGAGCGGATGCCGCCGCCGACGGGCGTCGTGAGCGGGCCCTTGATCGCGACCTTGAACTCACGGACCGCCTCGAGCGTCTCCTCGGGCATCCACTCGCCGGTCTTCGTGTGCGCCTTCTCGCCGGCGAGCACCTCCATCCAGTGCACCTTCTTCTTGCCGCCGAACGCGCGCTCGACCGCGGCGTCGAGGACGCGCACGCTGGCGCGCCAGATGTCCGGGCCCGTGCCGTCGCCCTCGATGAACGGGATGATCGGCTGGTCGGGAACGGTGAAGGTGCCGCCGCTGGCCGCGATGCGCTCACCCTTGGGGGGCACCGTGGCGTGCTTGTAGGTCGTCATTGCGGGGGGAGTGTGGGAATCGATGGACAAAGGTAGGGAGCGGCGCTGTGTCACACCACCCGGTCGGGGAGCTCCTGACCCGCGACGAACGCCTCGATGTTGGCGAGCGCGCGCATCCCCATCGCCTCACGGGTCTCCACCGTCGCGCTCCCGAGATGCGGCAGCAGGACGACCTCCTCGCGGTCCAGCAGTCCGGGGTGCACGGCGGGCTCCTCCTCGTAGACGTCGAGCCCCGCGCCCGCGATCAGTCCCTTCGCGAGCGCCGCGACGAGCGCGGCCTCGTCCACCACGGGGCCGCGCGCGGTGTTCACGAGCACCGCCGTGCGCTTCATCCTCTCGAACTGCGCCGCGCCGATCAGGTGCCGCGTGGTGGGCACCAGCGGGCAGTGCACGCTGACGACGTCGCTGCGCTCGAGCAGCTGGTCGATCCGGTTCACGCGCTCGATCCGCGTGCCGGCCTCGGAGCCGCGCTTCTTCGAGCGGCTCCACGCCAGCACGCTCATCCCGAACCCGAGCTCGGCCCGCCGCGCGACCGCGCGCCCGATCCGCCCGAGCCCGACCACGCCGAGCGTCTTGCCGCTCAGCCGGCGTCCGAGGTGCTGCGTGGGGGTCCAGCCCGTCCACTCGCCCGAGCGCACGAGCCGCTCGCCCTCGCCGAGCCGTCGCATCACCGCGAGCATCAGCGCGATCGCGAGGTCGGCGGTGTCCTCGGTGAGCACGTCGGGCGTGTTGGTGACCGCGATGCCTGCCGCCTTCGCGGCGTCGAGGTCGATGTGGTTCACGCCGACGCCGAAGTTGGCGAGGAGCTTCGTCTTCACGTCCGCGGCACCCAGCAGCGTCGCGTCGATGCGGTCGGTCACCGTGGGCAGCACCACCTGGCAGCCGCGCAGCAGCGCGGCGAGTTCGTCGGGTGTGAGCGGGTGATCGGTCTCGGCCTGGACGACTTGGAAGCGGGCACGGAGGGCCTCCTCGACGGCTCCCGGCAGGCGGCGCGTCACGCCCACCTTCGTCCGTGGCTTCACTTGAGGCCCCGGCCAGCCAGGTCGGCAAGCCGCTCCGCGAGTGCGTTGAGCTCGACGAGGCGGCGGTCGACGATGCGCCGGAAGCCCCCGCGCGCCGCGAGGTACGCGCCCACCGGGATGACCGGCGCGACGAGGCCGAGCATCGGCGAGATCCCGAGGAGCACCGCGAGCGAGACGATGCCGCCGATCCCGCCACCGCCGAGCCCGAGCGCGAAGATCCCCGCCGCGTCCGGCGTGAAGTCCTCCTCGACGCGGAGCCGCGTCATCCCCGACCGCACGACCAGCGAGACGGCGATGCGGCGGCCAGCGGTCGCGCTCGATCCCGGCGGCAGCGAATCCCACGTCACGGACCTCGCGGTGGTCGAGCCGATCCCGGTGATGCCGAGCGCGCGCCGGACCTCGTCGAGGAACGCGTCGAACTCGGCGGGGTCGAGCTCCCGCGGGACCACGCGCTCGACGACCGCGCGCGTCACCGCGCCGTGGAACGCGGACCTTCGCAGCGCTTCCGGCAGGTCGATCTCCGACGCGGCCTGCCGCACGAGTGCCGCGTCGATCCCCGCCTCGCTCGCCGCCGACTCGAGCTGCGCGAGCGTGAGCCCCTCGCCGCGCGCGAGTTCCTGCACCCGCACCGGCAGGGGTGACTGCATCTCGACGGCGCGCCGGAGGATCCGCGTGACCTCGGCGTCGTCGAATCGGCGGTCGTCGCTCATCGCGCCTCGTGGTACCAGCGCTGCGCCGCGGCGACGCCCGTGCCGTACGGCACTGCGATCCCGGCGTCGTGCATCGCCAGTTCGGTGAGCCCCAGCGCGCCGAGCAGCATCCCCTCGTTCAGGTCGCCGAGGTGCCCGATCCGGAAGACCTTCCCGTTCAGCCGGCCGAGGCCGCTGCCGAGCGCGAGGTCCCAGCGGCGGTAGGCGTGGTCGATGACGTGGCGCGCATCCTTCCCGTCCGGGACGACGATCGCGGTGACCGTGTTGGAGCGCCGCTCGGGATCCTTGGCGCAGATGCGCAGGCCCCAGGCGGCGACGGCGCGGCGCACGCCCTCGGCGAGCCGTGCGTGCCGCGCGTTGATCGCCGCCATCCCCTGCTCGGCGATCATGTCGAGCGCCTCGCGGAGTCCGAAGAGGTGCGCGAGCGCAGGTGTGTAGGGGAAATAGCCCTGGTCGTTGTGCAGCACCTGCGGGCGCAGGTCGAAGTAGTGGCGCGGGTAGTTCGACTGCTCGACGAGCGCGAGCGCCTTCGGCGACAGGCAGAGCATGCCGAGTCCGGCCGGCATCATGAAGCCCTTCTGCGCGCCGCAGATCGCCGCGTCCACACCCCATTCGTCGAGCCGGAAGTCGAGCGACCCGATCGAGCTGACGCCGTCCACGAGCAGCAGCGCCGGGTGCTTCGCGTCGTCGATCGCCTCGCGGATGCCGGCGAGGTCGTTCGTCACGCCGGTCGCGGTCTCGTTGTGGACGACGAGCACGGCGCGGATCTGGTGCGCGGTGTCGGCCGCGAGCGCGGCCTCGACCCGCGCCGGCTCGAGCGCGTCGCCCCACTCGAGGTCGATGACGTCCACCTTGAAGCCGAGCCGCTCGGCGGTGTCGATGAAGAGGTGCGAGAACTGGCCGAAGCGCGCGGCGAGGACGCGGTCGCCCGGGTTGAGCAGGTTCGTGAGTGCCGCTTCCCACATCCCGGTGCCGGTGCTCGCGAAGATGAACGGCCGCCCCTTGGTCGTGCCGAAGACCGGCTTGATGTCGCGGAGCAGACCGTGCGTGAGCTCAGGGAAGCCGCTGGACCGGTGATCCTCCTGCGCGCGGTGCATCGCCCGCAGCACGCGATCGGGGACGTTGGTCGGTCCGGGGACGAAGAGGTGGTGGCGGCCGGGCATCGTGCGGGCGGGCGAAGGGGCGCGGTGCAATCGTCGTCCGGACGAATGTAGCTTGCGTACGTGAACGAGCCCACCGTCCCGACGTCGCGGCAACGCCTGCTGCGCGCCCTCGCGCTCCGCTGTCCGGAGTGCGGCGGGGGCGGGCTGTTCCGGCGGTGGATCCTGATGAAGCCACGCTGCGCGACCTGCGCGCTCAAGCTCGACCGTGGCGCGCCCGGCCACTTCGTCGGCGCGTATCTCGTGAACCTGATCATCGCCGAGATGCTCTTCGCGTTCGGCATGGGCGCCTGGCTCGTCGCGGTCTGGCCCGACGTGCCGTGGGATGCGGTGCAGATGGTGGCGGTCGCCGCGATGGTGATCTCGCCGCTGGCGACCTACCCGTTCACGCGCACCATCTGGCTCGCGGCCGACCTGATCATCGACCCGGTCCGGGAGTCCGACCGCTGAGCGGCACTCCCGGCGGCTCGGCACGCGCCGGCTCAAGTCCCGCGGCCGCCGCGCCGAAGCTGTAGGGGCATGCTCCGGCCTCGCGGCCGGGGCGGCGCGGTGGTGCTGGATGCCCGGAGTGGGGATCGAACCCACAAGAGGTTGCCCTCGGGGGATTTTGAGTCCCCTGCGTCTGCCAGTTCCGCCATCCGGGCGACGCCGTCAAGCTAACCCTGCTCCCCCGACGGCAGTAGCGTCCGGGGGCCGGTAGATTCCACGTTGCTCCTCCGAGAGATCGCCGTGCCGACATCGCGTCGCCGTACCGTCGTGCGTCTCCTCCGCGCCGCCTCCGCCGCGGGCCTCTTCGCTGCCCTGCTCCTGCCAGCCGGCTGCGGCGCCGACCGGCCGCCCGAGTTCCGCATCGGCCTGATCGAGCTCACAGGCGGCCCCCTTGTCTCCTTCCTCGGCGAGGCCGGCGTCCACGGCGCTACGCTCGCCGTGGACGAGTTGAATGCGGCGGGCGGGATCGAGATCGGCGGCGTGAAGCACGTCGTCCGGCTCGTGCGGCGGCAGACCGAGCCGCGCCCCGACGCCGCTTCGACGGCGGCCACCGCGCTCGTGAACGTGGACAGTGTGGACGTCGTGATCGCGCCGTTGATCAGTGCGCACGCGGCGCCGGCGCTTGCCGTCACGCAGGCGGCTGGCGTCCCCGCCGTCGCGCCGATGGCGTCGAATCCGACGGTCACCGCGAACCGGCCGCTCGCGTTCCGGCTCGCCTTCACGGACGCGTTCCAGGGCACGCTCCTCGCGACCTTCGCCTACGACTCGCTCGGGATCCGGCGCGTCGCGACGCTCGCCGACCCGGCCAGCAGCTACGCGCAGGACGTCATCCGGCTGTTCCGGGAGACGTTCGAGGCGCGCGGGGGGCGCACCGTCGCGAGCGAGGGATTCGCGGCTGACGGCGCGCTCGACTTCCGGCAGCAGATGCGGCGGATCGTCGCGGCGCACCCGGACGCCATCCTGCTGCCGAACTACATGGCGCAGGACTCCGTGCAGATGCGGCAGGCGCGCGAGTTGGGCTTCAAGGGCCGCTTCCTCGGCAGCGATTCGTGGGACCCGGCCGCGATCGTCCACGTGCCGCACGCCAGCGGATCGATCGTGATCGCGAACTGGGATCCGCGCACGCCGCGCGCGGCATCGCAGGCGTTCGTCGCGCTCTACGCGAAGCACTACGAAGGCACGCCGCGCACCGCCGCCGCCGCGACCTACGACGCGGTGCAACTCTTCGCGCTCGCCGCCGCCCGCGCCGGTTCGCGCGACGGCGACGCGATCGCGGCGAAGCTGCGCACCTTCGGGCCGCATGTCGGCGCCAGCGCCGACTTCGACTTCCGCGGGCTGAACGACCCGGTCCGCGGCGGCGTCGTGATCGAGGTCCGCGGCGGCGACAACGTGATCCGCACGGTGTCCGCCCCTGAGCGCTGACCTCCGCGACCACGAGCCGAGCACGCCGCTGACGTCGGCGGCGCGGCCCTCCCTGCTCCGCCGCAGTCTCACGGCGAAGCTGACCGCCGCGTACCTCGCGCTCGCGGCGACGCTGCTCGTCGTCGTCGCGGCGGTCTCGTACCGGCTCGCCGAGGGCGCGCTGCGCGACCGCGTGACCGAGCGGCTCAACGCGGTCGCGCAGGAGGACGTGCGCTTCTTCGACGCGTGGGTGAGCCAGCAGCGCCGCACGATCGAGTACGTCGCCGGCCACGGCGCCGAGCTCGCGGCGCCCAACAGCCTCGCGGCGCGATACATCCTCGACTCGGTGCGGGTGAAGCTCCTCGCCGCGACCGAGGTGCGCGTGATCCTGGCGCCCGGCGGCCGCGTGGTGAACTCCACCGACCCCGACGCCGTCGGCACCTACGCGATCGACGAGCTGCACTACGTCCGCGGGCGGGACTCGACGTTCACGCAGCCGATCTATCCGCACCCGCGCACCGGCGCGCCGACGCTCACCATCGCGACGCCCGTGCGGAGCGGCGGTCGTACGATCGCGGTCATCGCGGCGCACCTCGACCTCGCCGACGTCGAGCGCGTGCTCGAGGCGCGGAACGGCTCCTATCGCATCGAGTCGCTGCTGGTCGACCCGCTCTACCGCTTCCTGAGCGCCGAGCGCTTCAGCACGCGCGGCGGACGCCGCGGCAACCACAGCGCCGGCATCGACGGCGCGGTGTCGAAGGTCCCCGGCAGCGGCGAGTACGTCAACCACGACGGCGTGGAGGTCATCGGCGCGTGGAGCTGGTTCCCCGAGCTCGGGATGGGCGTCGTCGTCGAGTCGCCGCGCGACCAGGCGTACGCGCCGGCGCGGCGGCTGCTCGGCGCCACCGTGGCGTTCGGCCTGCTCGCGCTGCTGGTGCTCGCCATCGGCGCGGCGCGCATCGCGCGCCGCGCCACGCGCCCGATCCTCGGCGTCGCCGCCGCCGCCGAGCGCGTCGCCGAGGGGGACTTCGGCACGCTCGCGCCGGTGGAGTCGATGGACGAGGTGGGCCGCCTCGCCCGCCGCTTCAACACGATGACCGGCCGGCTGCGCGATCTCGTGCAGCAGCACCACGCGCAGGTCACCGCCGCGGCGCTCGCGCTGCGCGAGGCCGAGGCGAGCCGCACGCTGCTGCAGGACCTCTCCGACCACACCACCGCGCTCGTGGCGGTCGTGGACCTCGACCTCAACGTCCGCCTCGCGAACCGCCAGCTCGAGCGCCTGCTGCGCGTGCCGCGCGGCGGGCTGATGGGCAAGCCGCTGCTCGACGTCCTGCCGCCGGCCGCCGTGGACCGCCTCCGGCCGGCGATCTCCCATGTGATCTCGGGCGGCAGCGCCGAGGAGATCGAGCTCGAGATCGAGACGCCCGTCGAATCGCACCTCTGGCAGGCGACGATCGTGCTGCTGCGCGATACCGCCGGCACGCCGTACGCGGTCGGTCTCCTCGCCGCCGACCTCACCGAGCGCGCGCGCGCCGAGGAGGAACGGCGGCAGGTGGACGCGCGCGTGCAGCAGGCGCAGAAGCTCGAGAGCCTCGGCATCATGGCCGGCGGCATCGCGCACGACTTCAACAACATCCTCGGCGCGGTGCTCGGGAACGCCGAACTCGCGCATCACGCGGTGGACGATCCCGCGGAGGTGCGCGGCGCCCTCGAGCAGATCGGCTCGGCCGCGCGGCGCGCCGCGGACCTTACCCGCCAGATGCTCGCCTACGCGGGCAAGGCGAGCCTTCGCCGCGAGGTGATCGACATCCGCCCGGTGCTCGAGGACATGCTGCAGCTCGTCCGCGCGGCGCAGTCGAAGAAGGTGCAGTTCACCGCCGACGCGATGCCCGACGCACTCTGGGTGGAGATCGACCCGTCGCAGCTGTCGCAGGTCGTGCTCAACCTGCTCACGAACGCGGCCGAAGCGATCGGCGATCGCGTCGGCACGGTGCGGCTCGGGGCGGCCGACCACACGGAGCGCGGCGGGCGCCGCTGGGTGCGGCTCGTGGTGGAGGATGACGGCGACGGGATGACCGCCGAGGTCCAGCAGCGCCTCTTCGAGCCCTTCTACTCGACGAAGGGGTCGGGCCGCGGACTCGGACTCAGCGCGGTGATGGGCATCATCCGGTCCGCCGGCGGTGAACTCGACCTGAAGAGCACGCCGGGCATCGGCACGCGCTTCGAGATCCTCCTCCCCGCCGCGGTGACACCGGCCGAGGCGTCGCCGGCTCGGTCGGATGCCCCGCAGCCGAAGAAGGGCGGCGCGGTGCTCGTGATCGACGACGAGGCGGCGCTGCGGCGCGTGAGCCGCCGAGCGCTCGAGGGCCAGGGCCACGAGATCATCGAGGCGGCGGACGGCGTCGAGGGGATCGCGCGGTTCAACGAGAACCGCGATCGGCTGGTGCTCGTCGTGCTCGACCTCACGATGCCGGGGCTCGGCGGCGCCGAGGTGCTCGCGCGCATCCGCGCGTCACGCACGGACCTGCCGGTGGTGATCGCCAGCGGCTACGCGCAGGGCGACGACTCGGTGGGCGCGGACGACCCGAACGTCCGCTACCTGCAGAAGCCCTTCGGCGTGAAGCTGCTGGTCAGTTTGGCCGACGAACTGATCCGGCGGTAGGCGCACGGTCCGGGGCGCGCGTCGGCGCGTCCGCCGGCGGGCGTCGCCCGCCGGGGCCCATCACGCCGCCTGGGCGCCGCGCGCCCGCGGGAGGATTCCCGGGCCGCGCGCCGCCCTGCTGTTGCCGCATCTCGTCCACTCGCCGCCGGATCTGCTCCTGCATGCCGAAGTAGCGCGCGCGCTGGTGCGGTGTCATGAAGGTCGCCAGCTCCTTCTGCTCGGCCTCGATGAGGTCGAAGCGCTGCCGCTGCACCTGCAGCATCTCGTCCAGCAGCCGCTGCACCTGCGCCTGACGCGTGGTGTCGCCGAGCTCGAGCTCCTCGCGGAGCCCCGTCCGCGCCCGCCGCTCGCGGACGAAGAGGTCCCGGTGCTGCGCCTCGTACTTGCGAGTGGTCGCCGTGAGTCGGCGCATCTGATCGTCGTTCAGCCCGACCTGTCGCTGGATCGCGGCGGCCATCCGCTCGCGGACGCGCGCCTCGAGCGAATCGCGCGGGGGCGGACCGGGAGGGCCCGGCTCCTGTGCCGCGAGGACGAGGGGACCGAGCGAGAGCATCAGGGCGGCGGCGAGGCCGCGGATCAGCGTGCGCATCACTCGTTCTCCGGCGTGTCGACGATCGGCTGGCGGACCGCGGCCGGTTCGGCCGCGACCGTCGCCTCGACGCTCTCGATCTCCGTGAGGAGGGCCGAGAGGTCGGCATCGGTCAGGTCGGTGAGCCCCTCGCCGACGGCAACGCCGCCGACCGCGGACGCACCCTCGGTGCCGCCAGGGCCGGTCGCGACGCCGGTCGTGTCAGGGCCGAGGGCCGGCCCTTCACCGGACCCCGCGTTGCCCAGCAGCTGCATCGAGAGCGTGACCACCACGATCACCGAGGCCGCCGCGGCGAGCCACTGCCGCGAGCGCCACGCCGACCGGCGCGGTGCGGCGGCGGACGCGCCGCCCCGCTCGACCGTCAGCGCCGGCCGCGCCGCCACCGCCCGCGCGATCGCCGCGGCATCCACGCGCGGCGCGTTCGCCTGCAGTACCAGCCGCGAGGTCTCGAGCAGCGCGAGCTCGGCCGCGCAGGCGGCGCAGCCCGCGATGTGCGCGCGGACCTCGGCCGCCTCGGCCGCCGTCAGCGTGCCGTGCGCCAGCATCGGCAGCCGGTCCAGCATCGTCTCGTTGAGGCACTCAGTCATCGCTCAGGTACTCCTTGATCTGCTTCACCGCGTTGTGGTAATGCACCCGGCAGGCGCCTTCCGTGCTCTCCACCACCTTCGCGATCTCGTTGTACGGCATCCCTTCCGTCACGCGCAGCGTGAACACCTCCCGCTGCATCGGCGTCAGCCGGTCCACCGCTTCCTGCACCCGCCGCGCCGTCTCCTCCGCCACCAGCCCGTCCAGGGCGTCGTACCCCACCACCGCGTGCCCTTCGTCGAGTTCGACGCCGTCCTTTCGTCGTCGTTCAGACCGTTTCCGGTCCAGGATCAGCCGCTTGCAGATGGTGAAGAGCCAGGTGCGCAGCGAACTGTCGGACCGGAAGCTCTCGATCGAGTTGAAGGCCCGCACGAACGTGTCCTGCACCAGCTCGTCCACCCCGTCCCGCTCGCCGAGGCTCGCCGCGAAGCGGGCGATCGGCTGGGCGTGGCGTTCCACGAGCGCGGCGGCGGCCCGCTGGTCACCCCGTTGCCACTGGGCGATCAACTGCGCGTCGGTCGCGTCGTGGGTCCGTGTGGTGGGGTCGCCCATGCGTTCACCCGATGAGACGCCGGCGGGCCGGCGGCGTTAAGATGTCGGGGTGACCCGCCCAGAGATCATCGGCCACCGGGGGGCCTCCCGCGAACGCCCGGAGAATACGCTCGCCGCCTTCACCCGGGCAGTGCAGCTCGGCGCGGACGCGGTCGAGCTCGACGTCCACCGCACGCTGGACGGCGTCCTGGTGGTCCACCACGACGCCGAGATCGCCGGCGAGGGCCCAATCACCGGGCTGTCGGCGACCCAGATCGCGGATCTGCGGTTCAAGGGGGAGCCCATCCCCACCCTCTCCCAGGTCTTCGCCGTGGTCGGCGAGAAGCTCCGGATCTACGTGGAGCTGAAGGGCGCCGAGACGGCCCCGGTCGCGTTGGCCGTGATCCGCGCCGCGCGCGAGACCACCGGTCGCGGTGCCGACGCCGCGGCCGTGCACAGCTTCGACCACCGGCTGATCGCGCAGGCGCAGGCCCTCGACGCCGGCGTGCCGCGCGGGGTGCTCGAGGTGAGCTACCCCGTGCACGGCACGGCCGCGGCGCAGGCCGTGCAGGCCCGCGACCTCTGGCGACACCGCGATTTCGTGGACCCGGCGCTGGTGCGCGCGGCGCACGCGGAGGGTCGCCGCGTGGTCGCCTGGACGGTGAACGACGCGGCGACGATGCAGCGCTTCGCGTCGTGGGGCGTGGACGCGATCTGCACCGACGACATCGCCCTCGCCCGGACGGCCCTGGGCGCGTAGCTTCTGCCGCCCCCGCCATCGCTGCCCTTGTACGGCGCGCCCCCGGCGCGCCGCGTGCTCCGTCTCCCTCAGTGAGGCCCGTTCCTCCGATGCGTCCCTCGAGCTTCCTGCTCGCCCTGGCGACCGCGGCCTGCGCGAGCGCCCCGGTGCCCCAGGCGCCGGCGCAGTCCCCCGCCCCTGCGCCCGCCGCGCCACCTGCGGTGCAGCCGGCCGCGCCCCCGACACCCGCCACGCCCGCACCGACCCTCGTCGCTGGTGCGACCTCGCGCCCCAACGCGGATCCGTTCCCGAGCACCTACACGCCCTTCCCGTCGCGGCCGACGGTCATCCGCAACGTGAACATCTTCACGTCGGCCGGCCCGATCATCCGTAACGGCGCCGTGCTGATGCAGGACGGCAAGATCGCGGCGATCGGCGCGACGGTGAACGCGCCCGCCAACGCGGTCGTGATCGACGGTCAGGGGAAGTACGTCACGCCCGGGCTCATCGACACCCACTCGCACCTCGGCGTCTATCCCGCGCCGGGCACCGCGGCGCACAACGACGGCAATGAGGCGACCTCGCCGGTCACCGCCTTCGTCTGGGCCGAGCACTCCGTCTGGCCGCA
>CAZIDS010000079.1:0-11450 GCA_964537945.1 uncultured Gemmatimonas sp. | reverse complement strand
CGTCCACTTCGTCGAGCGGCGAGCGCGCCGCGAAGATCCAGCAGCGGGCGTCGTCAGGGAGCTTGGAGAAGTCGATCAGGGGCATGCGGCGGCTCGGAACACGGTGACCGATGAAAGATAGTCGGGCCCGCGAGGCCATCGGTTCCGCCGGCTCGGGCCGATACTAGGGAGATGGTTGCCGGCTTCCCGGGCTGGCGTGATGTTCGAACCGTCTGATCCTCGTGCCCATGCAACGCTCCATCGCCTCCTCCTGCCTCGCCGTCGCCTTCGCGGCCGCGCTCTCGCTCGTCGCTCCGCTCTCGGCGCGCGCACAGGCCTGTTCCTGCGCCGCGCCGACGCTGCCGGCGCGTTGGTCGGTGTTCGCCTCCACCGGCGGCGGCACGTTCGACGTCGCGCAGATGAACACGATGCTCACCGCGAACGGCTTCACCACCGTGTCGCGCGACGCCATCGCCATCGGCGGCGGCGGCTTCCTGTCGTGGGGCCCGCTGCGCCTCGGCGCCGAGCACGTGCGGCTCGATGGTGGAGCGGAGAGCAATGGCGCCGGCCTCAGCGCCCGCATCGAGGCGAACTACACGACGCTCACCGTCGGCTGGGACTTTCGTCCACGCGGACGACTCAGTGTCGCGCCGACGCTCGGCGTCGGCCGCGGCGCGTACGTGCTCACCGTCGGCGACCGCAACGACGTCACGCCGGTCGCATCGTCGCCGGCGCCGACATTCGACGAGATCCTCGCCGACCCGGGCCGCGAGAGCGTGATCGAGGGCGAGCAGTGGGTGATCGAGCCGATGCTCGCCGGCGAGCTCCTCGTGCTCCGTTCGGCGGCGCACCGCCGCGGCGTCACGGTCGGCGCGCGCATCGGCTATCGGATCGCGCCCAACCGGCCGGACTGGGAGTACCGGGACCAGGCCGTCGCGGGCGGGCCGGTGGACCAGGCGAAGGGGCCGATCGTGCGGCTCACGATCGGCATCGGCGGGCGCTGAGCGCCCGCCGCGTCGGCGCGCGTCAGCGCGCGGCCGCCTCAGCGAGCACGCGCACCACGCCGTCCACCATCGCCCGCACGCTGAACCGCGCCCCGGCCTCGGCCCGCGCCCGCGCCGCGAGCGCCTCGCGCTCTTCCGGCGGAAGCGCGCGGATCTCACGCACCGCCGCGGCCAGCGCCTCCGGATCCCCCGGCCGCACGAGCCATCCCGTCGCGCGATGCCGCAGGATCTCCCGCACCCCGCCCGCATCGGTCGCGATCACCGGCCGACGCGCGAGCATCCCCTCCACCACCACGCGCCCGAACGGCTCGGCGTCCACCGCCGAGTGCACGACGATGTCGCTCGCGCGCAGGAGCCGCGCGACATCCTCGCGCTCGCCGAGGAACCGCACCCGATCCGCGACGCCGAGCGCCGCCGCGTGGTCGCGCAGCCCGCGCGCGTAATCCTCCTCCCCGAAGAGCGCGTCGCCGATGATCCACGCGTGCGCATCGGGCAGCGCCTGCAGCGCGGCGAGCACCACGTGCTGTCCCTTCCACGGCGCCAGCCGCGCACAGACGCCGAGGACGCAGGCGTTCCCCGCGCCGAGCTCGGCCCGCACCGATGCGACGTCGGCGTCGGTCACCGCGTCGAAGCGCGCGGGGTCGATCCCGTTGTGGACCACCTGCACGAGGTCCGCCTTGCCGCCCGCGGTGCGGAACGCCTCGGCCGTCGCCTCGGAGTTCGCGATCACGACCGCCGCGCGCACGTTCGCGAGGAAGACCGCCGCCTTGATGTTCCTCGACGAGAAGTGCGCCGTCGTCAGGATGTCGCGCAGGTGCCAGACGACCGGCCGCCGCGCGAGCAGCCCCGCGCCTGCCGCGACGACGAAGCCTTTCTGCGAGTTCGCGTGGATCACGTCGTATCCCTTCGCCTCGCCCGCGACACGCGCCGAGAGGCGCGCCGCATCGGCGAGGGCGCCGAGCCCGGCGCCCCCCGACTCGCGCTTCACGTCGCCGAGCGCGCCCAGCGGCTCGACAACCACGTCGATGCCGCGCGCGCGCGCGGCCCCCGCCAGCGGCCCTTCGGCGAGGATCATCAGCCGGCACGCCGCGGGCCAGCCCTGCGCGAGGTCGAGCAGCGACCGCTCGGCCCCGCCGAGAACGCCGCTGTGCGTCACGAAGAGCGTGCGCGGAGCGCTCACTGCTTCCACTCGGCGTGCACGCGCTGCAGCAGCGCGGCCACCTGGCGCGCGATCACCGGCCAGTCGTAGTGCTCGCGCGCGAAGCGCGCGCAGGTCGCGGCGTCGGGGAGCGCACGCGCACCCGTGAGCGCGCCGATCAGGCCGTCGGCGATCGCATCGGGCGTCGAGTCCGCGAGCACGAGCGCCGGCGACAGCGCCTCGACCACCTCCGGCAGCCCGCCGACCGGCGTGACGAGCACCGGTGTCCCCGCGGCGAGCGACTCGGCGACGATGAGCCCGAACCCCTCGAGCGCGATCGATGGCACCACCGAGACGTCGGCCGCGCGGTACGCCAGCGGCAACTTCTCCTCAGCGAGGAAGCCCGTGCACTGCACCGTGTCGCCGAGCTTGAGTGTCGCGATGAGCTTCTCGAGCGCCGCGCGCTCGGAACCTTCGCCCACGATCATCACGCGCGCCATCGGCACCTTCTCACGGAGCAGCGCCGCCGCGCGCACGAGACGATCCACGCCCGTGCGCTTGACGAGCCGCCGTACCGCGAGCACCGTAGGCGCCGTCGCGTCCCAGCCGAGCGCCGAGCGCGCCTCCGCGCGCGAGGGCAGTCCGTCGAAGCGCGACGCCTCCACGCCGCCCGGGATGACGTGGATGCGGTCGCGCGGCACGCCGTAGTCCTTCGCGAGGATGTCGGCGAACGCGCGCGAGAGCGCGATGCAGGCGTCGGCGCGCGAATAGACGCGCTTCTCGACACCCGAGCGCACGAAGGCCGAGATGCGGTTGCTCCCCTCGATCCGCGACTCCTCGGCCCAGGGTCCGTGGAAGTAGTTCACGAAGGGCCGTCGCGTGGCTTCGTCGAGCAGGCCCATGCCGTATGCGGCGAAATGCGATACGAGCACCGTCGGCTGGTCGCCCGCGCTCGCGGACGCGGTCGCTTCGCGCACGCCGGAGAGGCGCTGCCAGATGGGCGCCGTCGCGCTCGCGAAGGCGCGGATGCGCCCGCCGGTCTGCTGTTCGGCGAGTCCGGTGCCGGCGATGAGGCCGACCGCGTCCACGCCCGCATCGGGAAGGTGCTGCAGCAGCTCGACGAAGAAGCGGTTGAGCCCGCCCGCCTCGTCGCCCTGCCAGCCCATGCCGACCTGCACCGTGCGGAGCCGCGGCGCGCTCATCCGGCCGCCTCGGCGAGCACCGCGAACGTCTCGTCGGCGATGCGGTCCCAGCCGTAGCGCTGCGACGTCGCGGCGATCGCCGTGCGCATCCGCTGCCGCAGCGCGGTGTCGTCGCGCAGCTGCAGCGCGTGCGCGCGCAGCGCCTCGGCGCCCAGCGCGCTGAGGAACCCGTTCTCGCCGTGCGCGATGAGGTCCTCGGTGCCGTTGATCGAATGCGCGATGATCGGCAGCCCGCAGCCGGCCGCCTCAAGCGTCACGAGCGAGAAGGCCTCGTAGCGCGACGGGAAGAGCAGGAAGTCGGCGGCCTGGTACCAGCGCTGCGGCTCGAGCGACCGGCCGGTGAAGCGCACCTGCTCCGCGGCGCCGACGGCCTGCGCGTGCGCGCGCATCGCCGCTTCGTCCCCTGCGCCGACGACGACGAACATCAGGTCCCGCTGGCCGGCGATCGCGGAGATCGCGTCGCGCACGCCCTTCCGTTCCCAGTCACCGCCGACGAAGAGCGCGATGCAGCGGTCGAGCGGAAGGTCGAGCTTCGCGCGGATCTCGCGGCGTCGCGTGTCATCCACCGGATGGAACACCGAATGGTCCACGCCGTTCGGGATCACGCGGATGCGGTCGGCGGGCACGCGGTAGTGCTCCTGGATCTCGCGCCCGACGCCGCTCGAGACGGCGATCACGCGCCGCAGGCGCCGCGCGCCGTACGCGTGCCGCTCGTCCGCGACGAAGCGCGATTGCACGGCGCGCTGCCAGAGGCCGCGGAGCCCGCGCCCACCGCGGAGCCCGCCGAAACGCGCGGTGAACGCGGCCTGGCAGAACTGCGCGGTGATCACGTCCGCCTCGCGTGCCGCGGCGCCGATGCTCTGCGTGAGCGTCGCACCCGACGCGGCGGCCAGTCGCGTCGCCACGCGCGCGAAGCGCATCGTCTTCACGATGGTCGGTCCGCCCGGGAGCGCGACCGGCACGTGCCGCAGGCGCACACCGGGCAGTTCGCACACGGCCGAGACGACGGAGAGGTCGAGTCGCGGCGCGAGCCGTGTGAGCACCTCGGCGGCGGCCCGCTCCTGCCCGCCGCGGCGGTGCACCTCGAGCGCGATGAAGGCGAGCCGGATCACGCCGGGAAAGTTCGATAGAGACGGACCGTCTCGTCCACCATCCGCTCCACGCGGAACCGCTCCAGCCCGGCGCGGGCGTTCGCACGGAGCGCGTCGCGCGCCCCCGGGTCGCGCAGCAGGAGGTCGAGCGCGCGCGCGAGCGCGATCGGGTCGCCGGGCGGAACGAGCTGCCCCGCGCGGCCATCGTCGAGCGCCTCGGGGACGCCATCCACCGACGTCGCGACGATCGCGCATCCCGCCGCGCGCGCCTCGCCGATCACGATGGGGAATGACTCGCGCCGCGACGCGAGCACGAAGAGGTCGGCCGCGCGCAGCCAGGGTGTGGGGTCGCGCTGGAAGCCCTCGAAATGGATCCGGTCCCCCGCGCCGCCGGTCGCGGCGAGCCGCGCGAAGTCGGCGCGGTCGGGTCCGTCGCCGACGAGGTGCAGGTGCACGTCGGGATGCGCGCGCGCGACGGCGGTGAACGCGACGATGAGCTCGGCGATCCCCTTGCGCACGTTCATCCCGCCGACGGTCACGATCGCCGGGTGCGCGAGGGGCGCGGCCGCGACGCCCGCCGGGTCGGGGAGGCGCGGGCTGCCGATCGTGCCGTTGAGCACGACGCGCACGCGCGAGGCGGGCACGTCGCGTCGCCGCATCTCGGCCCCGACTGCCGTGCCGCAACAGAGCACGATGTCGGCGAGCGCCATCAGCCTCGCGCTGCGCTGGTAGACGTTGTGCACGTGGCCGACCAGCAGTGGACCGCGCTTCGCGCGCGTCGCCCCGGCAGCCCGCGCCAGCACGACGCCGGTCACCATGTGCGCGTGCAAGACATCGAAGCGATGCGCCGCCACCAGCGCCTTGAGCGCCGCGGTGGCGCGCCAGAGCGTGAGCGGACGCCGCCGCTGGTCCACGCGATGGTGCGTCACCTTCCACTCCGCGAGGCGCGACTCGTACTCCCCTCCCGCCGACGCGACGTGCACCTCGTGGCCGAGCTTCGCCTGGCCCCACGCCAGGTCCATCGCGGTGTTGATGATCCCGTTGCCGGTCTCGCGCACGGTGTTGAGCACATGCAGGATCCGCAGCGGTGCGTCGCTCACGGATCCTCGCCCAGCGCGAACTCGCGGACGACCTCGGTGAGCTGCGTCGCGTAGCGCTGCGCGGTGAAGTCCTGTGCGCGCACCCGCGCGGCCGCGCCGCAGCGCGCAGCGAAGCCCGGATCATCGAGGTAGCGCGTGATCGCGCGCGCGAGTGCCGCGTCGTCGCCGAACGGCGTGAGCAGGCCCTGCTCGCCGTCCACGAGGATCTCCGACGGCCCGCCGCGGTCACCGGCGATCACCGGCTTGCCGAGCGCCATCGCCTCGATCACCACGATGCCGAACGGCTCGCGGTCGCTCGCGTGCACGACGATGTCCATCGCCTGCATCCAGCGCGGCACGTCCTGCTGGAAGCCGGCGAAGGTGACCGCGTCGGCGACGCCGAGGCGCGCCGCGAGCGCGCGGAGCTCGTCGCCGTAGCCCGGCTCGGTCTCGTGCGCGCCGCCGACGATCGCGAGGTGCGCGTCGGGCTGGCGCGCGCGCACCGCGGGCATCGCGGCGATCACGGTGTGCATCCCCTTCCAGCGCTGCAGCCGTCCGACGATGCCGATCAACGGACCTCGCCTCGGCAGTCCGAATCGCTGGCGCAGGGCAGCCGGCGCCTCGCCGCGGACGGCGTCGAATCGTTCGACCGACGCGCCGGGATACACCAGCCGCTGCTCACGCACGGGACGGATTCGCGCCTGCGCCGCCGCGACGTCCTTCGACAGCACGACGATCCCGCGCGCGCGGCACCAGGTCGCGAGCCGGTCCATCCAGTCGGGCTCGGGCAGCCCCACCTGGTACCAGGCGCAGGGGATGTCGGCGATCCACGCCGCCGGCCCGGCGAGCAGCTGCGACGAGACCATCCACCCGAAGACGAGCGACGCCTGCCGCTCGCGCGCGAGTCGCGCGATCTGGCGGATCGCGCGCCACCTTCGCGGGAGGTCCCGGATCCGCCCCGCCGCGATCAGGTGCGTCTCGATGCCGAGGGCCCGCGTCTCCGCGACCATCGGGCCGTCCTTCGTGAACACGGCGATCCACTCGATCCCCTGCCCCTGCCCGTGCTGCATCAGCTGCCGGAACATCATCTCGCCGCCGCCGAGCTGCTCGCCGAGCGGCATCACCACGAGCACGCGCAGGTCGGTCATGGCTGCGGCACCGGCGGGCGCGGCATCGGCGCGGCGAACGACGCGCCGCGCGACGCGTGCGTGGCGAGCGCCATCGCGCGTCCCTCGCGCGCCGCCCGCCACGCGGCCCACGCCCACCCGTGGCCCTGGGCGCGCAGCCGCAGCGCCGACAGCAGGCCCGGCGCGGCGACCGTGCCCATCGTCTCGGCCCACAGCGCGAAGGCGATCCGCGGCCCGGGCGCGAGGTACTCGAGCAGCGCGAGCGTCTCGTTGTGCACGGCGTCGCGGAACGGCGTCTCGGCGAAATGGCCGCGATGCACCTGGTCGGCGCCCTCGCGCTGCTCGACATGGTGCTCCACGCCGATCGCGGGATCGTAGCGCAGCCGCCAACCGGCGCGGCGCATCGGCAGGCAGGTCGCCATCTCCCAGTGCACCTGGGCCCCTTCGCCGCGCAGGCGCGCGTCGAATCCGACCGCGCGCAGCGGCGCCGCGCGGAAGCAGCAGTTCACGCCCTTGAGCAGGTCCACGTCGCGCGCCGGGCCCGCGCCGAGGTGGTGCGCGCCGATCACGCGGCCGAACCACTGTACGCGGCCGACGACCGGGGCCTCGCCGCGCTCGATCGGCTGCCAGTCGCGCCCGCCGACGCCGGCGAGCCCCTCGTCCGCGTGCAGCGTGGATTCGCAGCGCGCGAGCCAGTCCGGGTGCGGCTCGGCATCGTCGTCGGTCAGCGCGATGAGGTCGCCCGTCGCGCGCACGAGCCCGGCCTGCATCGCGGCGATCACGCCCGGCACGCCGACGATCTCGTGCTTCACGTCGGTGCGGCCGGGGAACTCGACGGAGCGCCCCGCGGCGGCCGTCGCCTCGTCGCCGGTGCGCGTCGCAACGATCACCTCATCGGGTGCACGCAGCTGCGACGCGACGGCGCGCAGGCAGCGCGCCAGCGACGCCGGCCGCCGATACGCCGGCACGATCACGCTGATCCGTGTCACGCCGGCGCGGCCTCGACGCCGGTCGGGCCCGAGCTGCGCGCGAGGCGCTGCGTCACGCGCATCGGGTCGGGCACCGGGAACTCGCGCGCCGACTCGCGCTCCCACGCCGGCGCGTTCGACCAGACCGTCCAGAGCTCGCGGAGCATCGAGAGTCCCGCGCGCATCGAATCGCCGCCCCACGCGTGCGACCGGATGATGCCGAGCCGCAGCGGCGCGACGCCGCGCAGCAGCCGCCATCGCACCGGCCGCGCCGCGCCGTGCTTGTAGAGGTAGCGCACCTCGGCGCGGCGCTGCAGCCCGAGCTTGCGTCCGCTCGGCTGGCGCCGGCGAGGATGCTCGACGTGCGCGGCCGGCACCCACTCGATCCCGACGCCGGCGCCCTTCAGCCGTTCGCGGAGATCCTGGTCCTCCATGTGTGCGACGGTGAAGCCCTCGTCGAATCCGCCGATCTCGCGGAAGCGGTCGGCGCGGACGGCGACGTTGCACGACCAGAAGAGGCCGCCCGTCTCGTTGACCGGCGCGTAGAACGCGGGCGTGCGGAAGCCGCCGGGACAGGTCGTGCGTCCCTCCAGCGCCTCGAGCCCGGGCTCCTCGGCCGCGACGAGCGCGAAGGAAGCCAGCCAGTCGCGCGTCGGGAGCGTGTCGTCGTCGGTGAAGGCGATCCAGCGGCCGCGCGCCTGCGCGGCGCCGTGGTTGCGGTTCGCGGCCGGTCCGCGCGCCGGACCCGCGGTGTAGAGCGCCCACGGGAATCGCGCGGCGAGGAAGCCGCGCGTCGCCGAGCTGCGCGCGTCGTCGGTGACGATCACCTCGTACTGCGGCGCGTCGAGCGACTGCGCGCCCGGCGCGAGGCGCTCGAGCACGCGCGCGAGCGTCTCGTGGCGGTCGTAGGTGGGGATCACCACCGACCAGGCGGGCGCCCCGGTCATTCCCGCCCCGCCGCGCGATGGAACAGCTCGACGTACGGCCGGCGCAGCCGTGCCCAGCCGAACCGGTCGAGCACCGACGCGTGCCGCGCGCGCGCCGCCGCCTCGTCGGTCGAAAGGAGCCGCAGCGCCTGCAGCCCCGCCACCGCGTCCTCGACGCCCGTGATCGGCTGGCGCACGCCCGCCTCGGCGACGACGTAGCGCGTGGTCGCGTCGTCGTGCACCAGCAGCGGCAGCCCGGCCGCGATCGCCTCGACGTACGCGAGCCCGAATCCCTCGCCGTGCGAGAGCAGCGCGGCGCGGTCAGCCGCTGTGTATGCCAGCGGCATCCGCTCGCGCGGCACGCCCATCCACCGCCAGTGGTCGCCGAGGCGTTCGCGCGCGAGTGCGCGCAGTCCCTCGCCGTCTGGTCCGTCGGCGCCGACGAGGAGCAGGAACGGGCGTGGCGCCGGCAGCGCGGCGACCGCCTCGATGAGCAGGTGCGTCCGCTTCGTCGGCCGGTCGAGCTGGCCGACGCTGAGCAGCAGCTCGCCGTCCGGCGGGAGCCCGAGTGACTCGCGCGCGGCGCGGCGCGCGGCGGCCGTCACCGGCGTGAAGCGCGCCGGGATCTCGACCCCGTGCGGTAGCGCGGTGAGCCGCGCCGGGTCTTCGCCGCGTGCGCGCGCGCCGTCGAGCGCCGCCGGCGTGAGCAGCTGGACGTGGTCGCAGCGCGTGAACGGCATCGTCGTGTTGCCGCCGTTGTAGAAGAGCATCCGCCAGCGGGCGCCGGTGCGCCGCCGCCAGTGCCACAGCGCGTTGCCGAAGTTCAGGTCGGCGAAGTACACGAGGTCGGGGTCGAGGCGCCGGAGCACCGGGAGCGCGCCGAGGAAGAAGCTCCCCTGCTCGATGAAGTATGGGTCGCGCCGCGTGAGCGCGCCGAGCCAGCGCGCGGCGCGCGAGGCGCGCGGAAGGTTCGGGACGACGACCTCTCCGGGCACGGCGCCGTCGCGGCCGCCCGCGAGCACGGTGATCGCGAGCGAACGCTCCTCCGCGAGCGCGCGCGCGCAGTCGCGCGTGAAGGTCTCGAACCCGCGCCGCTCGCGGCCGAGGCCGGTGCAGGCGAAGGCGACCTTGAGCGGCGCCACGTTCACCCGGTGATGAGCCGCCGCGCGCACCCCGCGCCGGCGCGCGTGAGGAGCACGCCGGGGTGGCGCCGCAGCGCGCGCGCGAAGCCGGCCCGTGCCGCCGCGCGGTCGCCGCCCTCGGCCTTCGCCGCCGCCGCGACCGCGAGCGCCTGCGCCTTCACCAGCCCGATGCGGTGCGCCGCCCGCAGGCGATCGACCGGGCCGAGCGAGGTGACGTACCGCGCGCGGATGATGTCCCACTCCTTCTCGAAGAGCTGTCCCTCGGCGACCGTCTTGCTCGTCGCGTGGAAGCGATAGCCCGCCACCGGCCGCCGCAGGTCGTGGCACCGCACGCCGTGCGCGATGAGCCCGGCGTAGAGGTTGATGTCGAAGAGGTAGCGCAGCGATTCGTCGAATCCGCCGACGCGGTTCACGAGCTCGCGTGACCACACATGGCCCGGCTGCGCCATCTGGAACCGCGACGAGAGCAGGTCGAGCATCCCGCGCGGCACGACGGGCAGGTGCCATTCGTGCACCGGCATCTCCGGCGTCCCGAAGCCGATCACGCCCCCCGCGATCCACTCGGCCCCGGGCGCCGCCGCGAGCCCGTCGAGCAGCGAGCGCAGCGCGCCCGGCAGGTAGACGTCGTCGCTGTTGAGGTAGGCGAGCCAGCGCCCGGTGGAGCGCGCGATCCCCTTGTTGATCGCGTGCGACTGGCCGCGGTCCTTCTCGCTCACCCACCACGTGAGATGCCGCGCGTGCCGCTTGATCACCTCGACGCTCTCGTCGGTGCTGCCGCCGTCGACGATGATGTACTCGAGGTCCGCGATCCCCTGCGAGAGGACCGAATCGATCGTCTCCTCCAGGTACGGTCCCTGGTTGTACGACGGCGTGACCACGGTGATCGTCGGCGTCATCGTGACCTCAGGCGCGCTTGCGCGCGATGCAGGCCCGCGTGTCGCTCACCTCGAGCCGCGCCCGCTCCCACTTCGCGCGGTCGAATCGCGGCTCGTAGGCGAGATGGTCCTCGACGTATAGAAGCTCACAGCCGCCGGCGCGCAAGCGATCCTCCACCCGCGGCCACTCGACGTGATCGTCGGGCCAGATGTGGAGGTCGCCCTCCGGCATCCAGCGCGGGTTCCCCCAGCGCTGCCAGACGAAGAGCGGCCGGACGCGCGCCCAGTAGCGCCGCGGGTCGAGGAAGCGCGTCCAGCGCTTCTCCGGCCAGGTCACGGCACCGTCGAGGAACGCGCGCAACGCGGCGTTCGGCGCCCAGTACTGCGGCGCCTTCTCGTGCTCGAGCAGGATCACGCCCCCAGGCTTGGTCACGCGCACCATCTCGTCCACGAGCGCAAGGTAGTCGGGGACGTGGTGGAGCACCGAGTACGCGCCCACGAGGTCCTGGCTCGCCGCGCGCAGCGGGTGCAGCGTCGCCCCGTCGAGCACGAGCGGCGTCACGCGCGGCCCGAGCCGGCCCGCGAGCACGGCCGCCATCTTCGGAGAGACATCGGCGCAGGTCACGGTCCCGGGATGTGCGAGGAGCTTCTCGGTCAGGTTCCCCGTCCCCGCGCCGATGTCGAGCATCGTGCGATGCTCCGCGGGCGTCGCGCTCGCGATCGCGCCCACCGCGCGCGCGACCGACGCGACGAGCCGCGCCTGCTCCACCGGGTTGTAGATCTCCGGATGCCGCGCGTCGTAGCCGCCCAGCAGCGCGTCGTGCGCCGCGCGGTTCTCGGCGATCCGGCGCGCCGCGTCGGTCATCGCGACCGCAGCTGCTGCGCGCGGTAGGCGGCGGTCGCGCCCGAGGCGAGGTTG
>CAZIDS010000078.1:0-11509 GCA_964537945.1 uncultured Gemmatimonas sp. | reverse complement strand
TCGCTCGTCACGCCGGCGATGCTCTCGCGCACCACCGCCATCTGCCCGCGCTGCTCCGCGAGCTGGTAGAGCCACATCACGTTCAGCAGGATCCAGCCGATGGGGAAGAGCCCGTACGCCGCGCCGTAGCCCGCCGCGCGCACGGCCAGCCCCGCCGGCATCCCGATCGCGAGCGTCGCGACCAGCAGCGCGGCCGCGAGCCCGAGCAGCGCCGCCCAGTGCGCGCGCACCTTGTGGCTCGCGAGCGCGCCGAGGAGCACCAGCACCGGAACGAGCGCGACGAGCGTCGAGCGCCACGGGGCGCCGAGCGGATCGTACTGCTGGAGCCAGGGCGTCACGGCTCCACCAGGTCGCGGGTCACCTCGAGGAGATCGCGGCAGCCGGCGAGCCCGAGTGCGAGGTCGAACTCGTCCTTGAGGAGCTGCAGCACCGCCTGCGCACCGGCCGCGCCGTCGATCGCGAGCCCCCAGAGCACCGGCCGCCCGACGAGCACGCCCTGCGCGCCGAGCGCGAGCGCCTTCACGATGTCGGTGCCGCGGCGGATCCCGCCATCCACCAGGAGCGTGCCGCGGCCCTTCAGCGCGTCGGCGATCGCGCGCAGCGCCCGCGCGGTCGGCAACGATGTGTCGAGCTGGCGGCCGCCGTGGTTCGAGACGATGACGCCCGAGGCGCCCTCATCGAGCGCGCGCTCGGCGTCGTCGGCGCGCACGACGCCCTTCACGAGGACCGGCACCGTGGTGATCGACCGGAGCCACTTCAGGTCCTTCCACGAGATCGACGCATCCCAGTGCTCGGCGACGAAGGTCGCGAGCGCGGAGGTCGCGGTGCGCGCCGATGCCAGCGTCCCGCGCGGCGACGCGCCGAGGTTCGGCACCGGGAGCTCGGTGGGAACGTGGAAGCCATTGAGCAGGTCGCGCTCGCGACGGCCGAGCATCGGCGAATCCACCGTGAGCACGAGCGCTGTGCAGCCCGCCTGCTCGGCGCGGCGCACCAGCGCCTCGGTCGCGGCGCGTTCGCGATAGATGTAGAGCTGGAACCAGAGCGGGCCGCCGGTCGACGCGCGCACGGCCTCGATCGGCTGGTTGCTCAGCGTGGAGAGGATCATGCCGGCGCCGGTCGCCGCCGCGGCGCGCGCCGTCGCGAGCTCGGCCTCGGGGGTCGCCATCTGCTGGAACGCCATCGGCGCCACCAGCGCGGGCCACTCGAGCGCGTGACCGAGGATCTCGGTGCGGAGCGAACGCACCGAGACGTCGCGCAGCACGCGGTATCGCAGCTCGATCGCGTCCCAGGCGGCGCGCGCGGCACCGAGCGTGACCTCGTCGCCAGCGCCGCCGGCGTAGTAGTCGTAGACCATCCGCGGGAGCCGCTCGCGCGCGGCGCCCTCGTACGCCTGCAGGTTCACCAGCGCGGGCGGGGTCGGCATCGGGCGGAATGTAGGGCTTCCCGCTCGCGCCGCATCCCGCCCGCGGACAGATTCCCGCCGTGACCTCCGTCTCGCCCGCCGCGACGCCCGCCCTCGCCTCGAAGCTCCCGCAGGTCGGCACCACGATCTTCACCGTGATGTCCGCCCTCGCCACCGAGGTCGGCGCCGTGAACCTGGGGCAGGGCTTCCCCGACTTCGACGTGCCCGCCTTCCTCGTGGACGGTCTCGCGCGTGCGGTGCGTGAGGGGCGGAACCAGTACGCGCCGATGACGGGGATCCTGCCGCTGCGCGAGGCGATCGCCGAGCAGACCGAGCGGCTCTACGGCCACCGCGCGTCGCCCGACAGCGAGATCACCATCACGAGCGGCGCGTCGGAGGCGATCTTCGATGCGGTGATGACCACCTGCGCCGCCGGCGACGAGGTGATCATCCTCGACCCGGCGTACGACCTCTACGAGCCCGTGATCACGCTCGCCGGCGCGCGCGCGGTGCGCGTGCCGCTCGCCGGCCTCGACTTCGCGATCGACTGGGACCGCGTCGCGGCCGCCGTCACGACGCGCACGAGGATGATCGTCGTCAACTCGCCGCACAATCCCACGGGGGCGATGTGGGGCGCCGGGGACATCGACCGCCTCGCGGCGATGGTGCGGGGCACGCGCATCCTCGTCCTCTCCGACGAGGTCTACGAGCACATCGTCTTCGACGGCCGCCGGCACGAGAGCGTGCTTCGCCACGAGGAGCTCGCCGCGCGTGCGCTCGTCGTCTCGAGCTTCGGCAAGACGTATCACTGCACCGGCTGGCGGATGGGCTACGTGATCGCGCCGCCGCCGCTCACGGCCGAGCTGCGGAAGGTGCACCAGTACAACACGTTCAGCGGTTTCGCGGCCGCGCAGTACGCCTTCGCCGACGCGATGCGCGCGCACCCCGGGCACCGCGACGGGCTCGGCGCCTTCTACCAGCCCAAGCGCGACCGCTTCGCGCGCGGGCTCGCACGGACGAGGTTCAAGCCGCTCGCGGTCCCCGGCGGCTACTTCCAGGTCGCCGACTACTCGGCCGCGTCGGAGCTGGGTGACGTGGAGTTCTGCCGCTGGCTCTGCACCGAGCACGGCGTGGCGGCGATCCCGCTCTCCCCCTTCTATGGAAAGGCGCCCGCCGGCCAGCGGCTCGTGCGCTTCTGCTTCGCGAAGCACGACGCCACGCTCGACGCCGCCCTCGAACGGCTGGCCGCGCTGTGAGCGACCTCCGCGTCACCCTCGTGCAGAACGACACGGCCTGGCACGACGCCGCGGCGAACCGCGCGCGCATCGAGGCGTCGCTCGCCGGCGAGGAGGGGCGCACCGACCTCGTCATCCTGCCCGAGACCTTCACGACCGGCTTCTCCAACGCGGCGGTCGAGACGGCCGAAGGGATGGACGGGCCGAGCGTCGCGTGGATGAAGGCCGCCGCCAGGCGCTTCGACGCCGCGTTCACCGGCAGCATCCAGATCCGCGACGGCGAGGGCGTGTTCAATCGCCTGCTCTTCGTCACGCCCGACGGCGCGGTGAAGGTCTACGACAAGCGGCACCTGTTCCGGATGGCGCGTGAGCAGGAGTGGTACCGGGCGGGGAAGGGGCGGCTCGTGGTCGAGTGGCGCGGGTGGCGCGTCTGCCCGCTCGTCTGCTACGACCTCCGCTTCCCTGTGTTCTCGCGCAACCGCACCGAGCCGTCGCGCGGCCCCGACGCGCTCGAGTACGACCTGCTGCTCTACGTCGCGAACTGGCCCGCGCCGCGGCACGAGGCGTGGCGCACGCTGCTGCGCGCGCGGGCGATCGAGAACCTCTGCTACGTGGCCGGCGTGAACCGCGCCGGCACGGATGGGAACGGACACCCGTACCTCGGGGGTTCGTGCCTCGTGGACCCGCTCGGCCGCGACCTGGTCGAGTGCGGCGCGGCGCCGGCGGTCGAGGGCGCCGCTTGCTCGCGCGAGCGGCTGGAGGAGCATCGCCGCAGATTCCCGGCGCATCGTGATGGCGACCGTTTCACCCTTTCGGAGTGATGACCAGATGATCTATGGCGGCAAGGAGCTCGCGGCGGCCTTCCGGACCGTGCGCGGGAATACCATCAAGGTGGTCGAGGAGCTCCCCGACGCGCAGTTCGACTTCGTGGCGGCCCCCGGGCTGCGGACCGTGCGCCAGCTGGTCGCGCACATCGTGTTCGCGCCGAACCTCTATCTCGAGTTCAACAAGCGGCTGCGGATCACGACGCTGGTCGGGTTCGACTTCCCGGCCGCGCTCGCCAAGGGCGCCGCGTTCGAACAGCAGCTCCACACCAAGGCCGCGCTCCTCGAGATGCTCCGCACCGAGGGCGAGGCGATCGGATCCTGGATGGAGTCGCTCGACGAGGCCTTCCTCGGCGAGACCTTCACCGACACGATGGGGAAGAACCCGAAGTCGCGGCTCGAGAGCCTGATGAGCATCAAGGAGCACGAGATGCACCATCGAGCGCAGCTGATGCTGATCCTCCGCATGCTCGGCGGCGAGAGCCACCTCACGCGCGAGCGGAAGGCGCGGGCCGCGGCCCGTGCATCCGGTGGCGCGAGCACCGTGACGCCGGCCTAGCGCCGCACCGGACCGACGATCTCCCAGGTGCGCGGGTCCTCGAGGCCGAGGAGCCAGACCGAGTAGCCGCGCAGCCGGTGGCGGCGCACGAGGGCGAGCTTCTCCTTGAACGCCCGCGCGTCCTCGATCCAGGCGTGCTCGAAGACGCCGTCACGCTCCCACATCGCGTACCAGGCCTTCTGGGTGGCGTCCCACTTCGGGACGCCGCCCCCCTCGCGGATGATCCGCATCAACCGCGGATAGGCGATGTCCCACCCCTGCGTGTGCGCGCCCCCCTTCTCGCCGTAGCCGGGGAACCAGTAGTCGCTGTACGAGGGGATCCCGAGCGAGATCTTCTCCGGCGGCACGCCCTGCGCGAGGATGTAGTCGAGCGACGCGACCATCCACGGATAGCCCGCGACCGGCCCTGGCGTCGAGCCGCCAGTGTGCTGCGCGTACGTCATGTACGAGAGGAAGTCGAGCGCCTTCGCGAGCGCGACGTAGTCGTACGCGCCGCGCCAGTAGTCGTACAGATACTGGTGATAGGCCAGCGCGCCGCGTTCGTCGTTCGGCCGCGGCACGACCGCCGCCGAGAGTTCGCAGCCGGCCGCGTGCATCGAGTCCGCCGCTTCCTTCGCGAATGCGGTGAAGGCGTCGCGGTCGCTCGTGTGCAGGTTCTCGAGGTCGAGCTGCATGCCGTGGAAGCGCTCCGTCCGGCACAGCTCGGCCATGCTGTGCGCACTCGCCGTCCGCGCGCGCGGGTCGGTCACGATGTGGTGCAGCACGCCGAGGTCGAAGCCCGGGTTCATCACGAGCGGGACGAGCTTCACGCCGTGCCGCTTCGCCGCCTCGACGATGCGCGGGTCCGTGCCGCCGCGGATCGCGCCGCTCGAGTCGATCGCGTAGACCTGCGGCGCGATCACCGAGATGCGCGACGCATTCTCGAGGAAGGAGCGGACGCCCGCCGAGTCGTTGCGGACGTACCAGATGGCCTCGGGTGCCTGGGCCGGGACGAACGCGGGCAGCGCGACGGCGAGCAGCAGGCCGCGCCGCGCGCTTCGCGACGCCGCGGTCATTCCGCCCTCGGCAGCCGCACGATGAACTCCGTCCGGCCCGGCTCCGACGTCACCGCGATCTCGCTCTCGAGCCGCTGCACGATGCGCCGCGTCACGTCGAGCCCGAGCCCTGTCCCCTTGCCGACCTCCTTCGTCGTGTAGAAGGGGTCGAAGATCCGGTCGATCGCGTCGGCGGGGATGCCGCCGCCATCGTCGCGGACGCGCACCACCACCTTCTCGCCCTCGGCGCGCGCCTCGATCGTGATGTGGCCGCCCGGCGGGATCGCGTCGAGCGCATTGTCGCAGAGGTTCATCCAGACCTGGTTGAGCTCGGCCCCGACCGCCTTCACGCGGGGCAGGTCCGCCGGCAGGTCGAGGATGATCTCGGCCGCCTTCCCGCGCACCTTCGAGCCGAGGATCGTGAAGGTGTCCTCGAGCCCCTGCCGCAGCGCGACCGGCTCCGCGGTCCGCGCGTGGTCCATGAACGTGAAGCCCTTCACCGCGCGCACCAATCCCTCGATCCGCGACGTCGCCATCTGGATCTCCTGTGCGAGCGTGCGGACGAGGCAGCCGGCTGCGACCCAGCGCAGCGCCGCGTCAAGCGCGTCACCGCTCACGACGGCAGCGAGCTCGTCGAGCGCGCCGATGCTGAGCGCGGTCTCGGCCAGCGGCGCGGCGCACTCCTCGCTCACGCCGTGCGCGGCGAGCCAGTCGCCGATCGCCTCCTCGCGGTCGGCGCGCGCGAGCGGGGAGAGCAGGGGGCCCGAGAGGCGCGCGAAGCAGCGGCTCCGCACGCGCTCGATCACGTCGCGCTGCGCCGCGCTGAGCTCGGCCGCGCCGACGCGCGCCGCCGCGGCCTCGATCGCGCGGAGCGCGTCGTCGAGCAGGCGCGCGCTGCGCACCGCGGCGGCGGCCGGGTTGTTCAGCTCGTGCGCGAGTCCCGCCGCGAGGCGGCCGAGCGACACGAGCTTCTCGTCGCGGAGGTCGTTCGCGCTGAAGACGCGCGCCCGGTCGACCATCGCATGCACGAGCCGCGCGGTCACCTCGGGGCACTCGCGCGTGAGCTCGGGGAAGTCCTCCTTCGGCACCCACAGCGAGATCGAGTCCTCCAGCACCATCACGTCGGCGGGGGCGCGCGCGCCGCGGGAATAGGGGAGCGCTCCCCCCATCTCGCCCTCGGACCACTCGAACAGGGTCTGCTGACCGCCTGGCCGCCCGGCGGTGATCCGGATCCGCCCCTTGAAGTGGATCATCAGGTGCGACGCGTACACGCCGGCCTCGAAGATCCTCTCCCCCGCGGCCGCCGTGCGCACCTCGCCGTGGCGCGAGAGCCACTCGAGCTCGTGGCGAGGACAGTCGCCGAGCTTCCGGTGCGCGACGAGCCGTTCGAGGATCTCCGCCTGTTCCATCGCTCAGACCGTCCGCAGGTAGGCCTGCACCGAGTAGATCGCCGCCGAGCCCTCGCCCACCGCGGCCGCCACGCGCCGGTTCGCGCGCGCGCGCACGTCGCCCGCGGCGAAGACCCCCGGGATGTTCGTCTCGAACGCGAGCGGCTCCCGCGCGAGCGTCCAGCCGCGCGGCCGGTCGTGCTCCCGCGGCAGGTCGGCGCCGGTGAGCAGGAAGCCCTGCGCGTCGCGCTCGAGCGTTCCCTCGAAGGTGTCGGTGTGCGGCTTCACGCCGATGAACAGGAAGAGCGCCGACGCCGCGAGCCGCTCCACCGCGCCGGTCGCGGGCGCGCGGAGCTGCACCGCCTCGAGCGGTCCCGTCCCCTCGATGCCGCAGACCTCGACGCCGGTGCGCACCGTGATGTTCGCGACCTTCCGCACACGGTCGGCGAGATAGTGCGACATCGTCGGCTGGAGGTCGTCGGCGCGCACGATCAGGTGCACCCGCTTCGCGTAGCGCGAGAAGAAGAGCGCGCCCTGGCCGGCCGAGTTCGCGCCGCCGACGATGCCGATCTCGGCGCCGCGGTAGCGGGCCGCCTCCGACATCGCCGCGCCGTAGTAGACGCCGATCCCCTGCAGCGGCACGAGCCCCGGCAGGTCGAGCGTGCGCGCGCTCATCCCCGTCGCGACGACGACGGCGAAGGTCGTCAGCTCGGTGCCGTCCTCCAGCACGACGATGCGGTACGGGTCCTCGCGGCGGATCGCCTTCACCGCACGACCCGTGAGGAACTCGGCGCCGAACCGCCGCGCCTGCGCCACCGCGCGGTCGGCGAGGTCGGCGCCGGTCACGCCGCCGGGGAAGCCGAGGTAGTTCTCGATCAGCGAGCTCGTGCCCGCCTGGCCGCCGGTCGCCGTCGCCTCGACGAGCACGACGCGCAGGCCCTCGGTCGCGGCGTAGACGGCGTTCGCGAGCCCGGCCGGCCCGCCGCCGATCACCACCACGTCGTACAGCGGCCGCGCCGCCTCCACCTGGAGGCCCGCCTGCTTCGCGAGCGCCGCGGTATCGGGCGCGACGAGGTGCGAGCCGTCTGGGAAGGCGACGATCGGCAGGCGCGACAGGTCGCCCACGAGCGCCTCGGCGCGCGCGCGGGCCGTCGCATCTCGGTCGAGGTCGATCCACTGGTACGGCACGCGGTTCCGAGAGAGGAACTCCTTCGCCGCATACGACTCGGGCGACCATTCGGAGCCCATCACGCGCACGCCCTCGAACCCGGGCGGCACCTTCGCGCGCCATTCGCCGAGCAGGTCGTCGAGCACGGGATAGAGCCGCTGCTCCGGCGGGTCCCACGGCTTCATCAGGTAGTGGTCGAGCGCCACCTGATTGATGCCGGCGATGGCGACCTCGGTGTCGGCATACGCGGTGAGCAGCACGCGCCGCGCCTGCGGGTGGAGCGGCATCATCGCCTGAAGCAGCTCGAGGCCGGTCATCCCCGGCATCCGCTGGTCCACGAGGAAGAGCGCGACCGGAGTGTCGCGCGCGGCGAGCTCACGCGCCGTCTGGAGCCCCTCCGCCGGCGACCCCGCCTTCACGATCCGATAGTCCGCGCGGTAGCGCTGCCGCAGGTCGCGCTCGACGGCGCCGAGGACCGTCGCGTCGTCGTCGACCGCGAGGATGACCGGCTTCACGGCGCCCTCAGGCGGGCTTGAGCCCGTGCTTCTTCTGCAGCTTGTCGAGCTTCTCGGGCGTGAACTTGCTCAGCTCGACGATGGTCGCGCGGCCGCGGAAGTCGGCGGGCACGATGTGGAGCGCCTCCTCGCGCGTGTCGAGCTCGAGGACCATCCACGCCTTGTGCACGTCGTCCTTGCAGCCCCAGTCCGCGTGCGTGAGGTAGTGCGAGCCCGTGCGCAGGAAGACCTCGATCGCGTGGACGCAGGCGACGGTGTCGGGGTCGTGGGCGACTTCGATGAGGTAGCGTGGCATGGCGGGAACGTACCGCCGCGGCCCGGCGGTGACCAGCATCCGGCCGAGGCGCAAGGCCCCGCGGAAGGCGCCCGTCGCGTTCAGATTACTCGGCGATGCGATTCCGCCCGAACCCCGCCGTCCCCCGTCGCACCCGCCTCCTGCCGGCGCTGGTCCTCCTCGTGGCCGCCTGCTCGGACGGTCCCACCGCACCACGCAGCCCCGACCCGCTGGTCGTGCCGCCGATCGCGCGCGAGTTCCGCGGGATGTGGATCGCGACCGTCGCGAACATCGACTGGCCGTCGAGCCCGAGTCTCTCGGCGGCGCAGCAGAAGGCCGAGCTCGACGCGCTGCTCGACGTGGCCCAGCAGACCGGGCTCAATGCCGTCGTGCTGCAGGTGCGCGCCGCCGGGGACGCGCTCTACGGTTCGACGATCGAGCCGTGGGCGAAGTCGCTCGCCGGCACGCAGGGCGTCTCGCCCGGCTACGACCCGCTCGACTACGCGGTGACGCAGGCGCACCTGCGCGGTCTCGAGCTGCATGCCTGGTTCAATCCGTTCCGCGCCGCGAACCTCACCGACACGGCGACGCTGAGCCCGAAGCACTTCGCGAAGGAGCGGCCGGACCTCGCGCGCGTGTACTGCACGCAGCTCTGGTTCGACCCCGGCGCCGAGGCCGTGCACGACCGGGCGGTCCAGGTGATCCTCGACGTCGTCGCGCGCTACGACGTCGACGCGGTCCATCTCGACGACTTCTTCTATCCGTACCCGAACGCGGCCTGCCCCGGACTCGACTTCCCCGACAGCGTGACCTACGCCGACTATCTCGGCGGCGGCGGCTCGCTGGGCCGCGCGGAGTGGCGGCGGGCGAACGTCAACCGGTTCGTCCAGCGGCTCTACATGTCGGTGCGCGGTGCCTCCTCCCATGTGCAGGTGGGGATCAGCCCGTTCGGCATCTGGCGCCCGGGGAACCCGGCCGGCGTCACCGGCCTCGACGCGTACGCGAGCATCTACGCCGACTCGCGCCTCTGGCTCCAGAGCGGTTGGGTGGACTACTTCTCACCGCAGTTGTATTGGGCGATGAACTCCACGGGCCAGAGCTTCCCGGCGCTCCTCGCCTGGTGGGGCCAGCAGAACACCTTGGGAAGGCACCTCTGGCCCGGCCTCGCGGGATATCGGGTCGCCGACGGCACCGGGTCGGCCTTCTCGTCCGGCGAGATCCCGGCGCAGGTCGCGCAGGTGCGGACGCAGACCGGGTCGTTCGGCGGCGCGAGCGGGACGATCCTGTATAACGCGAGCAGCGTCCGCACCGACCGCGGGGGCTACGCGACCGCGCTGCGTTCCGGTGCGTACGCGACCGGCGCCATCCCGCCGGCCACCACCTGGCTCGACGCGGTGCCGCCCGCACCGCCGACCCTCCAGGTGACGGCGAATGGCACGAGCGCGTACGCGACGATGACCGGGGGCAGCGGGACCTACTGGTGGCTCGTGCGCTGGCGCGCCAATGGCGTGTGGGACCAGCGACGCGTCTTCGCGCTGACGGCGAGCGTGACGATCAACGCCGCGGGGATCGATGCGGTCGCCGTGCACACGCTCGATCGCAGCGGCAACGCCTCGGAGCCCGCGACCTGGCAACGATGATGTCGCGGCACGGCGTACCGCGCCCGGCGGCACCGACAAGGCCACCGCGAAACAGGCCACGCCACGCGACGTAGGGAGCGCACACCCCGAAGGGAGAGCTGCGCGTGTCGTCCGTCTGGTCCGCTCGATCGGTTCGGTCCCTGTCCCGTTCACTCCTTGCCCTGGCGCTCCTCGCGCCGGCCTTCACCGTCGCGGCGCAGGGCGCGCCGCCGCTCCGCGACCTGCCGAAGCCGAGCCGCGAGCTCGATGAGCCCTACTCGCTCGTCGCCGCGCTGCGCGAGGCGCGCGGCGGACTCGTCGTCGTCGCCGACGGCATGGAAGGCGAGCTCACCGTCGTCGACTTCACGACCGGCGCGCGCACCGCGCTCGGCCGGCAGGGCTCGGGCCCGGGCGAGTACCGCGCGCCCGGCGCCGTCTTCAGGATCCGCGGCGATACCCTCTGGGTGATGGATCCCACGCAGCAGCGCTTCACGGTCTTCCTCCCCGACCAGAAGGCCGGGGTGCCGTTCCACCTCGACATGTTCGACACGCAGACGCGCACCGCGATCATGGCGCCCTTCGCGATGGATGCGCAGGGGCTTATGTACTCCGGTGCGCTCCCGGTGATCGGAGGCGGCGGGAGCATGTCGATCCCTGACTCGATCGAGGTGATCCGCTTCGATCCCCGCGTCTCGTCCGCGACCGGCGGCGGCAGCAACGGCCGCACCTCGTTCGGCAAGCTCCGCTTCCCCACGAGCGGCAAGCCCGAGATGCGCGTCGAGGGGCAGGTGATCCACTACAAGATGGCCTTTCCCGGTCTCGTGACCGCCGACAGCTGGGCCGTCTTCCCTGACGGGCGCGTCGCGATCGTGCACGGCGCGACCTACACGGTGGAGTTCGTGAAGCCCGACGGCAGCCGCACCACGTCGCGCCCGATCGCGATCGACCGGATCCCCGTGACCGCGGCCGACAAGGATGCGGAGATGGTGGAGGCGCGGCGCGTGCTGGCCGAGCAGAGCAAGGCGGTGCAGCGGAGCATGCCGCCGGGCTTCACGCTGCAGATCGAGATGACGCCGCCCGAGAGCTGGCCGGCAAGCTACCCGGCGGTGACGCCGCTCGCGATCTTCGCCGCGCCCGACGGGATGCTCTGGGTGCGCCGCGCGACGCCGACGCGGCTCGACCGCGAGAACTGGGACGTGATCGGGCCAACAGGGACACTCACGGCGCGCTGGCAGCTGCCGACGCGGACGCGGCTCGTTGGCGTGGGGAACGGCGTCGTGTACACCGTGCGGCTGGATGAGGACGACCTGCAGTACCTGGCGCGGGTGCCGGTGCGGTGATCGGCGCGGATGGGCGCGGGCCGGCGGCGTGGACTTGGATGCAGCGACCGACTAGGTTTCGCGTCCTGTCCGTGCGGAGCCGTCGGCCGCGTCAGGACGGGACGTAGCGCAGCCCGGTAGCGCACCTGAATGGGGTTCAGGGGGTCGCGGG
>CAZIDS010000077.1:0-11514 GCA_964537945.1 uncultured Gemmatimonas sp. | reverse complement strand
AGGTACATCGGCTCGCCCGGCTTGATCGCGCGCTCGTCGAACTTCTCGATGAGCAGCTTGCGCACCGCGCTCGTGCGCTCGACCGCCTCGAAGCTCGTGCGGCCCTCGACCCACCGCGTCACCTCGGGGATCGAGCCGCTCGCGTCGGCGTGCTGGTCGGCGACGAAACGGAGGTTCCGGCGGATGCCCTCGGCGACGATCGCGTCGAGGCCCTTCGCCTCGCTCGCCGCGTCGGGATACCAGGTGTAGCCGTAGCGGACCGCGAGCGAGTCCCAGCCGCCGGCGAACGGGCGCCACGCCTTCGAGAGGTCGAGCTGGCCGCGCGCGTCGATCGTGATCAACGGGAACGGATAGTCCATCACCGACGCGCGGTCGGAGACGTGCGCGATGTAGTTGTGCGAGAAGCCGATCGTGTGGCCGATCTCGTGCGCGACGTGCTGGCGACGCCGCATCATCGCGAACTCTTCCGGCGCGACGTTGAGGCCGTTCGGGCCGGCCGCGGGGAGCATGCCGGCGTAGATGTTGTAGTCCACCAGCGAGCGCCACGCGTCCATCCGGACCACCGTGCGCACGATCTCGCCGGTGCGCGGATCCGAGAACGACGGCCCGACCGACGGGCCCGGGCCCGCGCGGTGCACCCAATAGATGAGGTTGTATCTCGCGTCCATCGGGTCGGCGCCGGCGGGGAGCTCCTTCACCTGGAAACCGTTCTTCCAGCCCGCCGCCTCGAACACCTTGTTCCACCAGTTGCCGCCCTGCAGGAAGGCCGCGCGGTACGGCTCGGGGATGCCGGGGTCGAGATAGTAGATGATCGGCCTCACCGGCTCGGTGAGCTGGCCGCGCTGGTAGGCGGCCGGGTCCTTCGGGACGAGGCGCCAGCGGTTGGCGTAGCCGTCGCGGTACGTGCCGTCGAAGCCCTGCGCGAAGTCGTTGAAGCCGGTGCCGAAGAGCCCCGAGCGCGCGTCGCTGCGGCGCGGACGGAAGCCCTCGCTCGCGGGGAGCTCGACGAGCGAGTGGTGCAGCTCGAAGGTCGGCGCGGCGGCGTCGGGCGCGGCGCGACGGAGCGACGCGCCGGGATTGTCCACCGCGAAGGTGAGCACCGCGTGGATCTCGGTGTTCAGCGGGAACGCCTTCGTGCGGTTCGCGTCGATCCAGCTGCGGTTCGCGTCCACCCGCGCGTTGCCGCCCTGCGCGCGGCGGATGCTCTCGGCGATGCCGTACGTGTCGGCGAGGAAGAAGCTCGTCGCGTCCACCGTGATCACGCCGTTGGCCTCGCCCTCGATCGGGAAGCTCGCGACGACCGACGTCGGGAAGGCCTCGGTCGCGGCGGTGGCCGTCGCCTCGCTCGCGCCGAGCGCGCGGACGCTCCAGTTGTCGCGCGTGACGAGGACGCGGCGCCCCTTCCGCTCGAACCGGATGATGGCGCTGCCGCCGGTCTGGCCGCGGTCGAGGCCGAGATTGCCGTTGCCGCCGCCGGTCGCGAGGACGGACTGGTGCATCAGGTCCTTGTCGAGGCGGCTGGCGGGGATCTCGAGCAGGAGCTTGTTGCGGTCGGCGTCCACGCGGACGCCGATGAACGGCGCCTCCTGCGCGGAGGCGGAGGCCGCGGAAGCGGCAGCGACGGCCAGCGAGGCGGCCGCGAGGGCGAGGCGGAGGCGGGACATCGGACCCGGGGTGGAGGGTGGGACGGCGGGACAGCCGGGATACGCCCCGGCGCGCGCGGGTGCTGGCGCGCCGGGGAAGCTGTCGGCCGGGGGCCGGAGGCGCCACCCACGACGGCGGAGGCCCGGCCCCCGCGACGGGGACCGGGCCTCCGGACTGCCGGTCAGTGCTGGAGCGACGCCCCGATCAGGGGACGAGCAGCTCCCAGTAGTTCACGATGTTGAAGTTGATCGGGTCCACTTCGTAATAGTGTCCGCGCACGAAGTGGCCGGTCGTCGGGAAGTACGGCGGCGGGTTCGAGCCCGCGCACGCGTCGTACTGGTAGCGCTTGATGTAGCCGCGCCCGTTGACCTGGCCCACCGGGCCGCGGGTGTACTGGATGAGCCCGCCGGTGAGGAAGAGGCAGCCGCGGGCGTTGTTCGCGCCCTGGCAGTCCTCCACGTCGGTCGGGTCCTGGTCGTAGTTCTCGGCCGTGAAGTTGCTCAGCGCGAGCACGACCGCATGCAGGTACTCGTCCGACCCGCGGCTGCTCCACGTGCGGTACGTGCCGCTCCCGGTGGGCGGGTACGGCGCGTTGATCAGGTTGTCCGCGATGATGACGTCGGTGCCGCTGAAGAGCCCGAGCATGTCGCGGTTCGCCGAGTTGCAGGGGACCGTGCCGCCGGGGTTCGTGACGTACGTGAGGTTGTCGACGACGATGATGTCGTTGGTGGCCGCGAGGGTGATGTTGCCGCGCAGTTTGCCGCTGACCGCCACCTTGCCGGTGACGTGGATGACGCCCTTGAAGTTCGGGTTCAGCGCGCGCGAGATCGGCCAGAGGTACGCCGCGTCGGCGGGGCGCACCGTCGTGACGCGCGAGTCCACCGTGCCCGTCCACGCGCGCCAGGAGCCCAGCGAATCGGTCGCGAGGAAGGCGCCGGCGGTCGGCGAGGTCCAGTCGTTCAGGATGTTCGACCCACCGAGGAAGCACTGCCGCGAGGTGCCGTTGTTGACGGCCCACGGGCGCTGGTCGGACGAGTTCGACGTGCCCGAGTGATGACGGAAGGTCTTGAAGGCCGAGTGCGCGCCGGTGCCGCTGGCCAGGATGTGGCCGCAGTTGCGCGACTGGGTGAGCCCGTTCGAGCTGAAGTTGCCGGTCGTGTCCGCGGTGACCCACCACGCGTTCGAGGTGCTGGCGACCGTGTAGATCTTCATGAAGCCTTCGTCGGCATCGGTGCTGTCGCCGTCGGCGTTCAGGTCGAGCGCGACGAACTCGATCCGCATCGTGGCCTGGCCCGAGCCGCCCGACGTGGAGCTGGTGAAGTTCGTGCCGCCGGCGGTGGCCTGCGCCAGCAGCCGGTTCAGGTCCGCGACGTCCGGGAACGGGATCGCGGCGACGTTCTCCTCGTAGCCGGCCTGGTATCGGCCCGACGACCGGTTCGTGATCGTGCGGGCCGTGCGGAGCTTGCCCCAGAACTGCGCACCCGGCGACGCCGCCTGGATCTGCACGACGTCGTTCGAATGCACCGGCCCGTACAGGACGTCATTCGCGCCGAAGACGATCGAGCCTTCGATGTCGGTGAAGTAGGCGTACTTGGCGAAGCTCTCCTGGAAGACCTCGAGGCGCCGCACCACCTGGTTCCCCGAGTTGTCCGACACGATCGTCACCACGCTGCCGAAGACGCCGTACTGGCCCGAGGTGATGCCGGTCGGGCCGACGTACGTCCAGCGGCGGACGTTCGGGATCGTCGCTCCGGAAGCGTCGGTGACCGAGACGCCGTTCTCGTAGCGGACGTAGCCCGTGTCCGGGTAGAGCGAGTCGATCGCGTTGAGGGCCGAGCGCGCCTGCTCGAGGCCGGCGTCGGCGACGGTCTCCAGCACGCTCAGCCGGTTATGGTAGGTGCTGACGAGCGACGTGTTGAGGCTCAGGAACGTCGCCCCGGACGCGATCGCGGCGACCGCGAGCGCGACGAGCAGCACCACGACCAGCGCGATGCCGCGCCGAGGGCGAAGACGGGGACGAAGGGACATCGGGACGGCTCCGGTCAGGGAAGGACGAGGACCAGGCTGCTGGTGCGCTGCGACGACAGCGACGGCGTGCAGTCCTGCGCCGAGACGGCGTAGTAGTACGACGCGCCCACGGTGACGGCCGGGTCGTTCCAGACGTACGCGGAGTCGCCGCCTGGCAGCACGACGTAGGGGTCACCCCAGTCGGTCTCGGTGGCGAGCCGTCGCCAGACGACGTACCGCTCCACGTCGCGCTCGCCCGAAGCCTCGTCTACCGACCGCACGAAGCTGAGCCGGACGACGCGCGTCGTGCCGTCCGCCGCGTACGCGTTCGCGGCGGTGACGCTCGACGAGAAGATCGGCTGGTCGCCGCAGCTGCGGGAGGTCACGAGGCCCATGTTCGGGAGCCGAATCAGCCGGGAGAGCGTGCGGAGCCGCTCCGACGTGCCCGAGAGGCCGTTGGTGATCGTGAAGTTCACGCGGACCGCGCGGATGCTGTCGATCTTCGCGAAGCTGCCGGTGTCGTTGATCGCGAGGTGGATCGGCCGCGTGTGCCGCATCGGCAGCGACCCGGCGGCCACCTGGCTCATCGTCTGCGCGCCCGACGACACGTTCGTCGCGATGATGAAATACTCGAAGAAGGCGCGCCCGCTCGTGCGGAGCACGTTGGTCGCGACCGCCTCGGGGGCGAGCTGGTTCACGCGCCGGTAGAGCACGAAATCGTCGGTCCGCGTCGTGCTCGAGTCGCGCCGGAAGTAGAAGCTGATCGTCTCGGACGGGCTGTTCGTCGAGCCCAGCGTGTAGTTCGTGTCCGGGTAGTTGATCGACGTGAAGGGGATCGTGATCTGCGTGTTCGTGCGCAGCGCCATCACGGCGCTGTCGGGGGCGTCCGGATTGTAATAGACGGCCTCGACGTCGCCCGCGGTGTTCGTCCAGTAGTTCGCGTTGAACACCATCACCGAGTCGGCGATGTAGATCAGCTGCGGCTGGATGTCCGGCGCGCCCGCGCCCGACGTCCGCATGTCCTTCTCCATCTCGTTGATGGCGAAGCGGCCGTTCTGGTACATCGCCACGCGCTCGGAGCCGAGGTTGAACGACTTGCTCTCCGAGCGGAGGAGGAGCATCGCGCCGGCGGTGACGAACGAGAAGATGACGAGCGAGACCATCATCTCGAGCAGGGTCATGCCGCGCCGCGTGCGGAGGCGTGCGCGCGCGAACGCGCGCAGGGGGGCCGTTCGCTGGGTCATGGGGCCGCCACGGTGACGGTCCGCGACACGGCCGTGGCGATGCCAGGGCCGGTCACGGTCACGGTGATCTTCTTGTAGTCCTGTCCCCCGGACGTGATCCGGGTGATCGTCGTGACGCGCCGGAACCCCTGCAGCGTCGCGAAGCTGGTCTCCGTCCCCGCGTAGATGCTGTCGAGGCCGGCGTAGTTCGGGTTGGTCCGCACCTCGTCGGTGCGGTCGGTCACGAGCTGGATCGCGGCCTGCTCGCGCTCCGAGGTCGTGGTCACGTGCACCGCGCGCCCCGTCATCGTCACGAGCGTCAGCATCACGATGAGCAGGATCGTCATCGCGATCACGATCTCGATCAGGGTGAACCCTTCACGTCGCGTGGTCATCAGAAGGCCTTGATCCAGCCGTCGGTGCGGTAACGGAACCAGGTCGCCCGCCCCGTCGCCCGGGCCACCTGCACGGCCCGGGTCTCGTCCGGATTGCGGTTGAACTTGGACTGCCGGAGCGAGGTTACATAGAAGCCGCCGGCCTCGCTCGCCGAACCGTCACGATGGAACACCAGGGCAGGAAGCCCCGAGACCCGGCGCGTGAACGTCACCACCGCGCCCCCCATCGCCATGGCTGGCGTATTGCCCCGGCCGAAGACGACGCCTTCGCCGATGTTCACCGACCGGACGTGCTCGCCCGTGTCCACGATGCCGTCATTGTCGCGGTCCTCGTGGATCGACAGCCGGCGCTGCGCCGTGTCGAACAGGATCATGACGTTGTGCTGCTGGGTCATCGCCTGGCGCTGCGCCGTGAGGAGCGTCGTGCCGAGCACCTGCATCGACGAGTTCACGCGGAACCCCGACACGTTCACCTTCGGCGCCGCATACGCGACGACGAGCCCCACGATGACCATCACGATCAGCAGTTCGATGACCGTGAAGCCCCCGTGCCGTCCCCGCCTCGTGCGCCGCTCGTTCCACGACCGCATCGCTGGTGCTCCTGGGGCGCCGGACGCCCCTCGCCCGGCCGCGGGACATCCGCGGCCCGTCGCTTTGCAATAGACTGCGGAGCGTGAGGCCCGGCAACCGCGCCGGACCACCTGCCGGCCCGGCCGCATCACAACGTGACACCGGGCGCCGACCCTCCACTGGAAGGGTGGCGCCCGGCGGGTCCGACGGCTGTGCCGACCGTCACACGGAACGTGCGTCAGGCGCCCCCGGGGCCCCCCGGACGCGACCCCGCGCCGATCCGCTCCGGCTGCCGCTCGGCACCCTGCGCCAGCAGCTGCGTGACGAAACGCTGCCCCTCGCCGATCCGCTCGATCTCGAGCGCCACCGTCTCCAGGTTCCGCTCCATCGTGCTGATCCGGTCGACCACCTCGGGCGGGACCGCGGAGATCACGCTCGCCTTCCGCCAGAGCCGCCGGGCCCACGCGATCGCCGCCGGGATCAGCAGCACGAAGCTCAGCGACATCCCGAAGACCACCAGCTCGACCGGCGGCCCGTTCAGCCACGGGTCGCGCTCCGGCTGCTCGACGATCGCGCCCGGCACGGCCGCCGCCGCCGCCACCTGCGCGTCCACCTCGGCGATCTGGATGTTGATCTGCGCGAGCCGCTGGTCGGTCGCCGCGAGGCGGTTCTCCAGGCCGGTCCGGTCCCCGTCGCTCACCGCCCCCTCGCGCAGCTGGTCGGTGATCTCCTCGCGCTCGTTGAGCACGCGGCGCTTCTGTTCGCCGAGCACCTCGCGCTGCTCGCGGAGCCCCTGGTAGATCTGGTCCGGGGAGCCGGTGCGCGCGACCGGGGCTGGCGCGGTCGTGGGGGTGCCCTGCGCCGGCGGAGCGACGGTGGACTGAAGTGGCATCACAGGGCCGTACGCCCCCGGTCGGATGACGGTTTCGGGGCTACTTCAGCGTCGCCTTGAGGGTCATCGGCACGCTCGCGAGCGCCCGCGACACGATGCACCCGCTCTTCGTCGCCTCCGCCGCCTGCGCGAACGCCTCGGCCGAGATCCCGGGCACCTCGCCCTCGGTCGCGAGGTCGATGCCGATGATGGTCATCTTCTCGTTCACCCGCTCCATCCGGACGTTCGCGGTGGTGCTCACGCGCACCGGGGTGTGGCCGCCCTGCGTCAGGGCGAGCGACAGGGCCATCGAGAAGCAGGCCGCGTGGGCCGCCCCGAGGAGCTCCTCGGGGTTCGTGCCGGGCGCGTTCTCGAACCGGGTCCCGAAGGAGTACTTCCCCTCGACGGCCCCGCTGCCGGTCCTGATGCTGCCATTGCCGGCCTTGAGGTCTCCGTTCCACTGGGCGGACGCGCTGCGCTGGATCACGTTGGGGCTCCGAAAATGAGGGGTCTTTGGGGGATGGTAACGCGTCGGTCACCGCGATGCGAGCGGGTTCCGCCGCGCCGTGGGCGGGGCGTAGAATTTGCGGTCGATCTCGCCGTCCTCGGGGCCCAGTGCTCCCGACGGTCCCACTTCCAGACCCCACCGTATGCGTCCCTGGACCTCCCGCGCCCTGACCCTCGGCGCCGCCCTGCTCGCGCTCTCCTGCACCAGCGAGGGCCCGACAGGTCCCGAGCTGCGCCGCCAGCCGCACCTCGCGCCGACGATCATCGGCACCGGCCCCGCGGTCCGCATCTCCGAGATCCACTACGACAACACGGGCACCGACACCGGGGAGTCGATCGAGCTCTCGGGTCCGGCCGGCACGAACCTCACCGGCTGGTCGGTCGTGCTCTACAACGGCAACGTCCCGACGGCCGCGGTCACGTACAACACGCGCGCCCTGACCCAGACGATCCCGGCGACCTGCAACCAGCGCGGCGTCATCGTCCTGACCTACCCCACCGACGGCATCCAGAACGGCCCGAACGACGGCGTCGCGCTGGTGGACAACACGGGCGCGGTGGTCGAGTTCCTCGCGTACGAGGGCCCCTTCACGGCGAGCAACGGGCCGGCGGCGGGGATGACCTCGGTGAACGTCGGTGTGAGCGAGCTCGGCACGACGCCGATCGGCCAGAGCCTGCAGCGCCAGCCTGACGGCACGTGGACCGGCCCGGCCGCGAACAGCTTCGGCGCCTGCAACGACGGCGACGAGAATCCGGGCAGCACGCCGGTCGTGGCCTCGGTGGAAGTGACGCCCGCGCTCGACACGATCGACGTCGGCGCGACGCTCAACCTCTCGGCGACGGCCTTCGACGCGGCGCACGCGCCGATCGCGGGCGCGGCGCTCACGTGGAGCACCACCGACGCGGCGGTCGCGACCGTCTCGACGAGCGGCGTCGTGACCGGCGTGAGCGCCGGCCTCGCGAACATCATCGCGGCGGCGGAGAACGGCTTCGCCGACACGGCGCTGGTGGTCGTGCAGGTGCACCAGGTGGAGCTGCCGCCGGTGCGCTTCAGCGAGATCCACTACGACAACTTCGGCACCGACGCCAACGAGGTGATCGAGGTCGAGGGCCCGGCCGGCGCGAGCCTCGCCGGCTGGTCGATCGTGCTGTACAACGGCAACGGCGGCCTCGCGTACGACACGAAGGCGCTCACCGGCACGCTCGCCGACGCGTGCAGCGGCCGCGGCACCGCGTTCGTGAGCTACCCGAGCAACGCGATCCAGAACGGTTCGCCCGACGGCATGGCGCTCGTGAATGACGCGGGCACGGTCGTCGAGTTCCTGTCGTACGAGGGCACCTTCCTCGCCACCGACGGCCCCGCGGCCGGGATGACGTCCACCGACATCATCGCCTTCCAGAACTCGGCGCCGGTCGGCACGTCGCTGCAGCGCACCCCCGCGGGCGCCTGGACCTCGGCCACCGCGAACCCCGGCTACTGCTACGGCGTCACGCCGCCCCCGCCGCCCAACGGCATCACCTTCAGCGGCCGTGACAACACCGACCCGCCGCTCCCGGTCGGGTTCGAGGACCAGCTCTTCGCCACGCTGCGCTCGGGCAGCGACGGCACGGTGATCACCACCACGTTCACCTGGGCGTCGGAGACGCCGGCGCTCGCGAGCATCGACGCGAACGGCGTCGTGCGCGCGCTCGGCGCCGGCACGATGGTGCTCCGCGCGACCGCGTCCGACGGCACCAGCGCGACCTATGCGCTCGAGAGCATCGTCGGCGCGTTCGGCGGCACCGCGGCCTACGGCAACAACACCGAGTTCGGCGACCCGACCGACGGCGACGCCTCGGACGAGGTCATCATCCGGCGCGCGCAGTACACGTCGTCGTTCAGCCCGGCCCGCGGCATCCCGAACTGGGTGGCGTACGACCTCGACGCGTCGCACTTCGGCGCGCTCGACCGCTGCGACTGCTTCACGTACGACCCCGAGCTGCCGCAGGGGCAGCGCTACACGACGGGCGACTACACCGGCGCCGGCGCGATCGCCGGCTACGGCATCGACCGCGGCCACCTCGCGCGCTCGTTCGACCGCACCACGGGGAGCCTCGACAACGCGGCGACCTTCTACTTCTCGAACATCATCCCGCAGGCGTCGGACAACAACCAGGGCCCGTGGGCGCAGTTCGAGAACCACCTCGGCGACCTCGCGCGGAACGACAACCGCGAGGTGTACATCGTCGCCGGCGCTTCGGGCTCGAAGGGCACGGTGAAGAACGAGGGGCGGATCACCATCCCGAGCGCGACGTGGAAGGTCGCGCTCGTGCTGCCGCGCGACGCCGGGCTCGCGAGCATCGACTCCTGGGACGATGTGCAGGTGCTCGCGGTCCTGATGCCGAACGACGCCGGCATCCGCAACGTGCCCTGGCAGACCTACCTCACGACGGTGGACGCGGTGGAGGCCGCGAGCGGCTTCGACCTCCTCTCGGCGCTGCGTGACGACATCGAGACCGCGGTCGAGAGCGGCACGCGGCCGCCGGTCGCGGCGCTCGACGGGCCGTGGAGCGGCATCCAGGGCGACGCGATCGCGATGAGCGGCGCGCTCTCGAGCGACGCCGACGGCGACGCGCTCACCTACGCGTGGAGCTTCGGCGACGGCACGGCCGGCTTCGGCCAGGGCGCGAACCACGCCTACGCGGCGGCCGGCAGCTACGCGGTGACGCTCGTGGTGACCGACGTGCGCGGCCTCGCCGACACGGTCACCTCGACCGCCACCGTCTCGCCGTTCACGGTCGAGATGGGCCTCACGCGCTCGCGGCAGCTCGTGGCGGACCTCTACGTCAGCGGCGCGATCACGAAGACGATGTGGCGCACGCTGGGCCCGGTGCTCGACAAGGCCGAGGCGGAGCGCGTCGCGGGGAACCTCGGCGGCGCGCGGAACCGCGTCGCGGAGGCGCTCGAGGACGTGAAGGTGGCGCTGCGGAAGCAGCTCATCGACCCGGCCGCGGCGGCGACGATCAGCGCGATGCTGGAGCGGACGCTGGCGGCGTTCTAGCCGGCGCTCCTGCGGGCAGACGCGGCCCCGGAGGCGGACGCCTCCGGGGCCGCGTCGCATCGTGGCGGAACGGGGTGGCGCGGTCCAACTTGCGGGCGGCCTGGCGCGTATCCGCGGCAGCCACGGCACACACACCACCGGGGAACCAATGTCGCGCTCCACCCGCCGTCCGCTCCTCTTGTCCCTTATCGCGCTGGCCGGCGCGGCGCCCGTCGCGCGCCTCGCCGCGCAGGACGACGCCGCGCTCGTCGCGCGCGCCCGCGCGATCCACGACCGCGTGATGACGCTCGACACGCACGTCGACATCTCGCCGGCCGCCTTCCGGCGCGACACGCTGAACTACGTCACCGGGATCGCGCGGAACCAGGTGGACATCCCCAAGATGGAAGCGGGCGGGCTCGACGCGGCCTTCCTGATCGTCTTCGTCGGCCAGGCGCGCGTGCTCAACGACTCGACGATGGCGCAGGCCTACCAGGCGGCGATGGAGAAGTTCGCCGCGGTGCACCGGCTCACCGACTCGCTCGCGCCGGGCCGCGTCGGCTTCGCGCGCACCCCCGAGGACGCGCGGCGCATCTACGCGAGCGGGCGGAAGGTGATCTTCATCGGGATCGAGAACGGCTTCCCGATCGGCAACGACCTCTCGCGCATCAGGCAGTTCGCCGACCTCGGTGGCCGCTACCTCTCGCTCGCGCACAACGGGCACAGCCAGCTCTCCGACTCGAACACGGGCGAGCGCGACGGCGTCTGGATGTGGAACGGCCTCTCGCCGCTCGGCCGGCAGGCGATCGACTCGCTGAACAAGTACGGCATCATGATCGACATCTCGCATCCGTCGAAGGCGAGCATGATGCAGACGATCGAGCTGACGAAGGCACCGATCATCGCGTCGCACTCGGGCGTCCGGGCGCTGTGCAACCACTCGCGCAACCTCGACGACGAGCAGATCCGCGCGATGGGCCGCAACGGCGGCGTGATCCAGCTCGTCGCGTTCAACTCGTACGTGAAGTGCAACCCGACGCGCGACGCCGAGCGGCAGGCGGCGATCGACGCGCTGCGCCAGCAGTTCGGCGTGACGGGGACGAATCCGCGCGAGGTGTCGGCCTCGGTGGACGCGCTCCCGATGGACCGGAAGAACGCCTACCTCGCGGCGCAGGAGGACATCACGGCGCGCCGCTATCCCGCCGACCCGATGGCGACCGTGAAGGACTACGTCGACCACATCGACTACGTGGTCAGGATGATCGGCATCGACCACG